>NZ_CATKPT010000017.1:0-87857 GCF_949768125.1 Pseudomonas sp. IT-P253 | reverse complement strand
CCGTGGCAATGCGCGCGGATTTGACTGCGGTCTTACGCCCCAGCATCACCGTCACGATCACCCCGGCAGCAAACAGCCAGGTGATGGGCTCGATGTGCTCACCGAAGAACAGCGCCGAAAAGGCGATGGTGAAGAAAATTTGCAGCAACTGGATCTGACTGACCCGGGCAATGCCCCCCATGGCCAGCCCGGCGTACCAGGCGAAGAACCCAATGAACTGCGAGAACAACGAGACATAACCAAACGCCCACCAGGTCTTGGCCGAAATCTCGCCTTGATGTTGCAGCGCCAGGTACACCACCGGCCCGATCAGTAGCGGCGTCGACAGCACCAGCGCCCAACAGATCACCTGCCAGCCGCCCATCTCCTTGGCCAACCGTCCACCCTCGGCGTAACCCAGGCCACCCACGGCAATCGCGCCGAGCATCAGCAAATCACCCGCCTGAATACTGCCGGCTCCGCTGATCAGCGCATAACCGAGTACCAACGCACTGCCCAGCGCGGCGCAGGCCCAGAAGGATTTTGACGGTCGCTCATGGGACAGCCACGCAGCGTACAGCGCCACGCACAACGGTTGCAGGCCGTTGACCAGTGCTCCGTGGGACGCCGGCAAGGTTTGCATCGCCCAGGCCGAAAGCACCGGGAACCCGAGGATCACCCCGGCGATCACCAGCGTCAGGCCTTTGATCTGTTTCCAGGTCGGCCATTTCTCCCGACGCCACAGCAACAGCAACGCCGCCGGAACTGCCGCGAACAACGCACGGCCCAGGCCGTTGAGCAGCGGATGGAGTTCCTGCACGACAATCCGCGTGAAGGGCAGGGTAAGGCTGAAAATAACAACGCCGAGCAGGCCCAGGGCCATACCGGTATTTTCGCGCGAGGACATGATGGCAACCAGAATCGAGGGTGGCGGGAAGTGCGTTTATATAGCCACAAACCTGGTGACTGCCGCTGTTACAGCTAGGCGCAGAGTTATCCGTACAGTTTGAAGGCCTCTTCGCGAGCAGGCTCGCTCCCACCACATTGGAATGCATTCTCCTGTAGGAGCGAGCCTGCTCGCGAAGAACGATAACGCCGTAGTAGCTGGTTATTACCCGACCCCGCAGATAAGGACTACCTTGAATACTCCTGCAGGCCCACGTTTTTCCCAAAGGAGTCCTTTCCATGGCTGCTAAAAAAATCCTGATGCTGGTTGGCGATTACGTCGAAGACTACGAAGTGATGGTGCCGTTCCAGGCATTACTGATGGTCGGCCACACGGTGCACGCCGTTTGTCCGGACAAAAACGCCGGCCAGACCGTGCGCACCGCCATCCACGACTTCGAAGGCGACCAGACCTACAGCGAGAAACCGGGTCACTTGTTTGCCCTGAACTTTGACTTCGCCAAGGTCAAATCCGAAGACTACGACGCGCTGCTGATCCCCGGCGGTCGTGCGCCGGAGTACCTGCGCCTGAACGAAAAAGTGCTGGAACTGGTGCGTGCGTTCGACAAGGCCGGTAAACCGATTGCCGCCGTGTGCCACGGTGCACAATTGTTGGCAGCGGCGGGGGTTCTCGAAGGTCGCGAGTGTAGCGCCTACCCGGCCTGCGCGCCGGAAGTGCGCCTGGCTGGCGGGACGTTCATCGATATCCCGGTGACCGAAGGTCACGTTCAAGGCAATCTGGCCACTGCTCCAGCCTGGCCGGCGCACCCGAACTGGCTCGCGGGTTTCCTCGGGTTGCTGGGCACCAAAATCACGCTGTAACGAGGGACGTTCCCATGTGCGAGCTCTACGTCAAAGCCGATCCGATTCTCTACGAATCGCGCTCCCGCTCGCTGCGCATCTGCGGGGTGGTCACCACCTTGCGACTGGAGAATCAGTTCTGGGACATCCTCAGTGAAATCGCCGAGGTCGATGGCATGACCACCAACCAGTTGATCGCCAAGCTGTATGAAGAGGTGATGGACTATCGCGGCGAGGTGGTGAATTTCGCCTCGTTCTTGCGGGTGAGTTGTACGCGGTACCTGAGTCAGCGGCGGGTGGTTGCGCCGGAATTGTCAGTGGTGCGCACGGCGGTGAAGTAGGGCAAATCGTGTCGCCCCTTTCGCGAGCAGGCTCGCTCCCACAATGGAGTGATGTACACAACTCCACTGTGGGAGCGACGGTGCGGCGATCCGACCTGCTCGCGAAGGGGCCGGTACAGGCGACAAAAATCTTCGCCTGGTCTTTACTCTTTGGCGCGAACCCTCTCAATTGCCAAGGAGAACGAGCATGTCCGGATGGTACGAAGTGAGCAAAACCAGCAGTGGCCAGTTTCGGTTCGTACTGAAAGCGGCCAATGCTGAAATCATTTTGAACAGCGAGCACTACACGACCCGCAGTGCTGCGGATAACGGCATCGCCTCGGTGCAGAAAAACAGCCCGCTGGATGACCGCTACGAGAAAAAGACCACCAAGGATGGCCATCCATACTTCAACCTCAAAGCCGCGAATCACGAAATCATCGGTAGCAGCGAGGCTTATTCCTCCGAGGCTGCGCTTGAGAAAGGCATCGCCAGCGTCAAGGCCAACGGGCCGACCAGGGTGATCAAGGACAAAACCTTGCCGGTGCTCTGAACACCTGTAGGAGCGAGCAAGCTCGCTCCTACAGGGATTGGTGCACACCGCAGATCCAGTGTGGGAGCGGCGGTGCGACGAATCGACTTGCTCGCGAAAGCGTCAGCCGCATTGCCGCTAAACTTCGACTGGCACCGTCAGCTTCGGGCTACCCAGTGCATGGGTCTTCGAATCAAAAAAACGCAATTCACAGCCCGTCCCCTCAAACACCTTCGCGTAATGCCGCTTCTGGTGCTGGATGAACGCCTTGCTGCGCGGATAAATCGAGATCGCCAGCACGGTCGGTTTCGCCTGGCGCAGCGCATGAGTAATGTGGCTGTCCTGCTCACCCAGCGCATGACCAAACAGGCACAACCCTTCGCCATGACTGAGCAACTGGTCGTAGCAAAACGACAAGTAATCCGAACTGCGAATGGTCTTGAGCTTGTCCTGCTCCGGTCCTTCGTTCACAAACAGCGGCACGTCATCGAGGGTCTTGATCGTGTTGTTGATCGCAAAACTTCCCAGCAGGGTGCCCTCGGTCGACATGAGTTTGCGCGCCGTGCCGTCCTGATTGCGCACAAGGTGCAGCCCGCCATGCAGGTACAACAAGCGGGTTTTATCGGTCGCCGTGGCGCTCAGGTCGAAACCCGGCTCGGCACCCTGGAACAGATCGGTGATGGCGTCAGGCTGGTGTTGAATCGCCCAGTAACTGAGCAAATCATAGTTGGTGGTAAATACCGTCCGATAGTTGCGCAGTTCCTGATTGATCGTCGCCAGTGTCGAAGGCACTACCAGTCGCCACGGGATATGCACCGCGTGGACGGTGTTGATCAGTGCTTCCTTGATCGCGTAGTAGCGATTGCGCGGCGCGGCGGAGCTGACGGCCAGGGACTTGTTGACCCGGCTGGTGGTTTTCAGCGCGCTGAGCACTTGCTCGAAGCTACGCGTCTGTAGAGCGTCGAACACACTCAGCTCGGACTGGCTCAGGGGTTTTTCTTCGACGGTGCGGGCGTTTTCAAACAGCGAGTCGTAGCCGAAATCGTCCCACACTGCGCGGCTGGCGCCGTTACCCACCAGCAGGCCGCTGAACGAGGCGGTGGTGCGCAAGGCGTTCCAGTCTTCAAGTTGGGCGTCAACATCCTGGAAATCGGTCATTGCGGTCTTCGTCTCAAAGCAAAAGGTCTGATGGGCGGCGACTTTATCACGACCGGGACTTGAGCCAGATCAAGTTACCGCACGACTGATGGGTCGATCCTACGGGCACCCGCTGATTCGACCCCGTCAGGAGATTCGCATATGAGCAGCACGTTTTTTATCCCCGCCGTGAACATCATGGGCATCGGTTGCCTCGACGAAGCCATGGACGCCATCGGCAAGTACGGTTTTCGCAAGGCGTTGATCGTCACCGATGTCGGGCTGGCCAAGGCTGGCGTGGCGAAGATGATTGCCGAGAAGCTGGCGATACAGGATATCGACGCGGTGATCTTCGACGGTGCCAAGCCCAACCCGAACATCGCCAACGTCGAGCGTGGTCTGGGCCTGCTCAAGGAAAGTCGCTGTGATTTCGTGGTGTCCCTGGGCGGTGGTTCGCCCCATGACTGCGCCAAAGGCATCGCCCTGTGCGCGACCAACGGCGGGCAGATTCGCGACTACGAAGGCGTCGATCGATCCGCCAAGCCGCAGTTGCCGCTGATCGCCATCAACACCACCGCCGGCACCGCCAGCGAGATGACCCGCTTCTGCATCATCACCGACGAATCGCGCCACGTGAAAATGGCGATTGTCGATCGCAACGTCACGCCGCTGCTGTCGGTCAACGACCCGGCGCTGATGGTTGCCATGCCCAAGGGCCTGACCGCGGCGACCGGCATGGACGCGCTGACCCACGCCATCGAAGCCTACGTATCCACCGCCGCCAACCCGATCACCGATGCCTGCGCGCTGAAGGCGATCACCTTGATCAGCAACAACCTGCGCCAGGCCGTGCTCGACGGCAGTGACATGACCGCACGGGAAAACATGGCGTACGCGCAATTCCTCGCCGGCATGGCCTTCAACAATGCGTCCCTGGGGTTCGTCCACGCCATGGCCCACCAATTGGGTGGTTTCTATGATTTGCCCCACGGTGTTTGCAACGCCGTGCTTCTGCCTCATGTACAAACCTTCAACACGCTGGTTTGTGCCCATCGCTTGACCGATGTGGCCCACGCAATGGGCGCAGACATCCGTGGTTTCAGCCCGGAAGAAGGCGCACAGGCGGCCATCGCAGCCATTCGCACCTTGGCCAGGGATGTCGAGATTCCCGCCGGTTTGCGTGAACTCGGCGTCAAGCTCAACGACATCCCGGCCCTCGCCACCAACGCCTTGAAAGATGCGTGTGGCCTGACCAATCCACGGGCGGCGGACCAGCGTCAGATCGAAGAGATTTTCCGTAACGCGTTTTGATATCAGCACGGTAACGCCGCGGCTCCGCTGCGATAGCGGATTCATGTGCCGGCTCCTTCGCGAGCAGGCTCGCTTGTACACATTGGAATGCGTTCCCCTGTGGGAGCGAGCTTGCTCGCGAAGGCTGACTAACATTCAATGAATGTTTTCTGACCTGGCTCGTCCCCGCGTCCTGCTGGAAATGCGCGGCAGCGGCACAGCCGAAATCGAACGAGCCCTGACAACCGGATTAAGCCCGCATAAAGTTCTTCGACAATCAGTCAGTCGATGTGCTGGGACCTGAGATAGACTTGCGTCCATTCACCAGGTAGTTCAAAAGGTTTCCAATGACCCCAACGCTGCTAATGGCCGTCCTCGCTTCCGGTTTTATCTATGGCATCACGCCAGGACCGGGTGTGCTGGCGGTGTTCGGCATCGGCGCGGCCCGTGGTCGACGGGCGGGGGCGGGGTTTCTTTGCGGGCATTTGCTCGGGGACGTGGTCTGGTGCAGCACGGCGCTCGTTGCGATTGTGGGGGCGAGGGAAATCGGCAGCACGGCGTTCGATGTGCTGGGTGTGCTCAGCGGGCTCTATTTGTTCTGGCTGGGCCTGCGCGCGGTTCGTGCCCGTCGCAGCAGCGCCGAAGCGCCTCAAGGCCCGGCGCGGCAACCGTTCTGGCACGGCATTCTGTTTGGCCTGACCAATCCGAAAGCGTACCCGGTGGCGGTCGCAACGTTCACCGCGCTGCTCTCCAGTCGTGCAGAGTTGCTCCATTGGTCGATGTTGCCGTGGCTGATCGTCCTGAGCTTCGTCGGCGGTCTCATGGCCTACGCTATCCTCATTGGCATTGTCGGTGCGCAGCAGGTACGCACGTTGTATCAACGGCATGAGTTGCTGATCACCCGGCTGTGCGGGGTGATGTTTATCGGTTTTGCCATCAATGCGCTGGCGCATGCGTTGCCGGGGTTGGTGACGAACAAGGCTTGATACTGGTCGCCTGGATGCGCCAGTTTTGCTCATGGGCAAGGATGGTTTCTTTTTGCTGCATTGTCCGGACACACTCTCTGCACCATGGCAACTAGAAATTCCGCGCCGTTGGCGAGCTATCTCGATCTGTTGCTGGACGCCGTCTGCGCAGTCGACAAGCAAGGTCGCTTCGTATTTGTCAGTGCGGCCTGCGAGCGTATTTTCGGCTACACCCCGGACGAGCTGATCGGACAGTCAATGATCGATCTGGTGCATCCGGCCGACCGTCAACGCACCCTTGATGCCGCACGGGACATCATGGGCGGCGAGCCCAAGCTCAACTTTGAAAACCGTTATATGCGCAAGGATGGCCGAGTGGTGCACATCCTTTGGTCGGCACGCTGGTCAGAAGTCGACCAGTTGCGCATCGCCGTGGCGCGCGACATCACCGAGCGCAAGCAGGCCGAGTCCCGGCAAGCGGCGTTGTATGCGATCTCCGAAGCGGCCCACGCGGCGGAGGATTTGCTGGCGCTGTTCAAACGCATCCACCTGATCATCGGTGAATGGTTGCCGGCGCTGAATTTTTCCGTCGCACTGTACGACACACACTGTGCGCAACTGAATTTCCCCTATCACGTTGACGAACAAGAGCAGCAACCCGAGCAGCCCGGAACGGTCATCGGGCGGCTGTGTACCGAGGTCATTCGCACCGGCCTGCCGATTTTGCTGACTCCGGATCAGGACGTTCCACCCGCAGGATTCGAGGGCCTGGTGGCTCAACAGAATTCGCCTTGCTGGCTGGGGGTGCCGTTGAACTCGCAAAACGGCACCATCGGCGCGCTGATCGTCAAAAGCGTACCGGGTGGCGAGCGCTACACCGAGCAGGATAAGGAACTGTTGCAGTACGTTTGCGCCCAGGTCGCCACTGCGATCGAGCGCAAACAATTGCATGCCCGGCTGGAGCAGATGGCCCAGTACGACCAACTGACCCAGCTCCCCAACCGCGAATTGCTCCGCGACCGTCTCAAAGCTTCGCTGATGGTGGCTCGTCAGGAGTGCGGTCGAATGGCCTTGCTGTACGTCGACCTCGACCGTTTCAAACAAGTCAACGACACCCATGGCCATGCAGTCGGCGACATGTTGCTGCAAGCGGTCGCCAATCGGCTCAAGGGGTGCGTGCGGGAAACCGACACGGTGGCGCGCATTGGCGGTGATGAGTTTGTGGTGTTGTTACACAGCATCCACGCCTCGGAAGACGCCGACGGCGTCGCGGGGAAAATCCGTCAGGTGCTGGCTCAGCCGATGCGTCTGGACGGGCATAGCCTGAACATCCAGACGAGCATTGGCGTGGCGCGATACCCCGACCACGGCACAGAAGAAAAGCAGTTGCTGCGACATGCCGATGAAGCCATGTACAGCGCCAAGCGCGAGCATCACCTGCGACGGGTCTGAGCATTCGCCGCCGTTCGTCGCGGCGCTGCCAGGTTTTCTAAACCTTTTTGGGGATCGAAATTCAGATTCTATGCGGGCTCCTGCTCGCTGCAATCATCACCAAGAGGTAGAGAATCATGCCTAATTCAAGAAACTCGAACTCGGGAAACTTCGCCAACGATCGAACGAAGGCGTCTGAAGCCGGTCGCAAAGGTGGGAAAACTACCACCACGACTGTCGACAAAGACCCTGCGAAACCAGAAATGGGTCGCAAAGGTGGTCAGAAATCCAAATAGTGGGTGAAGGTAGTTTTGATTGAAAGGCGGGGGCGAAAGCTCCCGTTTTAATTTTATTTTGAGGAGGGCGCGACCATGAACCGGATGGCCACCCGATTACGCAATGCCGGTTTTGCCGCGTTACTGGGCCTGTGTGCCAGCAGTGCCTTTGCCCAGTCGCCCGCCGAATTCATCAACGATGCCTCGGCCAAAGGCATGGCCGACATCGAGGCCAGTCGCCTGGCGCATCAGAAAACCGAATCCAAAGAGGTCAAGGACTACACCATCATCGTCATTAATGACCGCACCACCGCCAATCAGCATCTGGCGAAAATCGCCAAGCAACTTGATTTGCCGGTGGCGCCACGCGAAGAAGTGGCCGACAAGGCCAAAGCCCTGATGCCGCAAGTAATGGACGGCGCGAGCTTCGACCAGGCCTACGTCGCCAGTCAGGTGAAAACCACTCAGGAAGCCATCGAGCAACTGCAGCAGGTGGCGCAGACCACTGAGGTGCCGGAAATTAAAGCCTTCGCTGAAGAAACCCTGCCTAAATTGCAAAACCATCTGCAAATGGCCAAGGCACTGCAAGCGAGTCGCTAATCTGGGCCCACGTGACAAAAAAAACGGCGCGCAACCTCGGTTACGCGCCGTTTTGCTGTTGGATTAGCACTGATTCCAGTTTGTTTTTCTCTTGCTTTGAGTGGCTACCCCCTCCAGTGCAACGGTTTCGCTTTCACCCATGGAGCGGTAATGCTTGCGCAGCGCTTCCAACTGTTTCAGGTCCAGCGATTCCAACCCCAGCATTGCGTTCTGCGCTTCCTTCGTCACCCGTATCAACTCATCGACTTTCAAATGCAAAATATCCGTGTCGCGGTTCTGCGTGTTCTGAATCAGGAACACCATCAGGAACGTGATGATGGTGGTCGACGTATTGATGATCAGTTGCCAGGTGTCGTCGAAATGAAAAATCGGCCCGCTTAACCCCCACAGGAAAATCAGAATAATTGCCCCGAGAAACGTCCGCGGACTGCCGGCCCACAGGGCGAGCTTCTGAGCGACTTTTGCGAATTTCATTGCCGTGTTCCTCGTGGGGATGCGCCTGATTTTGTGACAGCGCCGTCGGGATGAAAATTCTGATGAGATTTTCGTATTTCGCGTGCAACGCAATTCTGGTAGCAGCTGGCGAAGCCTGCGTTCGGCTGCGAAGCAGTCGTAAAAACTGAAACCACGATCTCCCTGACATACCGCATCGCTGATTTCACGACTGCTACGCAGCCGAACGCAGGCTTCGCCAGCTGCTACAGATTTGGCGTTGCTGCTGATACTTGAGTTCTGGATAGGGAAGAGAGCATGAGTCGAGGTATCGTAGCGAACCGGTTGTCTGCCCCTGCCCACGACAACACACCGACAGGAGAACGCAATGAGCTGGTCCGCCAAGCAATACGTCGCTTTTGAAGATGAACGCACACGTCCGGCTCGGGATCTGCTCGTGGCGATCCCGCCCGTGGAGGTGCGCTCGGCCATCGACATCGGTTGCGGCCCCGGCAACTCGACCGAGTTGCTGGTAGAGCGCTTCACCCACGCCACCGTGCGTGGCGTGGACAGTTCAAGCGATATGATCGACGCCGCCCGCAAGCGTTTACCGCATGTGCAGTTCGACACCGTTGATATCGGAACCTGGGACAACAACGGCCCGTTCGACGTGATATTCGCCAACGCGGTGTTGCAGTGGCTCCCCGATCACGCAACGTTACTGCCTTCGCTGGCCGCCAGATTGACCAAGGGCGGTAGCCTGGCCATTCAAATGCCTGACAACCTCAACGAGCCGTCCCATCGCCTGATGCGCGAAGTGGCCGCAGATGGCCCGTGGGCCAGCAAGTTGGCGGACGCCGCCGGGCTGCGGACGGAAATGGCCAGTGCCAGTGCTTACTACTCGATGCTGCGGCCGCACTGTGCACGAGTCGATGTCTGGCGCACCACTTACCATCATCCACTGGCGGGCGGTGCGTCGGGCGTGGTCGAGTGGTTCAAGGGCAGCGGTTTGCGGCCATTTCTCGAACCGCTGGATGAGGCGGAAAAGGCGCAATACCTCAAGCAATATCACGCTGCGATCGAGCAGGCTTATCCGGCGCTGAGCGATGGCTCGGTGCTGCTGCCGTTCCCGCGATTGTTCATCGTCGCGACCCGCTAGTGCAAAAACGGGCCGGATAACGCTGAACGTTATCTGCGTCTTTTCCTGGCACTCAAGTACTCAAAAATAAACGAAGCAAAGCCGAACAACCCAATCATTGAGATGATTATGATCCCGAACTCTGAATGGTCCATGCTGACCTCTACGTGAAGGGTGAGCTGGCAGAGTAAGGTATCTATTGTCAGGCTCAATGCAGTGCTACGGCTTCTTTACTGGCTCGCCGGAATCTATACGCAAACTATATGTGGGGCGGTAAAAAACGCTGAGCGCTGAACGCCAGTCGTTCCCCAGTCATTGACATGCTGGATGCTGAAACCCGCGCCAATCAGGGAAAAACACATACATTTTCTGTAGCAGCTGGCGAAGCCTGCTGCTACAGATAGAGGACGCCTTAATAGGCGCCCCGTGTCACGTCAGAACTATTGCGCATCCATACGTCGAGCAATGACGTCCAGCACATCGCAACCGTCGCGCAAGGGTATGCAGCAAAGCAATGCGAAGTCGCTGAGTATTACCGAGTCAGTTGTGATATCGCCGCGCATGGCGAGGTTTTCAAGGATCTGCGTCACCGCGCCAATTCTGTAGCGGGCGGTGCTGAGCAGTGAATGCAGCGGTTGGGTAGTGTTTACATACAGCGAGGGGAGGTCGTCGGCGTTGCTGGTTAAAGCCATATATTCATTCATGAGTGATCACCATGTAGGAGGAAGACTTACCACTCAATCGTCGCCAAACAATAGGGTGGTAGCTGTACGCGGGTTGGCGAACCGGGCCATGGTAAAACCGGCAGACCCTAAGGTCTCCCACGCACAGCCACCAAAAACGAGGCAGCCAAGTGCGTTCAAAAGCGCTCCGAGAAATCCTCGGAGGCTTCTGTACCATGGCATCGAGTCGCCAAACCCGATACGCCATTTTGGGCGCGGGTCGACTATAGGCTTCATGGTAAAAACACAGCAATGCGCAAGTGTACGGACAATTCCCAGAGTAGTGTAGGACGTTGCCTTTTTGAAAATCGGCCTCGCTCGGGGCCCCGTAGAAAGGGCAGCAGGCATTCAATTTGGCCGGCAGTGAATGAAGGGTCACAGGGGAAGAGTCAGCGTTCCACTAAATCCCGCCCACAAAAAACCGGCCACTCGGGGCCGGTTCATACCTCTCTGAAATAAGGTCATCAGCTCTGCTGCAACACCTTAAGTGCTGCGGAGGCCAGAAAGCCTGATCGGCTTTTCTCTTCCGGATGATGCAGCACGTATTCGTCAATGCGGTTGAGCAGATAGCCCGGCAGCGTGATGTTCAGCTTCTGGGCTTTTCCCAGATACTTGGTAACATCGATGTCCACCACGGCCCATGTACAACCTGCGTACCGCGGATTGGCCGCATGCAGAGTGACTTTGTTCGCAGGCGGAATCGGCGAACCGTCCTCAGCCAGAATGTCGAAATGGCCCTCAATGGCTTCGCGAGCCATGGCCATCGCATCGTCCAGATCTTCCCCGGCAGAAAAACAACCAGGAATGTCCGGTACTTCCACGCCCCAAGCGTGTTCGTTATCGCCCATTGAAATCGCAATTGGGTAAAGCATGTTCATTGTCCTCCTGGGACGCCGCGCATTGAGATCGTCAGAGCAGCGCCTGTTGCAAAATACTTATGGCCGTTTTTTTGAGCAGATCCTTTTTCGGATGAGGAACAGTCACCAGCCCCGGTTTGGTCGGATGCTTAAAGTGATGATGACTGCCCCTGATTCGAACCAGGTACCAGCCATCCGCAACGATTTGGCTTATCAAAAATCGGCTATTCACATCACCTCCCTGTGGTGTGCTTCGATGGTTACTATACCTACTAAATTTTGATGATCAACACTATAACCACTGATCCTTCTCGGGAACCGATGAATAGGTGGTAGGAACGAGTCTAGGAGGAGGTGAGGAGAGGGGGCGGGGGATCGCTTCAAATGAGGTGTTTTCTGTATTGCAGGGTTTTGCACCCCCCGTAGAGCTCGTGTAGCTCAATTTTCAGACACAAAAAAACCGGCCATCAAGGCCGGTTTTTTTTACCTTCATCCCCCGTCAAAGAACGACGTGAGATCAACATTCGATTGGAGCGGGTGAAGGGATGATCTTCCGACATCCAACTAATTGTGTTTCAACAGATAAGCCCACCCCCGATAGGGTGGTAACTCCGGGTTTCCAAGCCCGATCGCTGAATTGTCAGCGACGTCTAAAGAGTATCCCGACGAAACAAGTGTCAACAAGACGATCAATTGACCGAAAAACAGTTAACGCTCTTTCATACGCAACTCTCGGATTTTGCCTACAAGCTGAGCAGGAGTCACCCGCTATCCACAGCTGAGTAGATAGGAAATAGTGCTCCGCAGAACGGACTGCACGATTGGTGAAAAGCGATTGACGTCCGACAGATTTTGCCGGCTTCGCAGAAAGCGGCGCTTAGGGCGGCGGCTTAAACCCGAGAAGGATGATCAATGCTCCAGAACGACCGCGAAAATTTAGAGCTCGATAAACTACTGGTCGAAACCCGAAAATTGTTGGCTGAGACTCGCAAGCTCACGGCCGAAGAAGCGAAGCTGAAGCAAGAGGTCCTCTGGTACCCATACGCAGTAGGGGCAGGGGTAGTGACCGCCATTGTCGCCGTTGTGGGATTTTGGACTAAAATCTGAGCGCTGATTCGCCACAACACGCAGTATCCACCCTACATCGCTGGTACTTGAGCTTTGCAATCACACGGCTCACATTGCCAGGAACGGTTCACTGACTCAACACGGCCCGCGACCCCGGAGGAGAAAGAGACATGTCCACACATCGTAGTAAAGCAAGCATTGAGCAATTACATCGTGACGTAGAGGCTTTAGCTGAAGAGATGAGGCGCCCGGTCCCGACCACAATTCGCGCTACGTTGTTGCCGTTCAGCATCGGTGCTGCGTTCGCCTTGACCCTGTTTGTCGTCGTCGCTTTTGTCGCAAAGCATGTTTGATTTTCTGTCGGCTCAGATACCTTTTTTCGTACTATCGGAGGCACTGAAACAAATTTCATCGCTGCGCGGTCCCTGGCTGCCTCTCTCTAACTAACGCTTATCGGCAATTACCGTCCACAACTGATCAAGCCGCGTCGTATAACTCTGACTCATCATTTTCCGCCGCATAGCCCTATCCGATTGGTCGGCACGCTTGCTGACGGTAGCGTCCCTCATCCCCAACGGCTGTTAACCTGATCCAGCATCTCCATCAACCGAGTTGCCTCGGTGGCTGGTCCGGGTAGACGCGTGAATTTCTCTTTGACCCAATTGAACGCGATAGCGAGCCGGGATGGTGATGCGAAGGACATAGATTCCGCTCGAACGGCGCTAGAGGTTGTTGCGTTGCGTCACGTTGTAGGAGGACTACATGACTATCTCGCTTTCTACTCGATGGATTTCAGAGAAATCGATGAGTTAGAAGAGAAGTGGAGCGGGTGAAGGGAATCGAACCCTCGTTATCAGCTTGGGAAGCTGGAGTAATGCCATTATACGACACCCGCTCAGAGCGCTGACTTTGTACCAGATGTGCGCGTGGAAAAGAAGTTTTTCTTTGCGTGCGATGGCTTTAACACCGGATGAAACACAAGCAGGGACCGCGTGATAGTCATTCGCGGGCAAGCCTGATCCTACAGGGCAGGGCTTGCTCGCGATGACTCTGTTTCAGATTGCCAATGCATGGTGATCCTGAACGTAATGGTAACGCGGTCGGCTTTCATGCTGTGCCGGCTTCAGGAAACCCAGCAATGCCTTGCGGCTGTCTCGGCAGGCGGCTTTGTGTTCCATGTCGAGAAAGTGCCCGGTCGCATCCAGCGTCGTAAACGTGGCGTTTTGCACGTGATCGGCGAATAACCGGGCGCCATCGGCGGCGGTGTATTCGTCCCATTCGCCGTTCATGAACAGTACCGGCACGTTGATTTTCTTCGCAGCTTTGAAAAAGCACTGGCGATCGCTGTGCAGCAGGTCGCTGATGTGGAAGTGCATCTGCCCGTATTCATGGTCGGCCAGGCTGCTGACGTGCCGGTAGTTGAAGCGCTTGAACAGGGTCGGCAGGTGTTTGCCGATGGTGCTGTTCACCAGGTTGCCGACGCGGTCACCGTCCCGGCTGCCGAGGTAGTCAACACCGCGCTCGAGGTAATCGAGCATGTGCGCGTTGATCTCCGGGGAGAACGAGCTGATCACGGCTTTTTCTATGCGTCGTGGCCGGTGGGCCAGGGCGACCAGGGTAGCGGCGCCACCCCAGGAAAACGACAGCACGTGTTCGGCGGCGAAGTGGTCGATCAGCTCCAGGAGGATCTGCCCTTCGACTTCCTTGGTCAGCAATTTCTCGTGCAGGTTGTGGGCTTTTGACCTGCCCGCGTAGGGCTGGTCGTAGCAGACCACATTGAACTGCGGGTAAAGGTTTTTTACGGTTTGTGCAAACGACGCAGTCGTGGCCATCGAGCCGTTGACCAAGATAATGGTCTTCTCTGCAGCGTCTGCGCGATAGAACTCCGTGTAAACCCGGTACTGACCTTGTATATCCAGCACAGCGATTTCTGGCCTCATGTCATAAGACTCCTGGCAAGCGGGTATGCGCGCAAATGAGATTGCACGAGCTTTGTGACAGGTAGGCATATGCCTTGAAATTTTGTGGCCCATGTCGATCCGTACTGCAGGTCGACGGGTATTATTATTGGCGGGCAGTCTGCCGGTCTGAGGCGGAACCTGAGGGTTCTCTAACCGACAAAAAGTTTCTTAGAAGTATGTTGTGACTTGTCAGTCACATTTCGGCTGACGACCTGATTCAAGCAGGGGGAACGCCATCGTGCAAGTGTCTTTCGTAAATTGTTCGACAACTTCTGCTCAGCGGTAGCCGGCTTAGACCAATTGGATCTCTTCATCGCTTAGCGGACGGTATTCGCCCGGTTTCAGCGAGTCGTCGAGCACCAGCGGCCCCATGCGTTCGCGGTGCAGGCGCAACACCTTGTTGTCAAAGTGGCCGAACATCCGCTTCACCTGGTGATAACGGCCTTCGACGATACTCAGACGCGCAGATTTCGGCCCGAGCAGCACCAGCTCGGCCGGCAATGTGGTGAGGTCTTCGAAGGCGAAGTACAGGCCTTCGGTAAATTTCAGCGCGTAGTGCGGCCCGATGTCCTGCTCGGTCTCGACGTAGTAGACCTTGGGCAGTTTGGTCTGCGGTTGGGTCAGGCGTCGCGACCAGCTGCCGTCGTTAGTGATGAGCATCAGGCCGGTGGTGTTGAAATCCAGACGACCGGCGATGTGCAGTTCATCTTTGTCCGGCTCATGGATCAGGTCGAGCACCGTCGGGTGTTCCGGATCACGGGTGGCGCTGACGCAACCGGCGGGCTTGTGCAGCATGAAGTGGCGCACTGGTTTGCCGGTTTGCAGAACCTCGTCGTCAACTTCGACGCGGCTGAATTCCCGGACCTCGGCGTGCGGGTCGCTGACGATGGTTCCGTCGACCCTGATGCGCTTTTCCACCAGCAACAGGCGAACCTGCTTTCGGTTGAAGCGCGGCAGGTTGCTGAGGAAACGGTCAACACGCATGACGGGATATCGAACAGGAAAAGGGCCGCGCATCTTACGTGATCGGCCGGGAGGATGCTTACAACTGCGCCTCGACCTGAGCGCAGCGCGGGCACAGGCAGGATTTGTCGCGCAGCTCGGTCGGTAGTGCTTCGAGTACTGCCGGGTCGATGCTGACGCCATAGCACCAGCAGGCCCGATCGGCGGTGCGAGGATCGGCCAGGGTGCAGTCGTTGGCGGCGCCGCAAGCTGGGCACATTTCTGGTTTATTCATAACTGGAGTGAGTCATTTCTACGCAGGTTCGGTTACGGCCGGATTGCTTGGCCCGGTACATTGCATGATTGGCCCGGGAGAGCAGGGTATGCAAGGTTTCATCGGGCTGCAACGTGAGCACGATGAATTCCTCACCGCCCCAGCGGCAGACGATGTCGGAGTGCCGCAGGCAACTCTGCAGATCCCGGGCGAAGCCCATCAGCACCTGATCGCCGGCATGACAATTCCGTTGGCAGTGACCCGATGGCGGCATTCTAATGGCTCTGTGGGGGAATAGCTGCTCTATGTGCCGCGCGAATGATCGTTCCCGCGCTCCACGAAGATTGCGCCTGGACGTTGTGTGCGAGCCTGCTCTGGGCGGCGTTCCGACGAAAGCGTTTGGTCAGTCACATCAATGCTGGATGAGCTGCCGCCTTCGCGAGCAGGCTCCCACAGGTTTTGATCTCAGCCAAGGGTTTTCAGGTAAGCACGCCATCCGCCTAGATGACTGATATTGGCTGCCCCCTCCAACCCATACGCCTCACAGATAAACCCGCTCTCCCAACGCCCATCCGCCAGTTGCACCTTGCCCAACCCCAGCGGCGCCGGAATCCCGGTCAAAAACGAGCCCAATTCACTGCTCGGCAATTCCCAAACCTCCACCGCAATCGCCACGCCGCCGTCCTTCACCCGAACCATCCCCGGACGAAACGGTGGACCACCGGCCAATGCGTACAGTTGATAGTCCGGTGAACTGAACGTCGTCTCGACCAACCGTGCACCGCGTCGTTTCAGTTGCCAGTTCAATGCCAGCCCATCCAGATGCGCGCCGCACACCACCAACCGCGCGCGATCATTGCGTGCGGCAGTCGTCGGTGCCGATAACCCCGAGCCCTGCTGACGCTGAAAAGCATCCGCCACGCTCAGCAAATATTGATCGGTAAACGCCCGGCCAAACAGCGTTACGCCCCACGGCAAGCCATTGCCCATGAAACCGCTCGGCACCGCGACGGCCGCGTAATCGAGCAGGTTCATGAAGTTGGTGTAGTAGCCGAGTTCCGAATTGCGCAGGACCGGCTCGGCCTCCAATTCCGCCAACGTGACGGGGCGGCCGATGGTGGGGGTGACGACGCAATCAAGATTTGCCAGCGCTTGATCGCACAAGGCTTTCAGGGCTTGCAGCCGGTAGTGGGCACGGAAGGTTTGCACGCCATCGACCGCCGGCGCCTTGGCCAGCACCGCACGAATCACCGGCAGCACCGCTTCTGGATGGTGCTCCATCAACTCGCCCGCCACGCTGTAGCGCTCGGCCACCCACGGGCCTTCATAAAGCAAGCGCGCCGCCTCGAGAAACGGCGTCAAATCCAGCTCCACCGCCTCGCCGCCCAACGCCTGGAGTTGGTCGATGGCATCACCGAACAACAGCGGGCCTTCAGCGCAGCCGAAAAATTGCAGGTCCTGCGCGCGCGGCACGCCGAAACGGAAGGGGCGCGGTGCGCCGAACGCCGAGCCGTCATTCCACAGCGGGTTGTTACGGCTGTAGTCGTCCCGTGGGTCCAGGTGGGCCGTGAGCGCCAGCAGCTGACTCGCTTCCCGCGCCGTCGCGGTAAACGTCGTGACGCAATCGAGGGTGCGGCAGGCCGGCACCACACCCGCCGTCGAGATCAACCCTTTGCTGGCTTTCAACCCGATCAGATTGTTCAATGCCGCGGGTACTCGCCCGGACCCCGCCGTGTCCGTCCCCAACGAGAAACTCGCGACGCCCAGCGCAACCGCCAGCGAAGAACCGGCGCTCGAACCGCCCGACGGATAGTCCGGCAACACGCTGTTCGGGCACGCGCCAAACGGCGAGCGACTGCCGTTCAACCCGGTCGCAAACTGGTCGAGATTGGTCTTGCCCAGCGGGATCGCTCCCAGCGCCAGCAACTGCTCGACGATGGTCGCCGATTGCTCTGGCACATAGGCAAACGCCGGGCACGCCGCCGTGGTGGGAATGCCCGCCAGGTCGATGTTGTCCTTGATTGCAAACGGCACGCCGTACAGCGGCAAGCTGTCGATGTCGCGACCGTCCAGCGCGGCGAGGTAGGGTTCCAGTTCTTCGACACTCAGCAAGTGGATGAACAGGTGATAGTCCGGGTTCAGCGCCGCCGCTTTATCGCGCAGGTTCAGCAGCAGTTGCCGGGGCGTGAGGCTGCCGTCGCGGTAGGCGCTGCGCAGGACGTCGAGTTGTAGATTGATGTTCATGGCGTTAATCCTTTTCAAAATGGGCTCAGTCGAGTTCCAGCACCACGACGCGCTGTCCGGCACGCACCGCCGAACCGGGTTGCACGCGAATCTCGCGCACCACCCCGGCCATGGGCGCGAGCAGCGGGATTTCCATCTTCATCGACTCCAGAATCACCAGCACATCACCCGCTTGAACCCGGCTGCCGGTTTCAACCTGAACCTGCCAGAGGTTGCCGGCGATATGGCTGTCGACGCTCTGTTGACCGCTGGCCAGCGGTGCGTCATCGGTCACTGGCGGGGCCAGTTCTTCGCTGTCGAAATGCGCCTGGCCACTGGCGATCCAGCGCTCGCGTTCAGCGTCGAACGCGTGTTTTTGCTGTTTGCGAAACGCGGCAATGCTCTCGGACTCGTTGTTCAAGAACGCCTGGTAATCCGCGAGGTTCAACTGGCTGTGTTGAATGTTCAGATCGAAACGCCCGAGCGGGAAATCCCGTCGAATGCGCAGCAATTCATCGGCGCTCACCGGGTAGAAACGAATCTGGTCGAAGAAGCGCAGCAGCCAAGGTTTGCCATCGAATGCGGCGACTTCGCGATAGCGGTTCCACATCTGCAAGGTACGGCCGACGAACTGGTAACCACCGGGGCCTTCCATGCCGTACACGCACATATAGGCGCCACCGATGCCCACTGAGTTTTCCGCGGTCCAGGTGCGGGCCGGGTTGTACTTGGTGGTCACCAGGCGATGGCGCGGATCGAGCGGGGTGGCGACCGGTGCGCCGAGGTAAACATCACCCAGCCCCATCACCAGATAGCTGGCGTCGAACACCGTGCGCTGCACTTCGTCGAGGTTCGGCAGGTCGTTGATGCGGCGGATGAACTCCAGATTGCTCGGGCACCATGGCGCGTCCTTGCGCACGGTGGTCATGTACTTTTCGATGGCCAACTGGCAGGCCGGGTCGTCCCACGACAGCGGCAGGTGAACGATGCGCGACGGCACTTGCAGGTCCTTGGCGGCGCACACGGTGTCCCATTCGCCGGCGACGATGCCCAGCAGATCGGCCAGCGGCAGTTGCTCGGGTTGGTAGTGCACTTGCAACGAGCGGATGCCCGGCGTCAGGTCGATCACACCGTGCAGGTGTTTGCTGTCCAGCGCCTGCATCAGGGCGTGGGCGCGGAAGCGCAGGACCAGGTCGAGTTCAGGTGCGCCGATTTCCAGCAGCAAATGCGTATCGCCCGAAAGGCGTGCAACCAGCCGCGTATCCCCCTGCCCAATATCCAACACCACTGGCGACACAACCCCCTGTAGGAGCGAGCTTGCTCGCGATTGCGGTGTGTCGGTTGCATCAATGTTGGATGTGCCACTATCGCGAACAAGCTCGCTCCTACAGTGATTCCATTTCAGGGCGAGATGGCGGGCGGTCTTGAGATCGACCGGGACGAACTGCACTTTGTCCCCGGCCTTGAGCTGCCCAAGCTGCCAAAGGTCCGCCTCGATCACCGTCACCGGGCAAACGAACCCGCCCAGACTCGGGCCGTCCGGCCCCAGAATCACCGGCATGTCCCCGGTGAAGTCCACCGCTCCGATCGCATACGGATTGTCATGAATATTCGACGGATGCAGTCCCGCTTCACCGCCATCGGCACGCACCCATTCCGGCTTCGGCCCGATCAATCGAACACCGGTGCGGCTGGAGTTGAAATGCACTTCCCACTGTGTGGCGAAGAAGGTGCCGATGTAGCGTTCAGTGAAGTATTCCGGCGCACCATGCGGACCGTAGATCACCCGTATTTGCCGCACGGCAGGCAACTCGGTGACCTGTTCTTCAGGGAGTTGATCACCATGGCTGCGGTCGCTCAAGACGGGTACATGCAACACGTCGCCAGTGCGCAACGCACGACCACTATGCCCACCAAACTGTCCGAGGGTGAAGGTGCTTTTGCTGCCCAGATAATCCGGTACTTGCAGACCTCCGCGCAGGCACAGATAGCTGCGCGCGCCGGCACCGGCAATCGTGCCGAGGCTTAGCGTGGCACCGGCCGGAATGAGCAGCGCCGTGTTCATCGCGACGGTTTCACCGTTCAGCACCGGCGCAATCGCCGCCCCGGTGACCGCCACCACTGCATCACAATTGAAGCGCAGCAACGGCCCGTTCATGGTGATTTCCAGCGCCGCGGCGCCTTCGTCGTTACCCAGCAAGCCATTGCCCAGGCGCAGCGCCCGACTGTCCATCGGCCCCGATGGCGGCACGCCGACGGCCCAGTATCCGAGGCGACCGGGATAGTCCTGCACACTGGTTTGCGTGCCGGCACTGAGCACTTCAAAGGTGTTGGCCTGATACACCAGATGTTCGAGGCAACGTGTCCACGGCTGGCCGCTGGCGAAGGGGGCATCAAGCAAAATCTGCCGCAGGTAATCGCGGTTGGTTTCCACGCCATAGAGCAGGCTGTCACCCAAAGCCTGATGCAGATCGGCGCGTGCTGCTTCGCGTGTCGGCGCCCAACTGATGACTTTTGCGATCATCGGATCGAAGTACGGTGGAATCTCGCAACCGGCCTCGACCCAGGTATCGATGCGCAGCTGTTTGCCATCGGCGGCAGGGAAGTTCACGGCCGTCAGCAAACCTGGGCTGGGTTGAAAATCGCGACCCGGATCTTCGGCATACAGCCGCGCCTGAATCGCATGGCCGTCGGCTTTCAAACCCTGGCTCAAATCACTCAGCGGCGGCAAATCACCGGCCGCCAGTTCCACCATCCAGCGCACCAGGTCCACGCCCCACACTTGCTCGGTGACACCGTGCTCTACCTGCAAGCGGGTGTTCACTTCCAGAAAATAGAAGCGCTGATCTTCACTGTCGAAGACGAATTCCACGGTGCCGGCACTGCGATAGTTCACCGCCTTGGCCAGTTTGATCGCCGCTGCACACAGCTCATCGGCCATGCCTTGCGGCAGGTTCGGCGCCGGGGTTTCTTCAAGGACTTTCTGGTTGCGGCGCTGCACCGAGCAGTCGCGTACACCGAGGGCAATCACGTCGCCGTGACCGTCGCCGAACACCTGAACTTCCAGATGTCGCGCGCGTTGGATGTACTTCTCGATGAACACCCCGGCGTCGCTGAAGTTGTTCTGGCCGAGGCGTTTGACCGCCTCAAAGGATTCGCTCAGCTCGGCTGCATTGCGGCAGACGCGCATGCCGATGCCACCACCGCCGGCGGTGCTTTTGAGCATCACCGGGTAGCCGACCTGTAAGCCTGCAATCAATGCCGCGTCGAGGCTGTCGAGCAGTTCGGTGCCTTCGAGCATTGGCACGCCGTGTTGCTTGGCCAATGCGCGAGCGGTGTGCTTGAGGCCGAACACGCGCAGTTGCTCTGGCGTCGGGCCGATGAAGGCGATGTCGGCTGCTTCGCAGGCTTGGGCAAACGCGGCGTTTTCCGAGAGGAACCCGTAGCCGGGATGGATCGCCGTGGCGCCGGTGGCTCGGGCGATGGCGAGAATTTTGTCAACCGCCAGGTAGGTGCTGGCGGCTGCGCCTTCACCGAGGCTTTGGGCTTCGTCAGCTTGCAGCAGGTGCAGGCTCGCGGCGTCGGCTTCGGAGTAAACGGCAACGCCTTTGACCTGCAGTTGACGCAAGGTGCGCAGGATGCGGCAGGCAATCGCGCCACGGTTGGCAATCAGGACTTTTTCGAACATGGCAAAACCCCTGGAGGCGATAGCTCATCAGCCTCGACCTGGGATGCGGGCCGTCCCGCAGTTTTTCGAGATGCACCAGGGCCGTCCCCGATGAAAAAACAGTTCACTTCAGAACATCATGGTCCCCTTGTGGGAGCGAGCTTGCTCGCGATGGCGTCAGCACATTCACCATGGATGTCGACTGATACACCGCTATCGCGAGCAAGCTCGCTCCCACAGGGTTTAGTGGTGTTCTGGAGATTTAAGGCATTGCCCGGAACGGGCCAGGCACAGGGCAAACAACCAATGGCGCAAGCGGGTGAGTTTCAGTTCCATACCAGCAGCTCCGCAGGCGTCGGGTTGTAGGCGTTGCACGGGTTGTTCAGTTGCGGGCAGTTGGAGATCAGTACGATCACGTCCATTTCGGCCCGCAGGTCGACGTATTTGCCCGGTGCCGAAATCCCGTCTTCAAAGGTCAGCCCTCCGTCCGCCGTGACCGGCACGTTCATGAAGAAGTTGATGTTCGGCCCGATGTCGCCCTTGCCCAGTCGTCCGTCGTGGACGCAGGCGCGCAGGTAATTGTCGCGGCAGCTGTGCATGTAGCGTTTCTCCAAGGCGTAGCGCACGGTGTTGCTCTCTTGCGCGCAGGCACCGCCGAGGGTGTCGTGGCGCCCGCAGGTGTCGGCGACGATAGTCAGCATCGGTTTGCCGAGGTTGGAATAGAGCACGCTGCCGATGCTCAGGTAGACGCTGTTCTGCCGACGCAATGTGCGTTGCACGTCGTAGCGTTCCTTCGGATTGGCGACGCTATAGAACAATGTATCGACGGCCTGGTTGCCTTCCAGGTCGAGGATGCGCAGGGTCTGGCCCGCCTTGACTTCCATCAGCCACGGTTCGCCGGCCGGGATGGTCGCGCGGTAGATCGCGGCGTCGGGTTGCCTGCTTGTGGTGACAACAGCGGTAGCATTTGCAAGTGACATGGCAGCGATCCTCAGGCGAACAGGCGGTCGGTGTTGACGAAGCCGCGCTCGTTTTCCGGGCGCGAGGTGCGGCAGTGTTCGGCAACGCTGGCGTCAGCGTTCATCCAGCTGAGTTTCAGCGGTTTGGGTGCGTATTGTGGCGACGGGTCCATCGGGTGTTGCAGCGCGGTGAGCACCACCAGCGTGTCCATCGGCGCGTACAACTCGATGTAGTCGCCGGCCTTGGAATGGCCTTCGACGAAGTGGAAACGCCCCGCATCATCGACGTTCACGCGGCTGAACAAATTCAGGGTCATCAGCAGATCGGACAGGCCCAACCCCCATTTGCCCAACTCAACCAACAAGTTGTCGGTGCCGTTGCGGAAGAAGCCGTTGCGCAGTTCCTGATAGCGGCCGGCCCCGTATTTTTCCGCGACCTCTTCAGCGCAGAGCACACCGCCGAGGCTGTCGCTCCAGCCGCAGGTGTCGGCGGTAATGGCGGCCAGCACGCGGCCCATGTCCGAGTACAAGCAATGCCCGGTGGTGAGTTTGGCGGTGTGTTGGCATTTAAGGCTGTCGGGCAGGTTCAGGCGTTCGGTTTTTTCATTGGCGTTGAGCAGCGTCAGGCTGACGTTGGCGCCACCGCGCAGGTCGGTCAGGCGCAGCAATTGGCCGCGCTTCAACACGAAGGAACGGTGGCCGCCGCCGGGGAGTGTTTCTTCGGCAAACGGTGGGAACAGTTGAGTCGAATCAGTCATTGCAAAATTCCTCTAAGCGATACGAAGCGTGCCTGCCAGCGGTGCCGGCAAAGCGTCGACGGCGGCACGCTGGACGCGGCGGTCGCTGTTCAAAGGGATGTCATATGTGATGCGCGCGCCATAGGCCCCCGGGGCATGCGGGTCGACGCGGACCTTGTCGAACACCAGCAGACGAGTGCCCAGGCTGAAACCTTCGGACAGGTCATGGGTGACCATGAACACGGTCAGTTGCGTTTCGCGCCACAGCTCCAGCAGTAGCATGTGCATGTCCTTGCGGATGCCCGGATCGAGGGCGCCGAACGGCTCGTCGAGCAGCAATACCCGAGGCTTCATGATCAGCGCCTGGGCGATGGCCAGTCGTTGTTGCATGCCGCCGGAGAGTTGCGCCGGGTACTTGTCCAGCGAATGGCCCAGACCGACTTTGTGCAGCAGCACCGAGGCCTGTTCCCGAGCCTCGCGTTTGGCGCTGCCGAACAAGCGCCCGAGCAGCGGCGAGTGCGGCAGTTCGAGGCCGAGGGTGACGTTGTCCAGCACCGTCAGGTGCGGGAACACCGAGTAGCGCTGGAACACCACGCCGCGACTCGAATCCGGTTCGCCGGCCAGCGTTTGGCCGTCCAGCAGAATCTCGCCGCGACTGGCGCGCTCCTGGCCGAGCAGCAGCCGCAGAAAGGTCGACTTGCCGCAACCCGAAGCGCCGACGAGTGTGCAGAACTCACCCTCGTTGACGCTCAGGTTCAGGCCTTCGAGCACCACCTGATCAGCGTATTGCTGCCAGACGTTTTTCACCGTGATGAAGCTCATGCGCGGGCTCCTTCATACCAAGGGAACGCGCGTTGGGTCAGGCGCTTCAGGCCCCAATCCATCAGCCAGGCGAGCAGGGTGATCCAGACCACGTAGGGCAAAATCACGTCCATCGCCAGGTAGCGGCGCACCAGGAAGATCCGATAGCCAAGGCCGTCAGTGGAGGCGATGGCTTCGGCGGCGATCAGGAACAGCCACGCCGAACCGAGCATCAGCCGCAGCGAGATCAACAGGCGTGGCAGCAATTGTGGCAGCACCACCCGCAGCATCAGCGTCCAGGTCGAGGCCCCGAGGGTCTGGGCCTTGATCAGCAGTTCGACGGGTATTTCCCGGGCGCGCTGTTCCAGATCCCGCGCCAGGCACGGGGTGACGCCGATCACGATCAGCATCACTTTCGACAACTCCCCCAGCCCGAACACGATGAACAGAATCGGCAGAATCGCCAGCGGTGGCACCATCGACAACACGGTCAGCAACGGCGACAACGGGGCGCCAAACAGCGGCAGCGTGCCGGCGGCGATGCCCAGGCACAACCCGGCCAGCGCGCTGATACCGAGGCCGATGGCCAGCCGCCTTAGACTGGAGGCGGTGTCTTGCCACAGCACATATTCACCGGTGCGGGTATCGGCGACGAAGGCCAGGCGTTGCACCGCGTCGGTCATCTGCACGGTGCTCGGCAGCAGTTTGTCGTTGGGGTTGTCCGTCAGTCGCGCGGCCGAGCCCATGAAATAGGCGAACAGCACCAGGGCGAACGGCAGGATCACCAACAGCAGGCGACTCGGGCGATCCGGGTGGCGATTGATCAGGCGCATGGCCAAGTCCTCTTAGAGCTTGGCGTCAGCGGCCATCTGCACGTAGCTCGGGTCGAAGCGCAGCTTGAGGTTGGCCTTGTCGCCGCTGATCACACCATTGGCGAAGGCCATGCCGACCGCGCTGGTGTCCTTGGCGCCTTGACCGAGCAAGCCATGCTGGAACGAGAACTCGGCCACTTTGCGCATGGTGTCCGGTAGTTGCTTGCTGGTGGAGAACGCCAACGCTTCTTGAGGGGTGGCGAACAGTTTGGTGGTGTCGAGTTGCGACTGGAAGCCGGCCAGGTCAGTGCCAGAGGCTTTGGCCATGTGTTCCAGTGCCGCTTTGCTGGCGGCGTTTTTCTCGTTCATCAGCTCAACCACTTCAAACCAGGCGCCGGTCAGCGCTTTGCCCAGGGCCGGGTTGTCTTTGAGGGTGGTGCTGTTGACCACCATCATGTCCATGATTTCGCCGGGGATCTGGCTGGAGTTGAAGACTTCGCTGACGCCGGGTTTGGCCTTGATGTCCGACAGCATCGGGTTCCAGGTGGTGACGGCTTTGACCTGGTCGGTGTTGAAGGCCGCCGAGATATCGGCGTCGGAGGTGTTGACGACTT
The DNA here is from genome assembly GCF_949768125.1 of Pseudomonas sp. IT-P253. Taxonomy (NCBI): domain Bacteria; kingdom Pseudomonadati; phylum Pseudomonadota; class Gammaproteobacteria; order Pseudomonadales; family Pseudomonadaceae; genus Pseudomonas; species Pseudomonas sp. IT-P253. Next base: position 62,375 of record NZ_CATKPT010000017.1, on the reverse strand, counting down.
TCAGGTCTTTCTCGGTAAGGTCGACCGAGTCCAGCGCCCGGGCCAGCAGGTAATGGGACACCGACAGTTCCACCAGATTGACGTCCATGCCTTTGAGGTCGGTGACTTTCTTGCCGTCGCCCTTGACCACGATGCCGTCGTTGCCGTTGGAAAAGTCGCTGACGATCAGCGCGGTACTGTCGACGCCACCGGCCGCCGGGATGGTCAGCGCGTCCATGTTGGTCATGGTGCAACCGTCGAACTGGCCAGCGGTGTACTGATTGATGGATTCGACGTAGTCATTGAGCTGCACCACATCGATCGTGATGCCGTATTTTTTCGCCCATTTGTCGACGATGCCTTGGCTTCCAGCATATTCCCAAGGCATCCAGCCAGCGTAGATAGTCCAGCAGACGCTGAAATGGTCTTTCTGCGCGGCCTGGGACGAGAAACTCACGAAAGCTGCGAACGCAGCGGCGAGGAGGGCGGGTAAACGAAGTTGGGACATGTTGGTTCTCCAGTTGATAAAGGGCGGGCAGGAGTCAATGCGGCACCGCGAACGGTGGCTTGTCTCCCGGGCTTTTGTCCCGCCGTGTAACCTCAACTGGAGGTCGCCAACTCTCGGACCAGTCACTCGCCCAAGCGAGCCGGAACCCTAGTCAGCCATTGCAAAATGTGGTGCCGCGAACCTGTAATGACTCTTGCACGTCTTTGCTAAAGCGAGCGCCGTGCCAAGTTGGTCGGGAGCGCTCTGGCTCGGGGATTTCGCAATTGATGAGTGTGAACAGGGTGGTCGTGTTGCTTTGTGATGGTGCGCTGGCGCACCGCAATGGGACGTGCCGGCCGCTGATCCGAAGGCTTTTGCCGAGCCGCACTCGATTCTTATTTTCAAGTCAAAAGATAGGAGCGCTGTCGCGGGCTTTCCCGGAGTCCATCATGTTGCGTCGAATATTGCTCAGTGCGTTTTTCGGTTTAGGTCTTTCAGCGTGCTACTACGCAGGCCCTGCCGATGTGTACCCCGGACCTTATTACTACCCCGGCTATTATTCGCCTTACTACTACCCAGGCTATTACTCGCCTTACTTCTACGGTGGCTATTACTGGCCTTACTCCTACGGCGGGTATTACGGCCCCCGTTATTACGGTGGTCGTGGCTACCATTACTACGGCGGACACGGACCGCATTACGGCGGTAGCTATTACCGTGGGCGCCATTAATCAGCCTGTGAATAGATGAAAAACCTTTCATCGGCGAGATGTTTCAAGTTGTTACGAGACCGCACCAGATTTCGAATTCGATGTCTGATCTTTCGACAGTCACCGAATAATTGACGGTCGCCTGCCAGCGTCGCTGGTGTGGCTCACTCGCGGTCCAGGAGGCCGCCATGCTCTGTCGAAAAAAGCTCCGCCCAATTCTTCTGATCGCAATATTGGGATTATCTCTTGGTGCATGCGTGCCCTATTCCGATGAAGGAGCCAGCTACTACAGTTCCGAGGTCTACACCTCCCCAGCGCCTGCCTATTACGTCGGGGGCGGCTCTTACTATTCAGGTGGCGGGGGTTATTACTCGCCACCACCCAGGTACTACGTACCGCCAGCGCGCTATTACCAGCCAACGCCGCGATATTACCCGCAGCCGCGGATCTACCAGCCGGCACCGCGCTACTACCAGGCGGCACCCCGGGCCGAGTACCGCGCCGAACACCGGGACTATCAGAATCACGGATGGGAGGGGCGAAATCGTAACGGATGGGACAATGACCACCGTGATAATGGCGGACGCAACAATCACAGTGGACGAGGTGGTCACGATTATCGCGACGGCCGAGATGGCCACTGATAACAACGAATATTTGTAGGAGCGAGCAAGCTCGCTCCTACAGTTTTTCTATAGATCCGCCAAGGGATGCCTACCTTCCCATACCTTTTGGAAATGCGCTTGAACCACCGCATCCGGCACGTTGTTGATGTCCGGCCAGTGCCAGTGCGGTTTCTGATCCTTGTCGATCAACCGCGCCCGCACGCCTTCGCTGAACTCCGGATGTCGGCAGCAATTGAGGCTCATGGTGTATTCCATCTGAAAGACTTGAGCCAGGGACAGGTGCCTGGCGCGGGCGATCTGCTCCCAGACCAGATGCGCCGTCAGGGGCGAGCCTTCGCTCATGGTCCGTGCGGCACGGCTGAGCAGCAGATCCGGGTGATCGCGTAGCGGGGCGATAGCCTTCCAGGCGCAGCGCACGTCACTGACATCCAGCAACTCGTCGACCTGCTGACGTCGCGGCAACCACTGGGCTTCGGGCATCTTCGCGACCGCTTCCTGCTGCAAGGCCTTGAGCAGACTGTTGAGCTGCATCGGTGTCTGTTCCTGCCAGTTCAGTTGCAGCAAGCCTTCGATCAGCTCTTCCTGCTGCTCATCGAGCAAGAAGCGGTCGGCCAGGTCCAGATCGATCGCATCGCGACCATTCATATGGCCGCCGGTCAGTCCGAGAAACAAGCCAAGTTTGCCGGGCAGTCGTGACAGGAACCAACTGGCCCCGACGTCCGGGTACAGGCCGATGCTGATCTCGGGCATCGCCAACCGGGTGCTCGGCGTGACAATGCGAATGCTCGCGCCTTGCAGCAGCCCCATGCCACCGCCGAGCACATAGCCATGGCCCCAGCAGATCAACGGTTTCGGGTAGGTGTGCAGATTGAAATCCAGGCGATATTCCGCCGCAAAGAAGTGCGCTGCCAAGGGCGGCACTTCCCCGGGCTGCGCGCGACACGCTTCCACCAGGCTGCGGACTTCACCGCCAGCGCAGAAAGCCTTGGCGCCGTTGCCGCGCAATAATACGCAGACGATTTGCGGTTCCTTGGCCCAGGCGTCCAATTGATCGCGCAAGGCATTGATCATCGGCAAGGACAGGGCGTTAAGGGACTTTTCGGCATCCAGGCTGGCGATGCCGATGCGGGCGCCGTCGGTGCCGGTGAGTTCTTCGAAGTGCAGATTCATCGTGACCTCGATCGGGAAATTGAGCGTTCAGTATGATCGCTGTGCAGGAAACTGCCGGTTCTGCGTCAGATCAATTGACAAGCGTGATGGGCTTTCCTAGGGTTCGCCCCATTGTTTTTGCCGGATGTAACCATGACTGCTGATGACCGTATCAAACTCGAACCGAGCTGGAAGGAGGCACTGCGTGCCGAGTTCGACCAGCCCTACATGACAGAGTTGCGCAATTTCCTGCAACAGGAGCGCGCTGCGGGCAAGGAAATCTATCCACCGGGATCGATGATTTTCAACGCGCTCAACTCGACGCCGCTGGATAAAGTCAAGGTGGTCATCCTCGGGCAGGACCCCTATCACGGCCCGGGCCAGGCACACGGCTTGTGCTTCTCGGTGCAACCGGGGGTGCCGGCGCCGCCGTCGCTGGTGAACATCTATAAAGAGTTGAAACGCGATCTGAACATCGACATTCCGGCCCACGGATGCCTGCAAAGCTGGGCGGACCAAGGCGTGCTGATGATCAACACCACCATGACCGTGGAGCGCGCGACTGCCAACGCCCATGCGGGCAAAGGCTGGCAGCACTTTACTGATCGGATTATCGAAGTGGTGAGCGAGCACCAGCCGCATCTGGTGTTCCTGCTGTGGGGCGCGCATGCCCAGAGCAAACAGAAACTGATCGATGCCACCAAACACTTGGTGCTGACCTCGGTGCATCCGTCGCCGTTGTCCGCGTATCGCGGTTTTCTCGGGTGTGGGCACTTCAGCCGGACCAACAAGTTTCTTGAGCAGAATGGCGAGACGCCGATCGAGTGGCGGTTGCCGCCGGTTTGATGTGCTGACCGAGTTGGCCCCTTCGCGAGCAGGCTCGCTCCCACAAAGGTCACGCGAGCCCTGTGGGAGCGAGCCTGCTCGCGAAGGGGCCAACTCGGTCTGTCAGGGGGAGTCCGGCACCCGGTTCCAATACTTGAACAACGGCTCCGCCAGAAACAACACAAACAACAGCCGCATCACCTGCATCGCCGTCACCAGCGGCACCGACAATTGCAGGGTCTCCGCCGTCAGGCTCATCTCCGCAATCCCGCCGGGCATCATGCCCAGTGTCAGGGAACGCAAATCCAGGTGCGTAAGCGCACTCAATCCCAGCGCTGCCGCCGTGGCGATCACCATCGTCAGGACAGTCCCGATCAAGGTCCGCCCCATAAACGAAGGCGCACGCCGGAAAAACTGTCGATTGAAGTGGCAACCCAAGCCGCTGCCGATCAGCCATTGGCCAATCTGACTGCCGCCGTCAGGCAAACCGATGTGTAGATCCCAACCAATGCTCACCGCTGCACTCACCAGCAACGGCCCGAATAGCCACGGATTGGGTTGACGAAGACGTTCCCAAATCCACGCCGCCAAAGCGCCTGCCGGGAAGAGCAGGGCGAGCCACCACCCGTTGACGGCGGTCGGATGAAAGACCGGCGCCCCGTTGCCCAGCAAATATTTGAATGCTGCCGGCACAGACAGCACCACCACCAGCACCCGCAGACTTTGCCCGGCCGCCACGCGGCTGAGTACCGCGCCATTGCGCGCGCCGAGGTTGACCATCTCCCCGGAGCCGCCAGGCATGCTGGAAAAAAAGGCGGTGGCGCGATCCTCGCCGGTCCGCCGCAACAACCAGACGCCGACCACGGCGGACAGGCTGGTGACCAACGCACCGAAGAAAATCAAACCGAAGTGGCTCAGGACCTGTTCCATCACCACCGGAGTGAAATGCAGGCCGATGCCGATGCCGACGATCCACTGGCCGCACTTGCGGCCGCCAGGGATTTCCGCCAATTGCCAAGGAGTCAGGCAGCGCACGAGGATGATCGCCAGCAACGAGCCGACCATCCACGGCAGTGGCCAGCCGATCTGGCTGGCGAGGTACCCGCCCAGCAGACCGACCAGCGGGGTTCCCCAGCAGGTTTTGAAGGGGGAGCGATCAGACATCGGCGATAGTGCGCCGGGCGACTGAACGTTTGCGCCAGATTCGCAGTATCGGCATCAGCAGCATGATCGCCGTCAGCACCCAGACACCAAAGGTGATCGGGCTGGACCAGAGGATTTCCAGTGCACCGTTGGAGATCGACAGGGCGCGACGCAGGTTTTGCTCCATCAGACCGCCGAGGATGAAACCCAGTAGTACCGGCGACAATGGGAAATCCAGCTTGCGCAGGAGGTAACCGAAGATGCCGATGCCGATCATCAGGAACAGATCGAATGTGGTGGCGTGCACCGCGTAGACGCCGATCCCGGTAATGATTGCAATCACCGGCACCAGCGCCCAGTTCGGCACGGCGAGGATGCGGGTGAAGACGCGGATCATTGGAATGTTGAGGATCACCAGCATGATGTTGGCGACGAACAACGACGCGATCAGGCCCCAAACGATGTCCGGTTGCTGTTGGAACAGCAGCGGGCCGGGAGTGATGTTGTACAGCGACAGCGCGCCAATCATTACCGCGGTGGTGCCCGAACCGGGAACGCCAAGGGTCAACATGGGCACCAGTGCGCCGCAGGCCGCGCCACCGATGGCGGTTTCCGGTGCCGCGAGGCCGCGCATGTCACCCTGGCCGAACGTACCTTTGGCGCCTGCGATACGTTTCTCGGTCATGTAGGCCACGGCACTGGCGAGTGTCGCGCCCGCACCCGGCAACACGCCCATGATGAAACCCAGCAGACCGCAACGGATGTTCACCAGGAACACCGCCGAGGCTTCCTTGAAGTTGAACATCATGCGTCCGGTGGCTTTCACCGCCTCTTGGCCACGATGGGTTTTTTCCAGCAGCAGGAGGATTTCGCTGATGGAGAACAGGCCCAGTACCAGCACCACAAACTGTATGCCGTCGGTCAAATGGATATTGTCTGCGGTGAATCGGTACACGCCGCTGTTGGCGTCGATCCCGACGCTCGACAGAAACAGACCGATCAGCGCCGCAATAAAAGTCTTCAGCGGTCGGTCACCGGCCATGCCGCCGAGACAGACAATCGCGAACACCATCAGTACGAAGTATTCCGCCGGGCCGAAGGCAATCGCCCATTTCGCCAGCAGCGGCGCGAACAGCACCATGCCGCACGTGGCGATGAACGCACCAATGAACGAGCTCCACGCCGACAGCGACAGGGCCACACCGGCCAGGCCTTTGCGGGCCATCGGGTAACCGTCGAGGGTGGTCATTACCGTGGAGGCTTCGCCCGGAATGTTCAGCAGGATCGAGCTGATCCGGCCGCCGTATTCGCACCCCAGGTAAACCGCCGCCAACAGGATCAATGCCGATTCCGGTGGCAGGCCGAGGGCGAATGCGATCGGGATCAATAACGCCACGCCGTTGATCGGGCCCAGGCCTGGCAACAGCCCGACGACGGTGCCGATTAAGGTGCCGCAGAGGGCGGTCACCAGGTTGTATGGGCTTAGCGCGACGCCGAAGCCCTGGCCCAAATAGCCAAGAGTATCCATATCAGTTCTCCAGAACGTCGAGCACGCCCAGGGGCAGAGGCACGTCCATTAACTTGTCGAACAGCAGATAAAGGCCGACGGCCATCAGGCTGATGATCACCGAGCTGGGCAGCCAGCGGCCGCCATACAGGCGTGCCATCGGGATCCCGATCAACATGCTCGCGACAATGAAGCCGAGGGGTTCGAAGGTGCCGGCGAAAACCAGCAACAGCACCACACAGATGCCGATTTTGATCAGGGTTTCACGGTCCAGCTTTGGGTCGTCGTCGCTGTGGATGATCGGCGTCGGCCGAAACACCATGTACAGCAATCCCAACCCCATCAGGCCGAGCATCAAAAGGGGGAACGCGCGAGGTCCCACCGGTTCGTAGGAAAAAGCCGCCTGGTACGGCCACGCCATCAGCGCCAGGCCAACACAGGCCAGCAACAGCACTGAAGCAAAAATGCGTTGTAAGAGCATGGGAAACTCCTGTACCACGCCCCGCAGAGCGGCGGGGCGTGGCCACTAGACAAAGGCGATCACTGAATCAGGCCGAACTCTCTGGCCAGCACTTTGTAGTCCGCGACCTGCTTCTTCACGTAGGTGTCCAGCTCCGGGCCGGTCATGGCAAACGGGAAGAGCTCACGCTGATCGCGCAGCTTGGCGAAGTCTTCGGACGCCAGCAGTTTGTCGAACGCGTCTTTCCACCAGGCGTAGTCTTCGTCGCTGACCTTTGGCCCCAGGTAGAAGCCGCGAACCACCGGCCAGACGATGTCGTAGCCTTGTTCTTTGGCGGTCGGAATGTCTTTCATTTCCGGCTCGTCGAGACGTTTGTCGGCGAACACTGCCAGCAGGCGCATGTCACCGCTGAGGATGTGCGGCATGGAGTCGGAGATGTCGGTGCTGCCGACCTGGATGTGGCCGCCGAGCAGGGCGGTGGCGATTTCACCGCCGCCTTCGAGGGCGACGTAACGCAGGTCGCGCGGGTTGATCCCGGCCGCCTTGGCGATCAGGGCTGTTTGCATCCAGTCCTGGCTGCCGACGGTGCCACCGGAGCCAATCACGACTTTGCTCGGATCTTTCTTCAGCGCTTGAACGAGGTCGTCGAGGTTCTTGTAAGGCGAGTCGCTTTTTACCGCGATGGCGCCATAGCTGGTGCCGACGGCGGCCAGCCAGCGCACGGCGTTTTCATCGAAACGACCGAACTTGCCTTGGGCCAGATTCAGCAACGAACCACTGGACCACGCCACTAGCGTGCCAGCGTCGGCCGGGCGCTGTGCGACCACCGCGTTGTACGCCACCGCGCCGACACCGCCGGGCATGTAGGTCACGCGCATCGGTTTGGTCAGCAGTTTCTCGTTGACCAGCGCGCTTTGCGCCAGTTTGCAGGTCAGGTCGAAACCGCCACCTGGCGAGGCCGGGGCGATGCATTCCGGGCGTTTTGGCTCAGCCATCAATTGGCCGGCAAACAGCACACAGCTGGCGGCGAGGGCGAAACGGCGCAGTGATCGATTCATTGTTGTCTCCATGGGAGTTTTTATTTTTTGGGATGTTTCAGGTGCGGCGGTTTCGCGCTGGGCAGCCGGCTTCGGCGCTGGCACGCATAAACGATGGGAATCGGAAGAAAGGGTGGGGCGGGCGAGTCTGAAGCAGTATGGACAGCATGGTGCAGTACCTCGGTTATTGTTCTTATTGGCGAAAACGCTTCATGGCGTTTTTCGGGAGCTACATTTCACAGCACGTTGCAAACTACGATCGGAGGAGCGGCAGTCGAAACCCTCCGTGGGCCGACTCTAACGGTTCAACCTTTCACTAACCTTTCAGCAGTCTTTCACGGTTTTCGGGCTTCACAGCGGCGGTTGCGGCTGTAAACTCCGCGCCAAAGAATGGCGTCGACCATCCCTGAATGAGGTAAAAATCCATGCGTGTCCTGCTCGTCGAAGACCATTTGCAGCTCGCCGACAGTGTCGCCCAGGCGCTCAAGAGCACCGGGCTGACCGTGGATGTGCTGCACGACGGTGTGGCGGCCGACCTGGCCTTGAGCAGCGAGGAATACGCCATGGCGATTCTCGACGTCGGCTTGCCGCGCATGGATGGTTTCGAAGTGCTGGCGCGCTTGCGGGCGCGGGGCAAGAACCTGCCGGTGTTGATGTTGACCGCCCGCAGCGACGTCAAGGACCGGGTCCACGGCTTGAACCTCGGTGCCGATGACTACCTGGCCAAACCGTTCGAACTGACCGAACTCGAAGCCCGGGTCAAAGCCTTGCTGCGCCGCAGTGTGCTCGGCGGTGAACGCCAGCAGCGCTGCGGGGTACTGGCCTATGACCTGGACACCCGGCGCTTCACCCTCGGCGAGGAATTGCTGACCCTCACCTCCCGCGAGCAGGCGGTTCTTGAAGCCCTGATCGCTCGTCCCGGCCGGGTAATGAGCAAGGAACAACTGGCTTCCCAAGTGTTTGGTCTGGACGAAGAAGCCAGCCCGGATGCCATCGAAATCTACGTCCACCGCTTGCGCAAAAAGCTCGACGGTCAGCCCGTCGCCATCGTGACCTTCCGCGGCCTCGGCTATTTGCTGGAAAGCCGCGATGCATAGGCCCAGCAGCCTGCGCTGGCGGTTGTTGTGGAACCTGGCGCTGTTGCTGGTGGTGTTGATGCTGGCCAGTGGTTTGAGCGCGTACTGGAACGGGCGCGAAGCCGCCGATACCGCGTACGACCGGACCTTGCTGGCCTCGGCGCGAACCATCGCCGCCGGTGTGTCCCAGCGCGATGGCAGCCTGAGCGCCGACGTGCCTTACGTGGCCCTCGATACGTTTGCCTATGACAGCGCCGGGCGCATTTTCTACCTGGTCAACGACATCAACCAGAAGCTGATTTCCGGTTACGAAAACCTTCCACCGCCGCCGCCAGGCACGCCACGCACTGATGACTATCCGGCGCTGGCGCGTTTCTACAACGCCAAATACCAGGGGCAAAATGTGCGCGTGGTCAGCCTGCTCAAGCCAGTGAGTGAGCCCAACATGAACGGCATGGCGGAAATTCGTGTGGCGGAAACCGATGAAGCGCGGGTCAGTATGGCCCGTAGCCTGGCGGCGGACACCTTGCTGCGTCTGGGCATGCTGGCGGTCGGGGCGCTGTTGATGGTGTGGTTCGCGGTCAGCGCGGCGCTGCGCCCGCTGGAGCGTTTGCGCACAGCGGTGGAGGAACGCCAGTCTGACGACCTGCGGCCGTTGCCGTTGGTGGAAGTGCAGCGGGAATTGTGGCCGTTGGTGCGTGCGCTCAATCATTTTACCGAGCGGCTGCGGGTCCAGTTCGAGCGTCAGGCGCAATTCATTGCCGATGCCGCCCACGAACTGCGTACCCCGCTGGCAGCGCTCAAGGCCCGGCTCGAACTGGGCCTGCGCTCAAGCGAACCCGACACCTGGCGCGACACCCTGGAAAACGCCGCCCAAAGTACCGATCGTTTAACCCATTTGGCTAATCAATTGCTCTCGATGGCACGGGTCGAGAACGGTGCGCGGGCCATTGCCGAGGGCGGTGCGCAGCTGCTTGATCTCAGTCAGTTGGCGCGTGAATTGGGCATGGCCATGGCGCCGCTGGCCCACGCGCGTGGCGTGGCCCTTGCGCTGGAAGCAGATGAACCGGTGTGGCTGCGCGGGGAACCGACGTTGTTGAACGAACTATTGAGCAATCTGGTGGATAACGCGCTGGCGCATACCCCGTCGGGCGGAAACGTGATTCTGCGAGTCACCGCGCCGGCCGTGCTGGAGGTCGAGGATGATGGCCCGGGGATTCCCCTTGAAGAGCGCGATCGGGTCTTTGAGCGCTTTTACCGACGTAACCAGCAGGTGGCCGGTTCGGGCCTGGGCCTGGCGATTGTCGGCGAGATCTGCCGCGCTCACCTGGCGCAGATCAGCCTGCATGATGGCGCGTCGGCGGGGTTGAAGGTGCGGGTGAGTTTTATCGCGGGGTAGTTTTGCGGTGTCTGGAATGGCCCCTTCGCGAGCAGGCTCGCTCCCACAAGGGATCTCGGGTGTTGCAGATCCAGTGTGGGAGCGAGCCTGCTCGCGAAGGAGGCGGCCCGGTCTCGATCAGTAAAACATCGACCGCGATTCTTCCAGATCCTTGCACATCGCCTCGTTCTCGGGATCAATCCCCAACTGCTTGAACGCCGGCACGTTGTGCGCTTCGATTCGGGCCAAAGGATGGTCGGTATCCCTGTGGCAATACAGACTGGCCACTTGCACCAGATCGACATAATCGACCTGATCGGATTGGCGTTTGAAGTCCAGGTATTGCCCCGGCACCTTCACCAGTTTTTCCGGGAAATCCCAGACCCTGAGCAATTTGTCGCCGAGCAGGGGATGAATACGGTCAATCACATGGTTGAGGCTGACGGGGTCGGACAGCAGTTCATTGTGATCTTCGGCGTAGGTCAGGATAGGCAGCACGCCGATCTGATGCACCAGTCCGCCAAGCGCCGCCTGGTCAGGCTTGAGTTGGGTGTATTTGCGGCACAGCGCATAACAGACCCCGGCGATTTCCAGGCTTTTGCGCCATACCTCGCGCATCTTCCGTTCCACCACGTCGGAGCGGGCATGGAAAATCTGTTCCATGACCAGACCGATGGCCAGGTTGCTGCTGTAATTGACGCCCAGGCGCGTGATCGCGGTATGGAGGTCCGTGACTTCCTGGGTTGCACGCAGCAGCGGGCTGTTGACCACTTTGATCAGGCGCGCGGACAACGCGGTATCGCGACCGATTACTTTGCTCAGGGTACTGACGCTGACTTCCGGGTCTTCAGCGGCCTTGCGAATCTGCAGGGCCACTTCCGGTAACGTTGGCAGGACCAGGTCATCGTTATTGATGGCCTCAACCACATCCTGTTGGACCTTTTCCGCCAGATCGCTCATTTCTTTTCTCTAGGTATTGCAACAAGTGCTGCTGTTAGCGCTGGATTTCGCGATCGCGATCCAGTTCGTAAGGCAGGTCGAGCAGGTGCAGGGCTGGCCCTTCAAGGGCGCCCAGATGGATATCACCCCCTTCTGCTGCTTCGGCTTGCAGCACGGCCAGGAGTTCAATGTTTTGTCCGGCGTTGGCGGCCAGCACCACTTCGCCGATGGCGCTGCCGTGAGTCGGGGAAAACAGTGGTGTGCCAGGCTCAGGCAATTCGTTGGCGTCCAGACTCAGGCGATACAAGCGACGCTTGAGTTTGCCCAGGTACTGCATGCGCGCGACGATTTCCTGGCCGGTGTAGCAACCCTTTTTGAAACTCACGCCACCGACCGCTTGCAAATTGAGCATCTGCGGGATGAACAGCTCACGGGTGCCCGGCATGACCTGACCGATCCCGGCGCGGATCTGGCCCAGCAGCCATTGATTCAGATCGCTTTCGGCCAGCAGCCCGGACAGCTTGCCTTTGATGGCGTCGGCTTGATCGGCTATAACCCAGAGTTCGGCGCGGTCCGGCGAGACGCGGATGGCGATCAGGCCATCATTGCGCGCAACACTGTCGGTGTCTGCCGGCAGCTCAAGACCGAGGCTGATCAGTGCCACATCGCCATGGTCGACGCCGAAGCGGACCCAGACAGCGCTTTCATCGGTCAGTTTGGATTTGGAGAACACGGCGTACTTTTTCAGGTCCGCCAGTTGCGGTTCCAGCAGTTCGGTGGCCATGGCCAGTAGAACGCCATCACCTTGCAGCAAGATACGGAAACTCGACTGCATTCGGCCCTTCTGCGTGCAGCGGGCGCCGAGGCTGGCCTGGGTGTCGCTCAGGTAATTGAGGTTGCAGGTCAGTTGGCCTTGCAGGAATTTGCTGGCATCCGCGCCGCGTACCGCGAGAACGCCTTCGTGAGACAGGGTGCAGAAAAAAGCAGAGTCGGCCATGGGTCATCGCAGGGTAAAGAGACTGGGGGACATCATAAGGGGGCGCTGTTGAAATGGGTAGTTCACAAAGGATCGGTGTGGGCCGACCAAAGCCGAGTGTCCGACGGTGCCGGGGGCTGTATACTTGCCGCCTATTTGAGGAGCGCTCCATGGTCGAAGATGTTGAACTGAATCGCCTCTACTGGCACAGCCGCCGCGGCATGCTTGAGCTTGACGTGTTGCTGGTGCCGTTCGTGAAAGAGGTCTATCCGCACCTCAATGATGTCGACCGCGATTGCTACCGCAAGCTGCTCGAATGCGAAGACCAGGACATGTTCGGCTGGTTCATGGAACGCGCCGAATCGGAAGATCCGGAGCTTCAGCGCATGGTTCGCATGATCCTGGACCGTGTCCAGCCCAAGTAATTCGTTCGAGTGCCGCTGGCATGCCTCGCGGCAGTTGCTGGCGGCGTATCTTCTGGTCCAGCTGTTCGCGCTGGGTTCGCTGTTTCTTCTCGCTATACCGATCTGGGCCAGGGTGCTTGGCGTCGTGTTGTGCCTGGTTCATGGCATTTGGGCATTGCCGAGACAGATTTTGCTGACACATCCACAGGCATTTTGCGGCTTGCGTCGCGATGGCGATGGTTGGCAGTTGTGGAGTCAGACGGCGGGTTGGCAGGCCGTTCAGCTGCGACCAGACAGCCTGGCGCTACCGTTGATCGTAGTGCTGCGTTTTCGGCTGCGAGGCGAACGATGGGTCAGGTCGATTTGTGTGCCCCGGGATTCGCAGGCGGCGGATGTGCACCGACGCCTGCGGGTTCGACTCAAATTCAGTCGACGTAGGTGGGCGGCACCAGAATAGTGTCCAGGGCGACAGGGAGCATGTCCGGATAGTCGAGGGTGTAATGCAGGCCGCGACTCTCCTTGCGTTCCATGGCGGACTCAATCATCAGCTCGGCCACCTGGGCCAGGTTACGCAACTCGATCAAGTCCCGGCTGACCTTGTAATTACTGTAGAACTCATCAATTTCGTCCAGCAACAGGCGCACGCGGTGCTGTGCCCGTTGCAAACGCTTGTTGGTGCGCACGATGCCGACGTAGTCCCACATGAACCGCCGCAGTTCATCCCAGTTATGCGCAATGATCACGTCCTCATCGGAGTCGGTGACCTGGCTGGCATCCCAGATGGGCAGGGCCATCGGAATCGAAACCTGCGGCAATTGTTCCAGAATGTCCGCTGCCGCTGAGCGCGCATAAACGAAACACTCCAGCAACGAATTGCTGGCCATGCGGTTGGCGCCATGCAGGCCGGTGAAGCTGGTTTCGCCGATGGCGTACAGCCCTGGCACGTCGGTGCGACCATTTTGATCGACCATCACGCCGCCGCAGGTGTAATGCGCCGCGGGCACCACCGGAATCGGTTGCTTGGTGATGTCGATGGAAAATTCGAGGCAGCGTTCGTACACCGTCGGGAAGTGAGTCTTGATGAACGCTTCCGGCATGTGGCTGATGTCGAGATAGACGCAGTCGACACCCAGGCGCTTCATCTCATGGTCGATGGCGCGGGCGACGATGTCCCGTGGTGCCAGCTCTGCGCGCGGATCGAAGCGCTGCATGAAGCGTTCGCCGTTGGGCAGCTTCAGGTGGGCGCCTTCGCCGCGCAGCGCTTCGGTGATCAGGAAACTCTTGGCCTGCGGGTGATACAGGCAGGTGGGATGGAACTGGTTGAATTCCAGATTCGCCACCCGGCAACCCGAACGCCAGGCCATGGCGATGCCATCACCGCAGGCGCCGTCGGGGTTGCTGGTATAGAGGTAGACTTTGGCGGCCCCTCCGGACGCGAGGATCACAAAACGCGCGCCGTAGGTGTCGACCTCACCGGTGCCGCGATTGAGTACATAGGCACCCAGGCAGCGATTACCTTCAAGGCCCAGGCGTTTCTCGGTGATCAGATCGACGGCGACACGCTGTTCCAGCAGTTCGATGTTCGATCGTTGCCTGGCCTGGGCGAGCAAGGTTTTGAAAATCGCAGCGCCGGTCGCATCGGCGGCGTGAATGATGCGTCGATGACTGTGGCCGCCTTCACGGGTCAGGTGGAATTCGAATCCGCCATCTTCGGTACCGGACTGTTCATCGCGGGTAAACGGCACGCCTTGGTCGATCAGCCATTGAATCGCCTCTTTACTGTGCTCGACAGTAAATCGCACGGCGTCTTCGTGACACAGACCGCCACCGGCATTAAGCGTGTCATCGACGTGGGACTCAACGGTGTCGGTGTCATCCAGCACGGCAGCGACGCCACCTTGGGCCCAGAAAGTCGAGCCATTGGCGAGGTCGCCTTTGCTCAGTACCGCGATGCGTAAATGACCAGGCAAGGTCAACGCAAGACTTAAACCGGCAGCGCCGCTGCCAATGACCAGAACATCGTGTTGAAACTGTTGGCTCATTTCAGGATTCCGCTCAAAGCGACCCGGGTCGGGGTTGGCGCAAGACACCTGGATTGGGGAGTCAGGCAGCCACACAGCCCACTAGTATATAGAGGGGGGGAGCGGCACAATAGCCGAGCCCATATGGCATTGTGAAACTACTGTGACGGAAAATACCTGACGCTTCGTCGGATGCTTTTTTGACCGGTTCGGCGACAAGACGACTGTATCGTCGATTTAACAGTTATTTTCTATTCAGGGTTGCACAATGTGGGTTGCACCCAGCTATAAATATTTGGAACTTTTGCCAAAGGCTCAAGATCAATAGACGGTGCCTGAAAAAGCAGTGTCGGATTCAGAGCAGGATCTGCGGTTTGATCCTTGCCTGCAAATCCGATGACAAGATTATTCGCGCAGCCGGGTTATGCCGAGCTGCGCTTTTCGTGCGTGCCAAATCAGAGCCCGCAGGAAACTTGCTTGGAGGGGGAGAACTTTTGCGAAAAGCCCGAGTCTATGTTTGCAAGTCTGGTTGTTTAGTTATGCAAGCCTCCTCCGAGCTTATCGAGGAGTGTTCATGCTAACCCAGGAAGAGGATCAGCAGCTGGTCGAGCGCGTTCAACGCGGCGACAAGCGCGCTTTCGATCTGCTAGTGCTGAAATACCAGCACAAAATTCTCGGGTTGATCGTGCGTTTCGTGCACGACACCCATGAAGCCCAGGATGTGGCGCAGGAAGCCTTTATCAAGGCGTACCGTGCACTTGGAAATTTTCGCGGAGACAGCGCGTTTTATACGTGGCTTTACCGCATCGCCATCAATACGGCGAAAAACTATCTGGTTTCACGTGGCCGTCGGCCGCCGGACAGCGATGTCAGCTCCGAAGATGCAGAGTTTTACGATGGCGATCATGGCCTCAAGGATCTAGAGTCTCCAGAGCGTGCATTGCTTCGGGATGAGATCGAAGGCACCGTCCATCGAACCATTCAACAACTGCCAGAAGATTTGCGTACGGCGTTAACTTTACGTGAATTCGATGGTCTGAGTTACGAGGACATTGCAGCAGTCATGCAGTGTCCGGTGGGTACCGTGCGCTCCCGGATCTTCCGCGCTCGGGAAGCCATCGATAAAGCCCTGCAGCCGTTGTTGCAGGAAAACTGAGACAGCGGCGACAGCCAAGAGAGGAACGCCATGAGTCGTGAAGCCCTGCAGGAATCGCTGTCCGCAGTGATGGATAACGAAGCGGACGAATTGGAGTTGCGTCGGGTATTGAATGCCTTTGACGATGCTGAAACCCGTGATACCTGGACTCGTTATCAAATCGCGCGGGCGGTGATGCACAAGGATCTGCTGCTTCCACGCCTGGATATCGCTGCGGCAGTCTCTGCTGCGCTGGCTGACGAAGCTGTGCCGGCAAAAGCCTCCCGTGGTCCATGGCGCAGCCTGGGTCGTCTGGCGGTCGCTGCATCGGTAACGATTGCCGTACTGGCGGGTGTTCGCCTATACAACCACGACGAGATCGCGGGTGTCGAACTGGCTCAACAATCCAGTCAACCGGGTCTGGCCGTTCCTCAGGTCAAGGGTCCAGCTGTATTGGCAGGCTACAATGAGAGTTCGGATGCCACTGGCCCTATGGCCAACGGCGTATTGCAAGGTCAGCCAGGCTGGCACGATCAGCGTATGCCAGGCTACTTGCGCCAACATGCTCAACAGGCTGCATTGAAAGGTACTGAGAGCGCGCTGCCTTACGCTCGTGCCGCAAGTCTGGAAAACCGTTAAGGAGGATCATGCGCGCCATCCCTCTACTTACGCTTCTGCTCGGTGGCTGGTTTGTTGTTCCAGCCCACGCTGATGAAGCCCAGGACTGGTTGACCCGTTTGGGCCAAGCCGAGCAACAGCAAAGCTTTCGCGGTACTTTCGTCTACGAGCGTAACGGTAGTTTTTCTACCCATAACATCTGGCACCGCGTAAAGGATGGCAAAGTCCGCGAGCGTTTACTCCAGCTCGACGGCTCAGCACAGGAAGTCGTGCGTATTGATGGGCATACTCAATGCGTCAGCGGCATTCTGATAGCAGGGCTTGGGGACTCTCCCAACTCTTCTGCTCGTGCACTCGATCCTCAAAAGCTCAAGAATTGGTACGACCTTGCCGTCATTGGCAAGTCGCGCGTGGCTGGGCGGGCGGCGGTGATTGTTTCGCTGAAGCCGCGTGATCAGCACCGCTATGGTTTTGAACTGCATCTGGACCAGGAAACCGGCCTGCCTCTCAAATCATTGCTGCTCAATGATAGAGGGCAACTGCTGGAGCGATTCCAGTTCACGCAACTGGATACGTCCAACGTGCCGTCCGACAGTGACTTGCAGCCTGGCGCCGATTGCAAGGCTGTCGTACTCGACAGCGACAAGGCTTCTGCGGTCAAGGCGGCGCAGGCTTGGCACTCTGACTGGTTGCCACCGGGTTTCGAGTTGACCAGCAGTACGTCGCGAAAAGATCCAGAGACCAAAACCCAGGTCAACAGTCTGATGTATGACGATGGTCTGGCGCGTTTCTCGGTGTTCCTTGAGCCGTTGAATGGCGCTACCGTCACTGATACACGCACTCAGCTGGGGCCAACCGTTGCTGTTTCCCGGCGCTTGACCACCCCGCAAGGCGAAGTGATGGTCACCGTAGTCGGTGAAATTCCGATAGGTACCGCTGAACGGATTGCACTGTCCATGCGCACTGATGCCACTGCAACCAAGCAGTGAGCGGGTATCGAAATGTTTGGTGAGCATTTCAATTTGCAATTATTCCCGATTTTTTCTATAGGTCAGAGCCCTCGGCTCTGGCCTTGTTTTTTTGTTCCCGGAACAAAAATACCGGCGTATCGTTCCCGGTGTTCGTTTGCTCCATATCGCTTAACCATGCTCGTCGTAACGGGAGCCGTATGTCGATACCACGCTTGAAGTCTTATCTCTCTATTTTTGCCACCGTGCTCGTGCTCGGTCAGGCAGTTACTGCTCAAGCAGTCGAATTGCCTGACTTCACGCAACTGGTCGAGCAGGCCTCGCCCGCGGTGGTGAACATCAGTACTACGCAAAAACTGCCGGACCGCAAAGTGTCAGACGAGCAGATGCCTGACCTTGAAGGCTTGCCGCCGATGCTGCGCGAGTTTCTGGAGCGTGGCATGCCACCGCCGCGTTCACCTCGCGGTGATCGCCAGCGCGAAGCCCAATCCCTGGGTTCGGGGTTCATCATCTCACCTGACGGCTACATTCTGACCAACAACCACGTCATCGCCGATGCGGACGAAATTATCGTTCGTCTTGCCGATCGCAGCGAAATGAAGGCCAAGCTGGTTGGCACTGATCCGCGCTCTGACGTGGCGCTGCTGAAAATCGAAGGCAAGGATCTGCCGGTTCTCAAGCTCGGCAAATCCCAGGACCTGAAAGCCGGCCAATGGGTCGTGGCTATCGGCTCACCCTTCGGTTTCGACCATACCGTGACTCAAGGTATCGTCAGCGCAATCGGTCGCAGTTTGCCGAACGAAAACTATGTGCCGTTCATCCAGACCGACGTGCCGATCAACCCGGGTAACTCCGGTGGTCCGCTGTTCAACCTGGCGGGTGAAGTGGTGGGGATCAACTCGCAGATCTACACCCGCTCCGGCGGCTTCATGGGGGTGTCCTTCGCGATCCCTATCGACGTGGCCATGGACGTTTCCAATCAGTTGAAAAGCGGCGGCAAGGTCAGCCGTGGCTGGTTGGGTGTAGTGATTCAGGAAGTGAGCAAGGATCTGGCCGAGTCTTTCGGTCTTGAGAAACCGGCCGGTGCACTGGTGGCTCAGATCCAGGATGACGGCCCGGCTGCCAAAGGTGGCCTGCAAGTAGGCGATGTGATCCTGAGCATGAACGGTCAACCGATCATCATGTCCGCCGATCTGCCGCACTTGGTCGGCGCGCTGAAGGCCGGCTCCAAAGCCAATCTGGAAGTGGTTCGCGACGGTAAACGCAAGAATGTCGAGCTGACTGTCGGTGCTATCCCGGAGGAAGGCAAAGAACTCGATGCCCTGCCAAAATCCAGCACTGAGCGCAGTAGCAATCGCCTGGGTGTTTCCGTGGTCGAGCTGACCGATGAGCAGAAGAAAACCTACGACCTCAAAGGCGGTGTGGTCATCAAGGAGGTCCAGGACGGCCCAGCTTCCCTGATTGGCTTGCAACCCGGCGATGTGATCACTCACCTGAATAATCAGGCGATTACTTCAACCAAGGAGTTCACGGATATCGCCAAGGCGCTGCCGAAGAACCGCTCGGTGTCGATGCGGGTTCTGCGTCAAGGTCGCGCCAGCTTCATCACCTTTAAACTGGCTGAATAAACCGGTTGATGGGTCAATAAAAAACCGCCTCGAAAGAGGCGGTTTTCTTTTGTCCTGATTTTCTGTTTACAAAAAAAATCAGCCCATCATGTCCTTGATCATGCGCTCTTGTTCCAACAACTCGCGTTGCCGTGCGTCGATTCGCGACGACAGTGGGAAGTTGGTGCCGGCCTTGCGCTTGGCGAAGTCCAGTTGCTGAATAGCCTGGCGATAGTCCCCGATCAGCGCGAAGTACTCCGCACGAGCCTGATGCAGGCCGATGATATTGCCCGACAGGCCCCGAGTCTCGGCGACCATGTACCAGACATCCGGATCGTCCGGGCGGGACTTGAGCAGACTCTCCAAGGCTTTCTCGGCCTCGGCTGCGCGGTTCTGCTTGAGCAGCAGGTCGACACGCACAGAGTTCAACGGGTAGTTGCCTGGATATTGAGTCAGCATCCGGTCAACCCGGGATTGAGCATCCGGCAGACGATTGTTGGTGATGTCCAGATCCACTTGAGCCAGGTTATAGATGATCTCGTTCGGCGATTTGGCCAGCAGCACCTTGAGGTTTTCCCGAGCTTCGTTCAACTGGCCACCCTTGATCTGGGCAATCGCCAGTCCATAGCGTGCGACATCGTTTTTCGGGTTTTCATCCAGCTGAGCGCGAAAGCGCTTGGCGCCCAAGCCTGGGGTTTCCTCATAAATCAGTTGGACTCGCGCACGAATCAACTGATAGCGCGTGCTGTCTTCGATGCCGCCCTGTGGGGCTTGCTCGGCACGGTTTCGGGTGTCGGCGATACGCGACTCGGTCACCGGGTGAGTCATCAGGAATTCCGGCGGCTTGGCGTCGAAGCGGTATTGGCGCGCCAACCGTTCGAACATGGTCGGCATTGAGCGCGGGTCGTAACCGGCCTTTTCCAGATTGAGAATGCCAATGCGGTCGGCTTCCTGTTCGTTCTGGCGAGAGAATCGCCGCTGTTCCTGAATCGCTGCCGCTTGCGTACCGGCAATGGCCGCGATCCCGGCATCGCCGGCACCGGCTGCGGCAATGACGATCCCTGCCAGCAGCGCAGCCATCATCGGAACTTGCATGTGCTGTTGGGCTTCAACGCCACGGGCGAAGTGACGCTGCGACAAGTGAGCTAATTCGTGAGCGAGAACCGAAGCGTATTCGCCTTCGGTCTGGGCATTGAGGAATAAACCGCCATTGACCCCGACAATCCCGCCCGGCGCCGCAAAGGCATTGAGTTCCGGGCTATTGATCAGGATGAATTCCAGGCGCCGGTCATTGACCTGGCTGGTTTCAACCAGTCGATAGACGCTGGATTCCACGTAGTCCTTGAGCTGCGGATCATTGAGCTGCGAGACCTGGCTGCGCAACAACGCCAGCCATGCACGGCCCAATTGGTATTCCTGCTGCGGCGAGACAATGGCAGAACTGGCGTCGCCGAGTGACGGCAGGTCGTCGGCGAAGCCTGGTGAGGCAAGCAGGCAAGCCAGCGTCAGCAGGGTAGGGCGCAGAAAAGTCATGCACAAAGCCTTAGTCGACAAAGACCTTACTGTAGCCGGACACTAAGCTTGCGACCAGATATTCTAAGCTGTTCAACCATCAGACCCGGAGTAATGCGATGACCGACGCTGTAGCCCATGACGCCGAACTGGACGCCAGCGGCTTGAATTGCCCACTGCCGTTGCTCAAGGCCAAGCTGGAACTCAATCGACTGGCCAGCGGCGCGGTGCTTAAGGTGATCGCTACCGACGCAGGTTCTCAGCGTGACTTTCGCACCTTTGCCCGATTAGCCGGTCATACGCTGCTTCGTGAAGAAGACGAAGCGGGTGTATACCGCTACTGGTTGAAAAAAGCCTGATATCGCTGCATTCGGTTCTAAGGATTATTGATGTTCAAAGTGTTACGCGATTGGATTCAGCGCTACTTTTCCGATGAAGAAGCCGTGGTGCTGACGGTCCTGCTGATTTTGGCATTTACCGCCGTGCTTACGCTGGGCGGTATGCTCGCGCCGGTGCTCACCGGGATGGTACTGGCGTATTTGATGCAAGGGTTGGTAGTGACGCTTGAACGCCTGCGCATGCCCGGTGCGGTCGCGGTGGGGCTGGTCTTCGCGTTGTTCATGGGCGTTCTGCTGGTATTTATTGTTGTCGTGGTGCCGTTGCTCTGGCATCAGTTGATCACATTGTTCAATGAGCTACCCGGCATGCTCGCCAAGTGGCAGTCGCTGCTTTTGCTGCTGCCCGAACGCTACCCGCATCTGGTGTCCGACGAGCAGGTGCTGCAGGCCATCGAGTTGGCGCGGGGCGAGATTGGCAAGTTCGGTCAGTGGGCGCTGACATTCTCGCTGTCGAGTCTGCCGTTGCTGGTAAACATCATGATCTACCTGGTGTTGGTGCCGATCCTGGTGTTCTTCTTTCTCAAGGACCGAGAGATGATTGGCCAGTGGGTGCGCGGTTATTTGCCGCGTGAGCGGGCGCTGATCACTCGAGTCGCCCACGAGATGAACCGGCAGATCGCCAACTACATTCGCGGCAAGGTCATCGAGATCTTCATTTGCGGAGGGGTAACGTACATCGGTTTTGTCGTTCTGGGACTCAACTACGCGGCATTGCTGGCTCTGCTGGTCGGCGTGTCGGTGGTGGTGCCGTACGTCGGAGCGGTGGTGGTGACGGTGCCGGTCATGCTGATTGCGTTGTTTCAGTGGGGCTGGAGCGATCAGTTCATCTATCTGATGGCGGTCTACGGGATCATCCAGACGCTGGATGGCAACGTGCTGGTGCCGTTGTTGTTCTCGGAGGCGGTCAACCTGCACCCGGTGGTGATCATCTGCGCGGTACTGCTGTTTGGCGGGTTGTGGGGTTTTTGGGGGGTGTTCTTCGCGATTCCCCTGGCCACGCTGTTCAAGGCTGTGCTGGACGCGTGGCCGCGCAAGGAACCGTCGGTCGCGCCGTTGCTTTGATTTTCAGCCTTGAGGGCCTCTTCGCGGGCAAGCCTCGCTCCTACAAGGTTTGCGTAAGTCCTGTAGGAGCGAGGCTTGCCCGCGAAGGCGTCCGGGTAGACGCCAAAAAAATCAGCCCTTGTTCAGCGCCTGGGCAGCCGCCAAAACAGCATCCACATGCCCCGGCACCTTCACGCCGCGCCATTCCTGACGCAGCACGCCATCCTTATCAATCAGGAAAGTGCTGCGATCAACGCCCATGTATTCCTTGCCATACAGCTTTTTCAGCTTGATCACATCGAACAACTGGCAAAGAGCCTCTTCCTTGTCGCTGATCAGCTCGAACGTGAACGCCTGCTTGGCCTTGAAGTTTTCGTGGGATTTCAGGCTGTCTCGCGATACACCAAAAACTTCGGTGTTCGCCGCTTTAAAGGCGTCCAGCTGATCGCGAAAGCCCTGTCCCTGGGTGGTGCAGCCCGGCGTGCTGTCCTTCGGGTAGAAGTAAATCACCACTTGCTTGCCTTTGAGGCCCGCGAGACTGACGGTCTGCCCGTTGGTCGCGGGCGCTTCGAAGTCGGCAACCGGTTGATCAATGGCAACGGCCATGGAAGTTTCCTTACATTGGGTTTTGTGGGCGCCACGGTTCGATCAGGGCATCCAGATTCAGCGCATCGGCGAAATCCAGGAACTGATCGCGCAGCCAGCTGATTTGCACGCCGGCCGGTAATGTCACGGTAAATGTGGCGTTGAGCATGGTGCCGCCGGTCTGTGGAGCCTGATAGGTGTCGCAGGTCAGGTTTTCCAGCTCGACGTTGTGGTCCATGAAGAACTGGCACAGCTCGTTGATGATGTCCGAGCGATAAGCCGAGCTGACATAGGCGACGTAAGGCAGGGCCTGTGGACGGTTCTCCAGGGCCGCGCTGCGCACCACGTTGACCGTGAAGGCGTATTTCTTGGCGAGGCTCGACAGGCTGCCTTCCAGGCGCGCCAGGGCGTCCCAGCTGCCGGAGATCTCAAGGATCAACGCACTGCACTCGCCATGACGGGTCAGGCGGGAAGTGACCACGGCGCAGCGATTTTCATGGCTGGCGCGGCACAGGACGTTAGTCAGCTCCATGGGGTTGGCGCCGAGGGCACTGATGACAAGGAATTGTTCGCGAACTGTGGGGGTGGACATGCAGCATTCCTAAAGCGATGAGCGGTCGATACTTCAAAGAGCTTTATATTGCCGGGGCGAGCCTGCGGATGCGAATTCAGAAAACCCGGCCGAAGGTTGCAACGTGCTCCAGTATGGCAAGAGCGAGGGGTGGCAACGCTGGATCGGGGCTTGTGATGCCGAAAATGGAGGCTGGAACCCGGCTTACGAGCTTATCAGTACCGATCAAAGTCTGAAGGGTAGCGAAAAGCAGCGCCAAGGGGAATGGCAGCAGCGCAGTACTTCGCTTGTGCAAGCATCTTGGCGCCAGTACCATTACCGCTCTCTTTTTCCGGCAGGAGCGGTTGCATGATTGCGGGCAGTATGGTGGCACTGGTCACACCCATGGATGCACAAGGTCGTCTCGATTGGGACAGCCTGAGCAAACTGGTGGACTTTCACCTGCAAAACGGCACCCACGCCATCGTGGCGGTCGGCACTACAGGTGAGTCTGCGACGCTAGACGTGAATGAGCACATCGAAGTGATTCGTTACGTAGTCAAGCAGGTGGCAGGGCGCATTCCGGTGATTGCCGGTACCGGCGCCAACTCGACGCGCGAAGCGATCGAGCTGACCACCAACGCGAAGACCGCCGGCGCCGATGCTTGCCTGCTGGTCACGCCGTACTACAACAAGCCGACCCAAGAAGGCTTGTACCAGCACTTCAAGGCCATCGCCGAAGCCGTCGATATCCCGCAGATCCTGTATAACGTGCCCGGTCGTACCGCTTGCGACATGTTGACCGACACCGTGATCCGCCTGTCGACCGTGAAAAACATCATTGGCATCAAGGAAGCCACTGGCGACCTGACACGTGCCAAAGCCATCATCGATGGCGTAAGCAAAGATTTTCTGGTGCTTTCCGGTGACGACGCCACCGCGGTCGAGCTGATGCTGCTCGGCGGTAAAGGCAACATCTCGGTGACCGCCAACGTCGCCCCGCGAGACATGGCCGACCTGTGCAACGCTGCTCTGAAAGGCGACGCCGTCACGGCCCGCGCGATCCATGAAAAGCTGATGCCGCTCAATAAAACCTTGTTTATCGAATCCAACCCTATTCCCGTGAAATGGGCGCTGCATGAAATGGGCCTGATGCCGGACGGTATCCGTCTGCCGCTCACCTGGCTCAGCGCTGCCTGTCACGAACCGCTGCGGCAGGCCATGCGCCAGTCCGGCGTCCTGGTTTAATTGAGGAAGTACTACGCATGAAGCGAATGGCCGGACTTTCCGCACTTGCCTTGATTATCTCCAGCACCGGTGGCTGTGGATGGGTCTGGGGCCCGGAAGGTTATTTCCGTGACCGTGGTAGCGATTACCTGGAAGCGCAACAGACTGCACCCATGCAAATACCTCCAGACGTCAAAAACGCCAAGCATCTGGATCCGTTGTTGCCAATCCCGCGCAACGTGGCCAATGACACCACCAAAGGCGAATACGTCGTTCCTCGTCCGCAGCCACTGTCGGCGGTGGCCGACGCCAGTGCCTATTCCCTGCAGAAAACCGGTAATTCGCGCTGGATCGTGGCCCAGAACCCGCCGGCCGAAGTCTGGCCAGTGGCCGTGCAGTTCTTCCAGGACAACGGTTTCCGTCTGGACGAACAGCGCCCGCAAACCGGTGAATTCACCACCACCTGGCAGCATTCCGACGAGTTGTCCGCCGCGATGGGCAAACGCCTGAGCGCGGCCGGTGTCGGCGCCGATAGCGAAACCCGCGTGCGGGTCCGCATCGAGCCCGGCGTGCAGCGCAACACCAGTGAAGTCTACGTGGTCAGCGCCGAGCGCCCTGCGGGCAGCACCTCCGACGTGGCCTTCACCAACACTTCAGTCAACACTGGCCTGGACGCGGCACTGGTCGACGATATGCTTGCAAGCATGAGCCGCATTTCGGAGAAGGGCGGTTCGGTCTCCATGCTGGCTTCGCGTGATTCCGATACGACAAGCCGGGTCAGCCTGAGCGAAGACGGCAGTGGCAACCCGGTATTGAACGTCGGTACTGACCTGGACCGTGCCTGGTCGAGCGTCGGTCGTGCACTGGAAAAGGGTGAATGGCGCGTTGAAGATATCAACCGCAGCCTCGGTCTGTACTACATCAACCTGTCCGAAAAAGCCGAGAAGAAAAACGAGAAGCCTGGTTTCTTCAGCGGCCTGTTCGGCAGCGCGCCGAGCAAGGAAGAGATTGAAGCCCGCGCCGAGCGTTATCAGGTTCGCCTGAGCAAGGTCGGTGATAGCGTCCAGGTCACGGTCGAGAAGAACATCAATACCGTGGCTCCAGCAGAAGTGGCGCGCAAAGTGTTGAGCAAGATTCAGGATAACCTGGGCTGATCTCATGCGTTTTGCCGTTCTCGGCAGCGGTAGCCAAGGGAACGGCACGCTGATAGCCAGCGCTGACACGTATGTGCTGGTGGATTGTGGTTTCTCCCTGCGGGAAACCGAAAAACGCCTGCTGCGCCTGGGTGTGAACCCTTCGCAGCTGAGCGCGATACTCGTGACCCACGAACATGCCGACCACGTGCATGGCGTGGGTTTGCTGTCTCGGCGCTACAATCTGCCTGTCTACCTCAGTCGCGGGACACTGCGCGGGATGCGCAAACCGATTGAACCGGCTGGCCTGTTGGCCGGCGGCGAGCAACTGCAGATCGGCGCACTGAGCATCGGCGTCATTGCCGTGGCCCATGATGCACAGGAGCCGACGCAATATGTTTTCAGTGACGGTGAGCGGCGTTTCGGCCTGTTGACCGACCTGGGCTCGTACTGCGACAAGGTGCTGGACGGCTATCGGGATCTCGATGCGTTGATGATCGAGTCCAACCATTGCCGTGACATGCTCGCTCGCGGTCACTACCCGTACTTCCTGAAGCAACGGGTGGGCGGTGAATTGGGACATTTGAACAACCATCAGGCGGCATTCCTGGTGTCCGAGTTGGGCTGGCAAGGCCTGCAACACCTGGTCCTGGCCCATCTGAGCAGCAAGAACAACCTGCCGCAGCTGGCCCGGCAATGTTTTGTCGACACCCTCGGGTGCGACCCGGACTGGCTGCAACTGGCCGATCAAGATTCAGGGCTCGACTGGCGACATATCGCCTAGCCCACCTACTTAGCAAGCGGAGCCCATCATGGAAAAACGTGAAGAACTCTACCGCGGCAAAGCCAAATCGGTTTTCAAGACCGACGACGCTGACCGCTTGATCCTGCTGTTTCGTAACGACACCTCGGCGTTCGACGGCAAGCGCATCGAGCAGCTCGACCGCAAAGGCATGGTGAACAACAAGTTCAACGCCTTCATCATGCAGAAACTCGAAGCAGCCGGCGTGCCGACCCAATTCGACAAACTGCTGGGCGACAACGAATGCCTGGTGAAGAAGCTCGACATGATCCCGGTCGAGTGCGTCGTGCGTAACTACGCCGCCGGCAGCCTGGTCAAGCGCCTGGGCGTTGAAGAAGGCATGAAGCTCAACCCTTACACCTTCGAGCTGTTCCTGAAGGACGACGCCAAGGGCGACCCGTTCATCAACGAATCCCACGTCGTGGCATTCGGTTGGGGCACCGCCGAGCAACTGGTTCGCATGAAAGAACTGTCGCTCAAGGTCAACGAGGTCCTGAGCAAACTGTTCGACGACGCCGGCCTGCTGCTGGTCGACTTCAAGCTCGAATTCGGCGTATTCCACGACGGCTCCATCGTCCTGGGCGACGAATTCAGCCCGGACGGCTGCCGTCTGTGGGACAAGGCCACCGGCAAGAAAATGGACAAAGACCGCTTCCGTCAGGGCCTCGGTGACGTCATCGAAGCCTACGAAGAAGTCGCCAATCGTCTGGGCGTACCGCTTTAATCGACGCAAGCATCTGATAGCACGGAAAAATTTTGCTTAGGGGGTTCGCTTCCGGCAAAAGTGTTGTTATGATGCGCGCCGTTGGAGAGATGCCAGAGTGGCCGAATGGGACGGATTCGAAATCCGTTGTACCTTCACCGGTACCTAGGGTTCGAATCCCTATCTCTCCGCCATTATTGAATAAGACTAAGCCCCCGTAATCGTTGAAGATTACGGGGGCTTTTTCGTTTCTGTCATATTGTTTAGGGCATTTTCAGGGCATAAATCACACCCTGTATACCGCTCTAGTCCGCTCTAAACCCCAGCATTTTCGACACGATACCCGCCATACTCTTGGTGTCCTTCGGTATCCACCTTCCGTAATGCTTTTTCACCATCGTTGTGTCCGCATGTCCGAGCTGCCTGGCCACCCATTCGACTGGGACATAGCTCGACAGCATCTGGCTGGCTTGGCCGCAGCGACAATCTCTCGCATCAGCTCCAAAGCGGGGTCGATCAGTTCCACTGCGCGCACCCTGGAACGTTCTTTGGGGACCTTAAATTCGCCAACCACTAATGCCCGACGTACGTGCACGATGCCAGCATCTAAATCGACATCTTCCACGGCAAGCGCAATGATCTCGGACAGGGAAAGCCCGGCCCAGCAGTTGAACTGGATCATCCTGGAGTCAGACAGTCGCGTTGGATCTGCTTTGCCAATCAGCTCGATCTCGTCTCGACTGAACGGGTCTGCATGCTCTTGGTCCGCATCCGATCCGACGTTGCTAATCCTGTCCAGCGGGTTGGACTTTAGGATCCCGTCGCCGAAAGCGTCGCCCCAAACCCCGCGTACCACCGTGAAGATATCGTTTACCGTCTTGGGGGCTAGGCCTTGTTTAAGCAGTTGCACCTGGAACAGCTCGATGTCGCTTTTGCTGATGTCGCCGATACGAGCCTTCCCGAATTTCTTGTCAACGTGTACGGCCTTGCTCACGTAGTTCACTACGGTGCTTGATGCCTTCAAGGCGCGCTGAACTTCCAGCCATCGATCAATGCCTTCCTTCACGGTGCGCTTCAGGTTTGAGCTGCCAGCGGAGGAGTAGTTTACTGCGCGCTCGGAGTCGGGAAAGTGGGCGGCATAATCAAACCGCCCCTCCTTGATTTCGGTGACGATCGTCCGGCGCTTGTTGTCGGCGTAAGCGATCGAAGCCTTGTTGATCTTAGCGATGCCAGGCAATGGCTCCCGGCACCGCTGGCCATGCAACATGAACCAGATCCGCAGCTACTTACCGTTCACTTCAACACCTGTCGGCATCATATTGGTCAGGGTTTGCCTTCCATCCAACGTTCGATCGCAGCCCGGTTGTAAACGATGACGTTGGCTGGGGCCCACCGCCAATGCTTACCTTCCAGCCATAAACCCTTGGAGCGGTACTTGCGTACAGCCTCAGTGCTAAGTCCAAAGATGGGATACAACAGTTCCTGACGGAACCAGGCTCCTAGAGTGATATGGAATTCAGGTTTATCGGCAATACTCATGGCTTGCGCTCGCCTCTCAAAAAACTGCAAGTTTGATTTTCTGAATGTCGAGGTCCGTGCCCTGAAACGTCAGGTCATTTAGGCCCTCGAACTCTTTCAGAAAGGCTGAGCGACCCGGCTTTGCGGCCAGCCCATCTTTTCAAGCAGTGAAATTCACCGGATGCTGAGCAGACCATGGCAAGTCAAAAGGCGATCTATGTTGGCTGAATTGCTGCCCAAACCGGCTTACCGTAACTATCGGCTCCGTCTGGAAGCGTCACTGCGTTTGATACGGGTTTGCATGGTTTCAATGCTATCGGTGTCCGCGTCAAATCTAGTTGGTACCAACCTACTTGGAGGTTGAAGGTGAAGAGTTCAGATGATTTACCAGCGCCTCACGAAGCGTCTCCAGAGCTTCCTGCAAACGCCGCATTTCCTTCGGATCATCTACTGCCGGCACGAAGCTCTCGCAATGCCTGATCAAGGCCTCACAGTCGTTTGTAGAGCGAAGGCGTCGACGTGCGCATTCGGCATTTTCTCCAGGGGCAGGCCAAGGTGAAGTTGATCGATTAAAAGCGCCCCAGCTTCAGGGGATACTCGATCACGATGTAAATCCGGTCGATGTCATCCCCACCCTGAGCGCTGTTGGCCCGATGGGACACTTGGGACACCTGCACCGACAAATCCTTGGCTGGCCCCGATTGCACGATGTAGTGCAGATCAATATCCCGCTCCCAATGGCGCCCGCCATCCCCTTGTTGCGGGACGAACTGGCCGGTGTCCGGGTCGAACGGGTTGTATGCTCCGCCTTGGGGCGCATGGGTGCCGTCGATACCGCGACCGGTGACGTAGCGGGTCATGAATTTCAAGCCGGGGACGCCGAAAGCGCCCAGGTCAAGGTCGTATCGAGCCTGCCACGAGCGTTCGCCGGCGCCGTTGAAGTCAGCGTATTTGATCGAGTTGGCGAGGTAGATCGAGTCGCCGCCAACAAAGTCGAACGGCGTGTCGCCATGGATTTTTTGATAAGCCATCGTGAAGCCTTGGGCGCCGACGGTGTATTTGCCTGACAGGCTGTAAGCGGTGTTATCGATCGCGCCGGCCACGGCCTTGCCATAATCCTGAGTGTGGTAAACGTTACTGTCGAGAAAGAACCCGGATTGCTTCAGGTGCAGGTTGGCGTAGTACTGATGCCAGGTGTCAGTCAGTTCGGAGGCGTACAGGGCGCCACCCAACGGCTGGTCTTCGAACAGTTGGGCACCAAGGAAACTGATGCCGCCGGTATCGGTGCTCACCCCGTAGCCGGTGAAGTCACCTTTGCTGGTCGAGGCATCCTGATTCTTGAAGGCTGTGAAGTGCCCGGCCTGCCAATGCATGTCGTTGAATTCCCGACTGTCGAGCAGAAAACCCGTGGCATATTCCGGTTGCAGGCGTTTGTCGGCGGTGTCGAACACCGGGGTTTCTACGGTCATCTCGCCGTAGGCCAACGTGGTTCGGGATGCGCGCAGTTTCAACGCGCCACCGGCGCTGGAATAGTCGCTCTCACTGCGGCCTTCTGAATCCAGCGGCAGCAAGCCCGTACCGGAATGTCCCTTGCCTCCATCCAGTTTCAAACCGAGAAAACCGTGGGCATCGACACCGAACCCGACGGTGCCGGCGGTAAAACCGGAGGCAAACGAGGCGATAAAGCCTTGAGCCCACTCCCGTTGGTAGTTTTTGTTCGCCGGGGAGGGGGATCGGTAGTCATTCTGCAGGAAGAAATTTCGGCTCAGCACGTCCAAGGTTGAGCCGTCCATAAAGTCTTGCGCCGAAGGCTCGGCAGCCAGGGCAGTGCCGCAGGTGCCAATTAGCAACATGGATAACCAGAGTCGTTCCCTGTGCTTTGGTTGTGTCCATGGTTGTGCGCAAGCTTTACTGTTGCAAAGACGCCGTGTTTTCACCGCTTGATTTGCAGTAAGCATGCTATACCTCGCGAATTCGGATTGAGGTAATGTCGGGCATTTTTCGCAGGCGGGATTGGACGGCTGTGCTGTTTACATCACTAGTTTTTCAGATGCCGGGTTGTGGTTCGCGCCCAACACCGTCGGCAACAGCCTGGTGTGGAGATCCGCAGGGCTGCTGATAAAGGCTCAAGCCAACTCCGGCCAACTTTGGAGCATCAAATGTCCTGTCTGGCTGAGTTTCGTAAACTCGAACAACAACTCGCCTCTCAGCTTGCTGAACTTGAAACCATGAAGGGTGATGCCGCCCGAAAAAAGAGATCGAGTTTGAGGCCAACTGCGTGCTTTGCTGGGTCAGTACGGCTACAGCTTGAAAGACGTATTCGGTCTGCTTGATCCAAAGGCCTGCCGTCGCGCACCTGCTACCGAGTTGAAAGTCGGCATTCGTCAGCCTCGCCAAGTAAAAATTTACAAGAGTTCTCACACTGGCGAACTTTTCGAAACCAAAGGCGGAAATCATAAAACACTAAAGGAATGGAAGGCTCAGTATGGCTCAGACACCGTGGAATTTTGGCTGGCTAAGTGATTTCGTTTTTATACAAGTAAAGGGCCCTTCTAGGGTAATGCCAGTCAGTTAAGCCGTAACGCGATCTGTAGCAGCTGGCGAAGCCTGCGTTCGGCTGCGCAGCAGTCGTAAAACCTGAGCGCAAGGTATTCCTGAAACACCGCGCCGCCTGATTTTACGACTGCTGCGCAGCCGAACGCAGGCTTCGCCAGCTGCTACCAAGAGCGTGTTTCGCCTGAGATTTTCTTAACTGACTGGCATTACCCTTCTAGGGCTCTTTAAGTTGGCGAGGATAGGTGCATTGCAAAGGACAGTTTCTGTTCGTTGACGTGTGTTCTTATCACCTGAGGCTAAAAGATATTATAGTAATTTGTAACGCAAGATCGGATGCCAGCGTGACATTACTTACTAAAAATATGGTCAGAACCTAAAGCTAGCAGGCACGTAATTTGGCGTCCAGATGCACTTCCCGCTGAGGACTTTCTTTGGGTCTTTCCAGCGATCCTTTGAGAGCACTACTAAAGCCAACCGTTTATTCCAATGAGTGAAGCCCGGGGGGCACAGCGCCCCCCAGGCAAGTTACGGTCATGGCATTTCCGGCAGCTCTTGAGGACGCAGATCGAACACCAGCACTTCGGCATCCACGCCGTTGCTCAAGGTCAGCGCCTGTTCATCCCGAACCCGCACGCCATCGCCTTCCTGCAATTGCACGCCGTTGAGTTCGACATTGCCCCGGGCCACGTGCACATAAGCGTAGCGATTGGCGGCAAGCGTGAGGGTGGCGGTTTCTTTGCCGTCGATGAGGCTGGAATAGACCCGGGCATCCTGACGCACCCGCAGCGAACCGTTGGCCCCATCGGGGGAGATTATCAGTTGCAGGCGACCGCGTTTCTTCTGCGTGCTGAAGTGCTCTTGCTGATAACGCGGTTTAGCGCCGCTGACGTCCGGTACGATCCAGATTTGCAGGAAGTGCACCGACCGGGTCGCCGAATGATTGTATTCACTGTGGGCCACGCCACTGCCGGCGCTCATCAACTGCACGTCGCCGGGGCGGATCACCGAACCGGTGCCCAGGGTGTCCTTGTGTTCCAGGGCACCTTCGAGCACATAGGAGAAAATCTCCATGTCCCGGTGCGGGTGTTGGCCGAAGCCTTTACCGGCTGCCACGCGGTCATCGTTGATCACCAGCAGGTCGGAAAAACCCTGCTCCCGCGGGTTGCGGTAGTTGGCAAAGGAAAAGGTATGGAACGACTTCAACCAACCATGATTGGCCGCGCCGCGATCAGAGGCTTTGCGAAGGGTCAGCATGATGAAATCTCCTGTTTGGGACGAGAGTTCGTCCGAGTGAGGAGAAGGTTAATGTTTACCGGTTGGTGCAATAAGTAGATGGAAGTTGAAATATTGTCTCGTTCAGGTTGACAGTTATGTGAGCGGGTTCATGTATTCTTATAGTTACAATTGGACATAATGTTCAGCGCTGACGCTACGTTTCCTATTTCTTTGATATCAGTGATTTCCAACCCATGAAAACCGTGGCAATGGTGCTGTTTCCAGACTTTCTCCTGCTTGATATGGCCGGGCCCATGGAGGTGTTTTCCATCGCCAATCGTTATCTGGAGCCAGGCGACCGTTATCAGCTGTCGACGATCGGCACCGAGCATGGCGCGTTACGCGCATCCAACGGCGTCAGCGTTCAGGCCGATATGCATATAGACCAGGCCTGCGACAGCTATGACCTGCTGCTGGTGCCGGGCGGTCCGGGGGCCTACAACGAAAAACATCCACCGTTGCTCGACTGGCTGCGGGGCGCCGTCAGTCGGTCGGCCGGTTATGGCTCGATCTGCACGGGGGCGTTCATATTGGGGCATGCCGGTTTGCTGGACGGTTATCGGGTGACGACTCACTGGCATTACACGGAGCGATTGATTCGAGCATTCCCCGAGGCAACGGTGAAGACCGATCAGATCTACGTTCAGGACCGCAACCTGATCAGCTCTGGCGGGGTCACCGCCGGTATCGACCTGGCACTGGCGGTGGTCGCTCAGGATCACGGCAAGAAAATCGCGCAGGACGTGGCCAAGGTGTTGCTGGTGGTGATGAAGCGCCAGGGCGGACAGGCGCAGTTCAGCCCATTGATGGCTGCGGTGGCACCCCAGGAAACGCCGGTGACCCGAGTGCAGAACCATGTGCTCGAACACCTTGATGAAGCCTTCAGCGTCGAACGCATGGCCAGCCTGGCGAACATGAGTGCGCGGCATTTCGCCCGGGTGTTTGCCCGGGAAGTGAACATTACGCCCATGGAGTTTCTGCAAAGCGCGCGTATCGACTGTGCGAGGAGCCTGCTGGAAACCAGTGACCTGCCGCTCAAGACCGTCGCCTACAAAAGCGGCTTCGGCAGCGTGCGGCACATGCGTTTTCTGTTCAGTGAAAAACTTGGTCTGACTCCCGCCCAGTACCGCGAACAGTTCAGCTAGAGCGTTCTTGTCCGTCCAGCGCACCGCGATGGCCGTGACGCTCCCTCCATCGCCGTTGTACCGTCACCCATGCCTGCCAAGATACTCGTGGACTCTTGGCAGCGGAGGTGCGGGAGCTTGGGCGAACTTGTGCAACGGATGATTCCGTACCTTGAGTCGGCTCAGGTTTGAGCACATGAACATGTATGAACAGCCTCAGAGATTTAAACAGCGATACGGTACTGCGGTTCGGCCCCTACACGTTCCACCCGCGTCAACGGTTGGTTCTGGAAGGTGATCGGCCTCTGCGCGTGGGGGGGCGGGCACTGGATATCCTCCAGGTACTGGTCGAGCTCGCGGGCAACGTGCTCAGCAAGGAAGAACTGATTGCCCACGTCTGGCCGACTTCGGTGGTCGAGGAGATCAACTTGCGCGTGCACATCGCTGCCCTGCGTCGGGCCCTAGGCGACGGCCAGAACGGGCGGTGCTACATCGTTAATATTCCCCAGCGAGGTTATAGCTTCATAGCCCCAGTGCAGCGCGAGTCGGACGGGATGCAGGTTTCGATCGAAACCGTTCAGCAGCCCCGGCACAACCTGCCGACACGGATCACGCCAGTGACCGGTCGAGATTCGATCGTTGGTAGTCTGGTCCGGCAGTTGCCGGTTCGCCGTTTCATGACATTGGTCGGCCCCGCTGGCATCGGCAAGACCACGGTGGCCTTGCGCGTGGCCGAACTGCTGTTGCAGCACTATAGCGATGGCGTCTGGATCGTTGATCTGGCGGCAATCGATGACCCCGCGCAGCTCGTCGATTATCTGAGCCAGACTCTTGAACTGGACGTTGGCGTGGATGCACTGGCGCAACGGCATGCATTGCTGGTGCTCGACAATTGCGAGCACGTGCTCGAACGTTGCCGATCGCTGGTGGAGGGCCTATTGGTTTCGGCGCCACGGTTATCGATCCTGGTCACCAGCCGCGAACCGCTGCGGACGGCGAGGGAAACGGTTCAGCGTTTGCCAGCCCTCGCGGTGCCGCCGATGTCGGCGCTGCAGAGTGTTAGCGAGGCGATGAGCTATTCGGCGGTGCAGCTGTTTGTCAGCCGTGCCCGTGCCTGCCAACAAGGGTTTGCTCTGCGTGAGCAGGACCTCAAGGTTGTGCGGGAAATCTGTCGGCGCCTCGACGGTCTGCCCTTGGCCATCGAACTGGCCGCGGCGCAGATCGATGCGCTGGCACTGGTTGGGCTGCGAGCACAACTGGACAACTGTTTTCAACTGTTGACCCAAGGTCGGCGCACCGCCGTGCCACGGCATCAGACGCTCAAGGCCGCGTTGGACTGGAGCTATCAGCGGCTGAGCCCGCTGGAACAGACCGTGCTGCAAGGGCTGGCGGTGTTCAAAATAGCCTTTACTTTGGACGCAGCCATCGGCGTCATCAGTTGTGCGGTGCTGCGGCCCACCAGTCTGGCAGAGGTGATAGAACGGCTGGTGCTGAAATCGCTGTTGTCGGTTGAACAGGGCAATGGCATGACACGTTATCGGTTTCTCAATACTACCCGCACTTACGTACTGGAAAAGCTTGAACTGAGCGGACTGCTGCGAGTGTTTGAAATGCGTTATGCCCGCTACATCAGCCGGGCACGCTGGGTTTCAGGCCGGCCGGTGTCGTTGCAGCTCGTCGAGCAGACGGCGGACTTTGCTTAGGTCTGGTGTTGCAAAGCCTTCGGTGAAGCGGTTGTAGATCGGCGCCAGCAGGTCATGGGCTTGTTGGTGGCGGCCTTGACGCTGCCAAAGCTCGGCCAGTGATGTGGCAGTGCGCAGCTCCCACGCCAGAGCACCTTGGGCTTTTGCCACTCCCAGCGCTTTGAGCAGCACGGTCTCGGCTGCACTCTGGCTGTTTTCTGCAAGCAGTGCATTCGCTCTGGCCCGAAGGATTTCCGCCGTGCTCCAACCCGTAGCGCCGTTTTCGGCCCGTGCCAGCAATGCGTCATCGACGAAACCGGTATCCAGGGTGACCATGATTTCCTTGATCAGCCCGACGCCGGGTTGCGGGGTCGAATGTGCGTTATCGCCATCGATCACCTGCGCATAGTGCCGGGCCCAGTTGTAGAACAGCAGCACCGAATGTTTTTGTGCTTGTTCGAGCAGCAGGCGCAAGAGGTCGCGGGCAGTTTGAGTGTCGCCGTTGTAGTGGGCGATCAGGCAACCGGACAGGGCCAGCGTATAGCAGATGGACGTGCCGTGGTCGATCTGGATCGCGATGTCCAGGGCCTGGCGAGCGGTGCTCCAGGCCTTTTCCGGATGGCCTTGCAGCCAGAGGATCCGCGCGAGAATGGTCAGGGCGGCGACGCTCTGGTCGTACTGGACGCCAAAGCCGTGGGTGAAGCGATTGAGGTGTCCGCTCTGGGCCATGCGCTCAATGACTTGTTCAGCGCTCTCCCGTGCCCGTTGCTGATCCCCGGCAAAGTGCAGGGCCAGCACCTGCAAACGGTGGGTACTCAGGGACACAGCGGCGTTGCCTTGTAAACCCAGACGATCGAATTGCAGGCTCTGTTCCAGGGCCGTTTGGTAGTTGCCGCAACTGAGGTTGACCGCCATGTGCCCGGACACGGCTCTGAGCTGACCGGCCACGTCGTTGCAGCGTTCGGCCAGGGTTCTGGCGCTCACAAAGGCTTCGACGGTTTCGGCGGTGCCACCTTGAGTGTGGTAGCAGGAGCTGCCGAGGGCGAGCTTGAGGGCCATTTTCAGACGAGGGCAGGGCTCTGGCGTCAATTCGAGCAGTGCCAGGGCCTTGCGCACGTACACGCCGTGTTCCTTGAGCAGCGACAGCTCCTGCCAGAGTGGCATCGAAACCGAAGCCAGTCGGATCGCCAGTGCCTGTGGCCCTTGAGCGTTCAAGCCCCAGTCGAGGGCTGAGCGGATGTCTTCCAGACTGCGGGCGTAACGCTCGATCCATATACAGGTCTGGATGTGCTCCCAGTCGTTCTGGGCCTGATGCATCAATGCCAGGCAGCGCTCGGCGTGGCGCTCCAGAGTGTCTGGCAAATCATTTGCCTGGTCGAGTTTTTCCAGAGCATAACTGCGGGTGGTGTCGAGCAGGCGGTAGAACACCTGCTCGTCGCCGACCTCCACGTTCAGCAGTGACTTGGCCACCAGTTGCGTAATCGAGCCAAACACCTCGCGGGGCTCAATGTGTTCGCCGACAATCACCGCGGCCGCCGATTCCAGTGTGAAACCGCCCCTGAACACACCCAGTCGGCGCAGGCAGATTTGTTCGCAGGTACTCAGCAGCTCAAAGCTCCAGTCAAGTGTTGTGCGCAGGGTCTGATGCCGACCCAGCGTCGTCTGGCAGCCCTGTGTGAGCAGACGAAAACTGCCTTGCAGTTGCGTCAGCAATCCACTCAGGCCAAGGCTGTTCACTTGCGCTGCTGCCAGTTCGATCGCCAAAGGAATACCGTCCAAACGGCGGCAAATCTCGACCGCCAGAGGCAGTTCGTCATCGGTCAGCTCGAAACTGTCATGGCTGGCCATCGCCCGTTCGACGAACAATTGCACAGCCGAAAAGCTCAAGGCCTGGGAGCGGTCCAGTACGGCGATGGGCGGTGGGCAGTCCAGAGACTCCAGGCGCTGAACGAATTCGCCTTCGGCTCGCAGGCTCTCGCGGCTGGTGGCCAGAATGTTCACATCGGGCGCGCCACGCAGGATGCTTTCGCTGAGCAACGCAATGGCGTCGATCAGATGCTCGCAGTTGTCGATCACCAGCAGCATCTGCCGCTCGCGCAGGAAGGTCGCGAGACCGTTCATCGGTTCAGCGTCGTGCAACGACAGGTCCAGCAGAGTCGCCAGGTGGGGGGCGATCATCAACGGGTCGCTGACCGGGGCCAGGTCCAGCAGTCGAATGCCGTCCCGGTAGCGACCGATCAGTTGTTCGGCGACGCGCAGTGCCACCGTGGTCTTGCCGATACCGCCAGGGCCGAGGAGGGTGATGAAGCGTTGGCGTGGCAATTGTGTCACAAGACTGTCGACCAAGACCTGGCGACCAATCATGCGAGTCCGACGAATGGGCAGGTTATGGCCGCTCTGCTCGTGCCCGCCGCTTGCGGGACGTTGCTCGACGTGTTCCAGGGAGTGCGGCGCGACAAAGCTGTAACCACGCTGGGCCACGGTGACGATGTAGCGCTGGCCGGCTTGACCGTCGCCGAGGGCTTTGCGCAGCGCCGCCATGTGTACTCGCAAATTGATGTCTTCGACTACGCTTTTGGGCCAGACCCGCGCGATCAATTGCTGCTTGCTGACCACATCCCCCGCGTGCTCCAGTAGGATCAACAGAATGTCCATGGCGCGCCGACCCAGGCGCAGGGGCTGGTCGGCCTCCAGCACCAGGCGTTGTCCGGGGTAGACCCGGTAGGGGCCGAAATGCACGGCCTGTTCGGGGGAAAGGGTCAACGGGTCACTCCTGCTTGCATCCGTCTATCACACGGTATCCGGGAATGTTCCTCAAATCTTTTGGTCAACGCAACGCGGTGACCGAGCGACTGCCCTGTGTGTGCATTGTATGCAGCGTTTCCGGCACCGTTCGCAAGCTCGTATTTACTGGGCTCGGCGGTGGAAAAAGGTTGAGTCGGGGCTTTTGGTGCACCATTGAAAATTAACAACGTTTAACTCGTCCTGCACCCGGTTTACACCCAAAAATCCAATACTTCCAGTCCATCAACCGAAGGCACTGGTCTTCGTGCTTCGTGCAGCAATAGGGATGAACACTTCAGGAGAACGCCGGAATGAGCGACGTGGTAGTGGTCTATCACAGCGGTTATGGTCATACGCGGGTCATCGCCGAAGCTGTGGCTCAGGGGGTGGAGCGGCACCTGGGCAGTACTTGCGAGCTGATTCCGGTCGAGGAAGTGGACGGGCAGTGGGACTGCTTGCACCGCGCCGACGCGATCATCTTCGGTGCCCCGACTTATATGGGCAGCGCATCGGCGTCCTTTAAGGTCTTCATGGAGGCCACCGCGTCGTTCTACCTGGCGCAGCCCTGGCGTGACAAGTTGGCTGCCGGGTTCACCAACTCCGGCTGTCTGTGCGGCGACAAGCTCAATACCTTGCTGCAGATGGCCGTGTTCGCGGCTCAGCACTCGATGATCTGGGTCGGCCTCGATCTGCTGCCGACGCGCTCCAGCGCTGGCAAGTTCGATGGGCAATTGAATCGCCTGGGCAGTTCACTGGGGGTCATGGCCCAGTCGAATGTCGAACAGTCCCCGGACCATGCACCACCTCCCGAAGATCGCTGCACCGCCGCGCACCTGGGCGAGCGGGTAGCGCGTCTGGCCGAACGAATGAGCCATTCATCGGTTTGATTCACCCAAACACCCCCGACGCCTTCATTAAGGAGCTCACCATGAGTACATTCACTACCCGCGACGGTACCGAGATTTACTACAAGGACTGGGGCACCGGCCAGCCCATCGTCTTCAGCCACGGTTGGCCACTGAATGCCGACAGTTGGGAGTCGCAGATGATCTTCCTGGCGTCCAAGGGCTACCGGGTCATCGCCCATGACCGCCGTGGTCACGGCCGCTCCAGCCAGCCCTGGTTTGGCAATGAAATGGACACCTACGCCGACGACCTCGCGCAGTTGATCGAGCTGCTGGATCTGCAAAACGCGGTGCTGTTCGGTTTCTCCACCGGCGGTGGCGAGGTGGCGCGTTACATTGGTCGTCATGGCACTGGGCGAGTCGCCAAGACCGGGCTGATTTCCGCGGTGCCGCCGCTGATGCTCAAGACCGAAGCCAATCCAGGCGGCCTGCCGATGGAAGTGTTCGACGGTCTGCGTCAGGCGTCCCTGGCGGACCGTTCGCAGTTGTACAAAGACGTCGCCAGCGGGCCGTTCTTTGGCTTCAACAAACCTGGCGCCAAACCTTCTCAGGGCATGATCGACTGGTTCTGGATGCAAGGCATGATGGCTGGCCACAAAAGCGCTTATGACTGCATCAAGGCGTTCTCCGAAACCGACTTCACCGAAGACCTGAAAAAGTTCGACGTGCCGACTCTGGTGGTGCATGGCGACGCTGACCAGATCGTACCGATCGAGGCCGCCGGCATCGCCTCGGCCAAACTGGTCAAGGGTTCGAAACTGCTCGTCTATCCCGGCGCCCCCCATGGGCTGACTGATACTCACAAGGATCAGCTCAACGCCGACCTGCTGGCGTTCCTCAAGGGCTGATTGGCCCCAATGTTAAGGCGACGACGGGGTCCGTAGCAGCTGCCGAAGGCTGCTACGGCTCGGTCCGCGTTCGGGCGCAGCAGTCGCAAATCATGCAACCACGGTTAACCTGTAATACCACAGCGCCTGATTTTACGACCGCTGCGCATCGAACGCAGCCTTCGGCAGCTGCTACAAAAAGCCGAGCGGTCATGCCGCTCGGCTTTTTCATTGAACGTGAATTTGAGCGGTATGTGAGGGGGCGGCTTGTGCTGTGGTGGGCGGCGCGGATCGCACCGCCTGACAGCGCCAGGCGAAAGGCGTGATGCCTTCGCTGCGGGTGAAAATGTGGCAGAAGTGCGCCTGATCGCAGAAGCCGCATTCCAGGCTGATTTGCGTCAGGGTCAGGTCGGTGTTCTGGATCAGTTGCTTGGCCCGGGCGATACGCTGGCAACGAATCCAGTCCTGGGGTGACAGGCCGGTGCTGCACTTGAAGGCACGGGAGAAATGACTGCGGGACAGGGCGCAGGCCCGAGCGAGTTCGGTGACTTCCAGAGTTTCACTCAGACCGTCGAAGATCAGTTTTTTGACCAGGCTTTCCCGCCAGGGAGAGAGGCCTCCGGTGGTGGTTTTTCGCGTTTCAGTGGCTGATGCGCGGGCGGCGTTGTGCTGAACGTGGGCCATGGCAAATATCCGTGTCGATGGGAATACGCTGGCACACTGCGCGGTGGGTCAGCAGCTTCCCGCGTTAGAAAACAGTTCTGCACAGAGGGCTTTATTCTTGGTCGCGGGGCAGTGGCTTGCGAGTTAAACGTTGTTAATTCCGGGCGCGTGCGGCAGCGAATAACTGCACCGACTCAGCACATGGCTGCAATTTTCGAGGCGTGGGACGAGTGCATGATTGAGCTCTTCTGGCGGGCATGTTGATGGCCGCTTTTCTGACTCGATCATAGGTGAAGGCATGAAGCATTCTCTGATTTGCACGTTGAGCGGATTCGGCCTGGCATTGGCGCTGACGTCGGTTGGCGTCCTGGCTCAGGCGCCGCCCCAGATGGCTACTCAGGTGCCCGGTTACTACCGGCTGGCGGTGGGCGATTACGAAGTAACGGCGCTGTTCGATGGCTACAACGATCTGTCACCGAATCTGCTCAATGGACTGACCCAGAGCCAGATCCGTGCATTACTGGCCCGTCGCTCGATTGAAACGCCGGGGGTGCAGACTGCGTTCAACGCCTTTCTGATCAATACCGGCAAGCAACTGATTCTGGTGGACTCCGGAGCGGGTCAGTGCATCGGAGCCACCGCCGGCATGCTCGCGGCGAACATGAAAGCGTCCGGTTATCAGCCGGAACAGGTCGACACCATCCTGCTCACGCACCTGCATCTGGACCATGTTTGCGGGCTGGTGGACGACAAGCAGCAGCCGGTGTTCGCCAACGCCACGGTCTACACGGCGAAGGCGGAAGCCGATTATTGGCTCGATCCTCAGGCCATAGCAAAAGCACCCGCCGGTGCCAAGGAGTTTTTCAGGATCGCTCAGGATTCCACCGCGCCGTACGTTGCTGCGGGGCGCTTCAAGACCTTCGACGCCGGTCAGTCGCCGGTGCCGGGTATCGTCGATGCCGAGCTGGAAGCCGGGCACACACCGGGCAGCACCACGTACCGCTTCACCTCTCAGGGCCAGAGCATTCTGTTCATGGGCGATCTGGTGCATAACCTGGCGGTGCAGTTCGAGCATCCCGAAGTGTCGATCCGCTTCGACGTCGACAGTCAACAGGCGATCAAGAGCCGGGACAAAGTTTTCACTGACGCGGCGACGAGCAAGATTTGGGTGACTGCGGCGCACCTGCCGTTTCCGGGTGTAGGCCACATCACCGCGGTGGACAGGCATTTTCAATGGGTGCCTATCGAATACGGGCCCTACAAGCGGGCGGCAAAAGTGCCGATGATCGAGTGAAGTCTGACTGACTCGTACCTGGCTCAAACCACAATAGGACTGTGCCTGTGAACCGTAATGATCTGCGCCGCGTAGACATGAATCTGTTGGTGATTTTCGAGGCCCTGATGTTCGAAAAGAACCTGACCCGTGTGGCTGAAAAATTGTTCATGGGACAGCCAGCGGTGAGTGCTGCGCTGGGACGCTTACGGGACTTGTTCGACGATCCGCTACTGTTGCGCAACGGTCGCGGGATGGAGCCAACGGCGCGAGCGTTGGCGATTCTTAAAGAGCTGCAACCGGCGATGGACACCATCTCGGGTGCCGTCAGCCGGGCCAAGGAGTTTGATCCGGCGACGAGCTGCGATGTGTTTCGCATAGGCCTTTCGGACGATGCCGAATTTGGTTTGTTCCCGCCGTTGTTGCGTCAGCTGCAGCAGGAGGCGCCGGGAATTGTGGTGGTAGTGCGCCGGGCCAATTATCTGTTGATGCCGGCCTTGCTGGCATCGGGGGAGATTTCCGTGGGGGTCAGTTACACCACCGAATTGCCGGCCAACGCCAAGCGCAAGAGGCTGCGTGATATTGCCTGCAAAGTGTTGCGCGGTGACAACCGGCCCGGTGAGCTGACGCTCGATGAATACTGCCAGCGACCCCACGCGATGGTGTCGTTCTCTGGCGACCTGAGCGGCAACATCGACCTCGATCTGGCCAAGGTCGGTCGTACCCGGCGAGTGGTGCTGGGGGTTCCGCAATTCAGTGGTTTGCGGGCGATGCTCGCCGGTACCGAAATGATCGCCACCGTGCCCGACTACGCGGCGTGTGCGTTGGTTGAAGGTTGCGCCTTGAGAGCCGAAGACCCGCCGTTTCCCATCGATGCGGCGCAACTGTCGATGGCCTGGAGTGGCGTTCACGACAACGATCCGGCAGAGCGCTGGTTACGGTCGCGGATCAGTCAGTACATGTCTGAACCCTTGAACATCACACCCCCCTAGGCAGTACTGAAAGCCGGGTCGCAAAGAGAGCACGTGCATTCAATTTTTTGTGCCCCGGCATTGGCACTATCGAATCAGTTATCGGCGCATCAACGTCGGTGTTTTTTCAACTGGGCTGATGCTCAATGATCGTTTCGCCGGAGCTTTCGGTTATGCCTGATTCCAATCGCCTCGACACTGCACCCACCCACCCGGTGCATGGCTTCGAAGAAGTCGTGACCCTGGTCGTCAAACACCGGGTCAAGGCCGGTTCTGAAGTGCCCTATGAAGCCTGGCTGCGGCGGATTGTCGGTATTGCCGGGCAGAGCGAGGGGCATTTGGGGGTGGATGTGATTCGCGGCAAGAGCGCCGGCCTGGACATGTTTACCTGCGTGCTGCGTTTTTGCTCCACCGAGGCGATGCAGCGCTGGCTCGATTCGCCGCAACGGCTGGAGCTGGTCAACGAAGCCACGCCGATGCTGGCAGATGGGGACCAGACCGAGGTCAACCCGGTCAAGGAGTTCTGGTTCGCGCCACAGGCCGATGCCGGTTCGCCACCGCCGCGCTGGAAGCAGGCCGTGGTGACGCTACTGGTGATCCTGCCGCATACCTTGCTGGTGCCGCTGATCTGGGGGCCGCTGCTCAAGCTCAACGCCTTTCTGTCCAATTACGTGGTTGCCACTTTTCTGATCACCGTGACCATTGTGGTTTCGGTGGTGTACCTGTTCATGCCCAGGGCGACGCGCCTGTTCGCGCCGTGGCTGAAAGCCGGACAACCTCATTCCACTCTGCCTGAGGAAAACCAATGAACGCCGATCTGATTCTATTCAATGGCCAATTTCATACCGTTGACCGTGAAAAACCCCTTGCCAGTGCGGTCGCGATCACCAGCGGCCGCTTCGTCACGGTGG
Source organism: Pseudomonas sp. IT-P253 (assembly GCF_949768125.1). Taxonomy (NCBI): domain Bacteria; kingdom Pseudomonadati; phylum Pseudomonadota; class Gammaproteobacteria; order Pseudomonadales; family Pseudomonadaceae; genus Pseudomonas; species Pseudomonas sp. IT-P253. Next base: position 18,890 of record NZ_CATKPT010000017.1, on the reverse strand, counting down.
GTACCGATGCCGAGGCCATGGCCCTGCGTGGTTCGGGCACCCAGGTCATTGACCTCAAGGGCCGCTGCGTCATCCCAGGGCTCAACGACTCGCACTTGCACCTGATTCGGGGTGGCTTGAACTACAACCTCGAACTGCGCTGGGAAGGCGTGCCGTCCCTCGCCGATGCCTTGCGCATGCTCAAGGACCAGGCCGATCGCACGCCGACGCCGCAATGGGTGCGGGTGGTCGGTGGCTGGAACGAATTCCAGTTCGCCGAAAAGCGCATGCCGACGATTGAAGAACTCAACCAGGCTGCGCCGGATACGCCGGTGTTCGTTTTGCACTTGTACGACCGTGCCTTGCTCAACCGCGCAGCGCTCAAGGTTGTCGGTTACACACGCAACACGCCGAACCCACCGGGTGGCGAGATTGTGCGCGACGCCAACGGCGATCCGACCGGCATGTTGGTGGCACGTCCGAACGCGATGATTCTTTACTCGACCTTGGCCAAAGGGCCGAAGTTGCCGCTGGAATATCAGGTCAACTCGACCCGTCAGTTCATGCGTGAACTCAATCGTCTGGGCCTGACCAGCGCCATCGATGCCGGTGGTGGCTTCCAGAATTACCCGGACGACTACGCGGTGATCGAGCAGTTGGCCAAGGACCAGCAACTGACGATTCGCATTGCTTATAACCTGTTCACCCAGAAGCCCAAGGAAGAGCTGACCGACTTCAAGAACTGGACCAGTAGCGTCACCCTGCATCAGGGCGATGACTTCCTGCGCCACAACGGCGCCGGTGAAATGCTGGTGTTTTCGGCGGCGGATTTCGAGGACTTCCTCGAACCGCGCCCGGACCTGCCGCAGACCATGGAACAGGAACTGGAACCGGTGGTTCGCCACTTGGTCGAGCACCGCTGGCCGTTCCGTCTGCACGCCACTTACAACGAATCAATCAGCCGCATGCTCGATGTGTTCGAGAAGGTCAATCGCGACATTCCGTTCAACGGTTTGCCGTGGTTCTTCGACCACGCCGAAACCATCACTCCGCAAAACATCGAGCGGGTGAGGGCGCTGGGTGGCGGCATCGCGATTCAGGACCGCATGGCGTTCCAGGGGGAATACTTCGTCGACCGTTACGGCAGCAAAGCCGCCGAAGCCACGCCGCCGATCAAACGCATGCTCGCCGAGGGCGTGCCGGTCGGCGCGGGCACCGACGCCACACGAGTTTCCAGCTACAACCCGTGGACCTCGTTGTACTGGATGGTCAGCGGCCGCACCGTCGGTGGTCTGGCGTTGTACGAGGAAGGCTTGCCGCGCACCACTGCGCTGGAACTGTTCACCCACGGCAGCGCCTGGTTCTCGTCCGAACAGGGCAAGAAGGGCCAGATCAAGGTCGGGCAACTGGCGGACCTGGCAGCGTTGAGCGCGGACTTCTTCAGCGTCGAGGAAGAAGCGATCAAGTGGATCGAGTCGGTACTGACAGTGGTCGGCGGCAAGATTGTGTACGCCGCCGGCGACTTCGAAAAACTCGGGCCGGCCAGCGTGCCGGTGCTGCCGGACTGGTCGCCGGTGATGAAAGTCCCCGGCCACTGGCGCCCGAATTCGCCGATGCAGGCTCAGGTCCACCATTGCAGCGGCCCGTGCGCGGTGCATACGCACAGCCATGAAAAGGCGCGCCAGTCGAATGCGCCGGTCAGCGATTTCGCCGGTTTCTGGGGCGCGTTCGGCTGTTCCTGCTTCGCCTTCTGATGCCGATATAAAGCGCCGGCCTTAGTGACCGGCGCTCCCCGCAACAACCATCCATCGAGGAGTTTCACATGAGCAACGTTCCTTACACGCGTCTGAACAAAGACGATGCCGTTGTGCTGTTGGTCGACCACCAGACCGGTCTGATCTCGCTGGTGCAGGATTTCTCACCGAACGAGTTCAAGAACAACGTCCTGGCGCTGGGTGACATCGCCAAGTTCTTCAAACTGCCGACTATCCTCACTACCAGTTTCGACAGCGGCCCGAACGGCCCGATCGTGCCGGAACTCAAAGAGCAATTCCCGGACGCACCGTTCATTGCCCGCCCTGGCCAGATCAACGCCTGGGACAACGAAGACTTCGTCAAAGCCATCAAAGCCACCGGTCGCAAGCAACTGATCATCGCCGGTGTAGTGACTGACGTATGCGTGGCGTTCCCGACCCTGTCGGCGATTGCTGAAGGTTTTGAAGTGTTCGTGGTCACCGATGCTTCCGGCACCTTCAACACCACTGTGCAACAAGCGGCGTGGGCGCGGATGTCGGCCGCCGGTGCACACCTGTTGAACTGGTTCTCGGTGGCGTGTGAGCTGCAGGGTGACTGGCGTAACGACATGGAAGGTCTGGCGAATCTGCTGTCGCAGCGTCTGCCGAACTATCGCAATTTGATTAATAGCTATACCAAGTTCACTGCCAAGTAAGAAGATCAAAAGATCACAGCCTGCGGCAGTTCCTACAACTGGAATGCGTTCCTCCTGTAGGAGCTGCCGCAGGCTGTGATCTTTTGCTTTTAGCGTTTTTGCAACCACCCCAGAAATGCACCTTTCCTGACAGGCACAGGCACAGGCTTGGCGGTCAACGCCAACCGACTGTTCTGTTGCCGTACCGCCTGCAACTTGTTCAACGCCTGGCCCACTTCGCTGCGCTGCTCGATGCACTGGCGGGTCAGGTTCTTGTCGAGACGGTAGATGATGGAGGATGTCAGCGCGGTGAATGTCGCCTGGGACGGTGTATCGGCAAGGATGCTCTGTTCGCCCATGACTTCGCTCGGCCCCATGCGACCTGCCTCGGCCAGGCCATTGCCGTCGGACACGCTGGCGCTGACGACACCGGTGGCTATCACCAACAGGCTGTCCGGCACTTCGTCCAGATCCAGCACCACCTGGCCGGCGGTGTACTGCTGCGGCACCATCGATTCGGCGAGGCGGTCACGTTCCTCATGGCTAAGCGAGCGGAAAATCTTCACTTCATCGAGCAGCGCGCGGGCGCGGGTCGAGGGTTCTATCACACCGTCCGGATGCCGCGAGATGCCTGCCGCTTCCAGGTGCCGATGGGCGAGGTCGAACAGTTGATTGCGCACGTCGCCTTTCTTGCCCAGTTCGGCGATGAAACCGCTGGCCACGTATTCGGACATTTCTTCACCCGCCTCCTTGAGCAGCGCTTTCGGCGCCGGATTGAGCAACAGACTGCTGCTGCCTTGCAGAGTACGGTCGAGGGCATCGAGCACCCGGCGCGGACGGACGTGGTTCGGTACCTTGATGCTGATCGACACGCCGTGCAGGTTGGTCGGGCGGCTGAGGTTGACGATCTTGGCCTTGGCCGCCACCGAGTTCGGCACCACGGCCAGAGTGCCAGCGCTGGTCAGCAGATGGGTGGCGCGCCAGTCGATATCGAGCACCTTGCCTTCGACGCCGTCGATCATCACGAAATCGTCCACCTGATAGGGCTTGGTGGTGTTGAGCACGATGCCGGAGAACACGTCGCTCAACGTACTCTGCAGCGCCAGACCGACCACGATGGCGACCACCCCGGAGGTCGCGAGCAAGCCTTTGACCGGCAGCTCCAGCACATATCCGGCGGCAGCGACAATGGCGGCCAGGAACACCAACGCACCGATCACGTCCTGCAACAACCGACCGCTGTGACCGATGCGGCGCATCAGGGCCAGACCGATCACTTCGGTCAGCACCCGCGCGGCGTACAGCCACCAGAGAATCCCCAGTGCCGTGGCACCCAGTTGCGCAGCACGGTCATCGGCGAACAACGGCGCCTGCAACGGGCTGACGCCAGCGTTGATGACCAGCGCACTGAACGCCAGAAACAACACCAGACGCACGCCGACCAGCGAGGCTCGGTGCTTGAACGGGGCGAGGTGCCAGAGCAGAGCGTCGAGCACCAGAAGCAGGGCGCTCCAGGACAGCAGGTGGGTAGAGAAAAGGCTCATGGATTACACTCCGGCGGGCACAAAAAACTCGCCACACCCTGGGGTGTGGCGAGAGGTTGGACTCAGTTCAGATGCGTCTTGAGCTCGGCCGCGGCCTGACGTACTGCCGCTTTGACTTCCGGAATCTGACTCAGCGGATTGAGCAGGCCAAAGTCATGAATCATCCCGTTGTAGCGCACTGCGGTCACCGGCACGCCGGCCGCGTCGAGGCGGCGGGCGTAGCCTTCGCCTTCGTCACGCAGCACGTCGAATTCGGCGGTCTGCACCAGCGCGGCGGGCAGGCCCGTGAGCTGTTCGGCGCTGGCTTTCAGTGGTGAGGCATGGATCTGCGCGCGCTCGGCCGGGCTGGTGGTGTAGTTGTCCCAGAACCACTGCATCATGCCTTTGGTCAGGAAGTGGCCTTCGGCAAACTGCTGGTACGAGCCGTTATCGAACCCGGCGTTGGTCACCGGCCACATCAGCAACTGGAAGCGCAGGGCCGGGGTGTTCTGTTCCTTGGCCTTCAACGCCACCACCGCCGCCATATTGCCGCCGACACTGTTGCCGGCCACCGCCAGACGCTTGCCGTCGACACCGATGTCCTTGCCGTGCTCGGCCACCCATTTCGTGGCGGCGTAGGCCTGGTTGATCGCGGTCGGGTAGTGTGCTTCCGGCGACGGGGTGTAATCGACGTACACGGCAACTGCCCCGGATCCCACCACCAGATCGCGAATCAAGCGTTGGTGGGTCGGGAAGTCGCCCAGCACCCAGCCGCCACCGTGGAAGAACATGAACACCGGCAACTCGCCCTTGACCTTGGCCGGACGCACCACTTTCAGGTTGATCGTCTGGCCGTCGACCTTGATCGCCTTGTCGCTGACTTCAACACCGGACAGATCGACCTTCACCGAAGCCTGGGCACCGGTCAGCACCGCGCGGGCGTCTTTCGGGCTCAGTTGTTCCAGCGGTTTGCCACCGCTGGCGGCGAGGGCGTCGAGGAAGGCCTGGGTGTTGTGTTCGACACCGGGGCTGCCGGCGGCGAAAGCGTTGCCGATGGACAGGACGAGGAGGGAAGCGGTGAGGGTTTTCTTGAGGCTCATGGTCAATTCCTTTTTCAATAGTTTGAGTTTTTATGCCTTGGGATCGGGCTGCTGTGACGCTGGGGTTCAGGCCTCAGCAACACCGTGAGCACAGATTAATGAGGTGCCTGAAAGTGAAAAAGCGGCTATAAAGCGTTTAACTGTCAACCAGAGAGTGACAATGAATCCGTTCGAAGACATGCGTATTTTTTGCCAGGTCATGGACTCCGGCAGCTTCACGGCGGCGGCCGATCAGTTGGGCCTGTCCAAGCAATTCGTCAGCCGCCGGTTGATGCAACTGGAAGAACGCCTCGGCGTGCGCTTGCTCAATCGTTCGACCCGGCGGCTGGATGTCACGCCCCTGGGACAGAGTTATTACGAGTCGGCCTTGCGCCTGCTCAGCGAAGTCGAGCAAGTGGAGCAGGGCATCGCCGGCCAGACCAGCGAGCCTCGCGGTACCATTCGCTTGAGCGCGCCGCTGTCGTTCGCGGTGGCGCACTTGGGGTGTCTGCTGCCGGTGTTTTTGCAGCGCTATCGCGACGTCACGGTGGAAGTGGACTTGAGTGATCGTCCGGTGGATTTGCTCAATGAAGGCTTCGACCTGGCATTGCGCATCGGCGTGCTGGAAGACTCGACGCTGATCGCCCGACGCCTCGCCTCCATCCAGCGGGTGTACTGCGCGAGCCCGGCCTACCTGGCCGAACGCGGTACGCCGGTCAACCCCGAAGATTTGCACAGCCACGACTGCCTGCCTTACGGCCACGGTCGCCAGGTGCAATGGCGATTCGAAGGACAGGGCAAACCATTGACCGTGAACGTCACCGGAAGGATGCGAGTCAACAACGGAGAATTGCTCAAGGACGCGGCCATCGCCGGCATGGGCATTACTTATTTGCCGACGTTCATTGTCGGTTCGGCCTTGAAGGACGGGCGGCTGGTGCCGGTGCTGGACAGCTTCCGCCCTGAGCCGTTGACGTTATCGGCGGTCTATCCGCAGCATCGTCAGGGCTCGCGACCGGTGCAGGCGCTGATCGAATTCTTGCGTGAACGGCTGGATCGGACCGAGGACGCCTGAGGCGGTGGGCGTAAAAGGGATCTTTGTTTGTGGAACCCCTGCGGTAGATGGCTAAGCTTCCTGATGTTTGGCGAAAGAAGTTTTCTCGGCACAAATTTTCCGGATTCGCACATCCATACAATCGCTCTGCTCCAACGAAGCCGAAAATAGCCCCTCTCAAACGTATCTGGAGAAGTGTTATGGCAACCGCAAAAGCAGTACCAGGCAAAGGCCTGATTGATCCGAGCAACCACGCTCTGATCTTGATCGACTTTCAGTCGCAGATGTCATTTGCGACCAAATCCATCGACGCTGTCACACTCCGTAATAACGCTGCACTGATCTCCAAGGCAGCGAAGGAGTTTGGCGTTCCTTCCATTCTTACCACCGTCGCCGAAAAAAGTTTTTCGGGCCCCATGTTCGAAGAGATTACTTCGGTCTTTGCCGGCCAGGAGCTGATTGATCGGACCAGCATGAATACCTGGGAGGACGAGCGTATAGCCGTCGCCGTAAACAAGATCGGTCGCGACCGAATCGTTCTTGCCGGTCTCTGGACTTCGGTCTGCATTGTCGGCCCGGCGATCTCGGCTCTTGAACAAGGCTTCGAGGTCTACATCATTTGCGATGCGTGTGGTGACGTTTCAGACGAGGCTCATGAGCGCGCTATCGAGCGCATGATTCAAGCCGGTGCGCGTCCAATGACCTCACTTCAATACCTCCTGGAACTGCAGCGTGACTGGGCTCGCGGCGACACCTATAACGAGACGGTGAAAACTTCTATCGCTCACGGCGGCGCTTATGGTCTTGGTTTGATTTATGCCAAGACCATGTTTAACGCATCGGAAGGCCACTGATCTGTATTGCGCCTCTTCCTTGATTGGGGAAGAGGCGTACTCAGGCGAGCGGTGGGGAGCAATGGAACATGTCCACATCTGATATGAATACGACGACTGCACCGGATGTGGCGCTGTGTTGGCTACGCATTACCGGTGTACTGATGCTGTTGTTGGTGCACGGATTGCCTAAGCTTTTCAATTTTGAGCATGAACTGGCGTTGATCGAAGACCCGTTTGGCATGGGGGCTCGGTTGACCTTGTTTCTGGCAATTTTCGCGGAAGTGTTTTGTCCGATATTCATCGCAGTGGGACTTCTGACGCGCCTTGCGACACTGCCTGTTCTCTTTTTGCTGGTTGTATCGGTTCTCCGGGTTCATCCCGAGTGGAGTCTGGCGGAGGGCCAGTTCGCCTGGCTGCTGCTGATCATCTTCTCGACGATTCTTGTCGGCGGATCTGGAAGATTGGCAGTGGGTACGGGTCTCTCTCATCGCTGGCCACTCCTGAGCAAACTGTAGGGAGAAAATAGTGAGTGCGACGACTAAAGAGCAGGCACCGACAACTTCAGCCTGGCAACCGCTTCGCTATGGACTGTTTCGCAGTCTGTGGCTTGCCAGCATTGCATCCAGCATCGGGACGTGGATGCATGAAGTCGGTGCTGGCTGGCTGATGACCTCCTTGTCGTCCAGTCCTTTTATGGTGTCTCTGGTACAAGTAGCAGGTGCCGCTCCCATGTTCCTTCTCGCGCTACCCGCTGGCGCGCTGGCCGACATCGTCGACAAACGACGTTACCTGTTGGCTGTCCAGGCAGGGATGGCCGTCATTGCCCTTGCGCTCGCCTTGATCACCTTTGCGAACCTGATGAGCGCGACGCTTTTACTCCTGTTTACGCTGGCCATGGGGATTGGAACAGCGTTGACCATGCCGGCATGGTCAGCGTTAACACCTGAGTTGGTCCCAGCCAGTGATCTGCCCGCCGCGATTTCGCTGAGCAGCGTTGGGGTCAACGTTGCCCGAGCACTCGGACCGGCCATCGCTGGCATCATCATCAGCCTGGTAGGGCCATGGGCGACATTTGCCGTCAACGCCCTGTCTTTCTTTGGCGTTATCGCGGTGCTCGCCTTGTGGCGTCGTACGCCACAACCGTCCGTATTGCCGGCAGAACGCCTGTTTGGCGCTATACGTGTGGGTTGGCGCTATGCCCGTAGTTCACGCGAACTACAGCGAGTCATGGTGCGTGCCCTGGCTTTCTTTCTGGGCGCAAGCGCCGGTATGTCGTTGCTTCCACTGATTGTGCGAGGTGAGTTGAAGGGCAGCGCTGAGCAATTCGGGATCTTGCTCGGTTGCGTCGGTATCGGGGCGGTCGCGGGCGCAATGTTTCTGCCCGGAATTCGTCGTCATATTGCGGTCAATCTGCTGGTGGCATCGGCCAGCCTTACCTATGCGGCAGTATTGCTGGCTTTGGCATGGATTCGGGATTTCTATCTGCTTATCCCTGTGATGCTCATCAGTGGTGCTGCCTGGATCGCGGTATTGTCCAGTCTTCAGGTGTCTGCGCAAACATCGGTCCCTGCGTGGGTAAGGGCTAGGGCGTTGGCGGTCTACATTCTGACTTTCTTTGGCTGCATGGCCATGGGCGGTGTGGTGTGGGGGCTGATCGCCAGCTGGCTTTCGATCTCGATATCGCTGAGTTTTGCCGCTGTAATCATGGTGGCGGGAGTAGTGCTGGGCCGGTGGTTCAAACTGCCTGCGCTGAGCGCAGAAGACCTGGCCCCTTCGCTGCATTGGCCTCAACCGTTGATGAGTGTCGACGTTGATGGCGAACGTGGGCCAGTCATGATTACGGTCCAGTATGAGATTGACACGGCGGATGTCGATGCCTTTAAAGAGGCCATGGAAGAAGTGCGCAGAATGCGCCATCGCAATGGCTCTTTTTCCTGGCAATTGATGCAGGACACCGAAAATCCGCAACGGTGGATAGAGCTGTTTTTTGACGAGTCCTGGCTCGATCATCTACGCCATCACAGTAGAGTCACTCGCGCCGAGTTGAAAATTGAATCAGCCGCCCGGCGCTTTCAAATCGCTGGAAAGCCTGTACGTATTCGGCACCTGCTCAAAGGCTGACGGGTTAGTCTCACTCAGTTGCAATGGCATTGTTGTCGATTTCGATCCGGCCATCATCGCAGTAACGCGTCAGCGCCTGCCACCGATTGAGGGCATAGAGGATCGCACCGGCCAATGCCGATTTTTTCGACAATTGAGTCAGCGTCTGGTTAAGCCACGCGTGGAGTTGTTCCCGCAGCGGACTGTCCCGGCTTTACCGAACCGCTTTTCGTTGGTCGAGCGGTTGCCCTCCAATCTCGCTCTCGATGGCATACAGGACCGCAATCCGTTGTAGCGCCTCGCCGGCAAGTGGCGAAGCCTGGTCTTTGTAGACATCGTAAAACTTGCGGCGGGCGTGAGCCCAGCACGCGGCTTCCTCAATAGTGCCCGTGGCATACAACTGAGCAAAACCGGCATAGCCGTCAGCCTGCAAGATCCCGCTGAAGTGCTTGAGATGAGCGCGGGGATGCTGGCCCTTGCGATCCGGCGAATAGGCAAACCAGACCGCCGCCGGTGTCGCGTCACCGGCCGGTCGGTCGTCCCGCACGTACGTCCACAGGCGAGCCATTTTGGTCTTGCCGTTGCCCGGCGCGAGCACGCCAATCGGCGTGTCGTCGACGTGGACTTTGTGACCGTTCACGACGTGATGCTCAAGGGCGTTGAACAGTGGTCGCAGCAACTGGCTGCTCTGGCCAACCCAGTCGGCCAGGGTTGAGCGCTCCAGATCCACGCCCTCACGGGCGTAGATCTCGGACAACCAATCGGACTTGGCCTGCTGGGCTACGGTTTCGAAGGGCGGGTTAGGAGCGACCTGATTATTTCTTCTGCATGTCCAGGTGGTGAGCCTGGGAACGATCTGTTTCCGTGTGAGTGACAGATTTATTACATAAACCATATATGCATCGCCGCAGATATTCGATGAGGCCCGGTAAGCGATTTTCGTAGATAATGCAAGGCTTTCATTGAAGATGATCGGCGGAATCCAATCGTTGTGATGGTTAATGTGCCGTTGAGTCTTTATCTTTTATGCGGGAAAACATATATTCGGTAAACCGTATATGAGCTGAGACTTCACAATGACCAGTTTTGAGGACCCGGTCACCAGCCTCAAGCCCGATGCCTTCCGTCACACCCTTCACGAAATTCATGAGCGCATCAAGATGTTCGTCTTGGTCAAAAACAAGCACTGAGAAAGCGATATGGCTGACCATCTGACACCGACCACTGTTTTCAAATGCCTGGCTGACGACACTCGGGTCCGCACGATGATGCTCGTCACCCGTGAGAGAGAGCTTTGTGTTTGCGAGCTGACCTGCGCGTTGAACGAGAGTCAGCCAAAAATCTCCCGGCACCTGGCGCAACTGCGTACTTGCGGCCTGTTGTCGGACCGTCGGCAAGGCCAGTGGGTTTATTACCGACTGCACCCCCATCTCCCTGACTGGGTTCATCAAGTACTGACCACCGTACTGGAAAGCAACAAGCACTGGTTGAGCCCTGATGCCAAACGCCTTGATGAAATGGGTGACCGTCCAGAGCGTGTAGCCGTGTGCTGTGAAAGCAAAATCGCCTGATTCCGCCTTCGCCACAGTGATTGGCCCGTTAGTGGAAGTGCGGGTACTGATTTCCCTGGTCGGTGTTGCCCGCTGGTTGAAACGCCGCTGGTTCGATGAATCCAAGAGCGCCATTGCTCAGGACAAAGACTATGTTTGATGACCATATGCCCCAACTGAATACCGAACTGGTGACTCTCCCATCGGCTGACAAGCCAGGCATTGAGAAGATATCCACCCACAAGCCGCGCATTTTGCTGCTGTACGGATCGACCTGTGAACGCTCCTTCAGTCGCCTGATGGTAGAGGAGGCCGCTCGACTGCTGGAGCACTTCGGCGCTGAAGCGCGGATCTTCAATCCATCAGGACTATCTGGTTGATCGTTATTCCGAGCGCAAGCAGTCGGCGGAAGAACTCATGAAACGTGTCAATCAGCGCTCCATCTGAGGAATTTTTCACCGTCCTGCCCATATCGAATACATCGGCCCGTTCGACACCCGGTCGAACGCCCACTGACAACAGATACAGAGCACAACAACATGGCTATCAAAGTTGGCATCAATGGTTTTGGTCGGATCGGTCGCCTCGCTCTGCGAGCAGCCTGGAGCTGGCCAGAGTTTGAATTTGTGCAGATCAACGACCCGGCAGGTGACGCCGCGACTCATGCACACTTGCTGAACTTCGACTCGGTACATGGCCGTTGGAATTACCAGGCCGACTACGAAGGCGACATCATTGTCATCGACGGCAAACGAATCAAGGTAACGGCCAACAAGGCGATTGCCGACACCGATTGGTCGGGCTGTGATCTCGTGATTGAAGCCAGCGGCAAGATGAAGACCGTCGCTGTGCTGCAGGCTTACCTCGACCAAGGTGTGAAGCGCGTGGTGGTCAGCGCCCCGGTGAAGGAAAAAGGTGCGCTTAACATCGTCATGGGCGTCAACCATCAGCTGTTCAAACCGGCTGAGCATCGCATCGTCACCGCCGCTTCGTGCACCACCAACTGTCTGGCGCCAGTGGTGAAAGTCATCCACGAGAAGCTGGGCATTCGCCACGGTTCGATCACCACGATCCACGACCTGACCAACACACAGAGCATCCTTGATCAGCCGCACAAGGATCTGCGCCGTGCGCGTGCTTCGGGTATGAGCCTGATTCCAACCAGTACCGGCTCGGCCACTGCCATTGCCGAAATCTTCCCGGAGCTGCGTGGACGCTTGAATGGTCATGCCGTACGCGTGCCGCTGGCCAACGCTTCGCTGACTGACTGTGTCTTTGAAGTCGAGCGGGCCACTACTGTCGAAGAGGTCAATCAGTTCCTCAAGGACGCTTCGGAGAACGAGCTGAAAGACATTCTCGGTTTCGAGGAACGTCCACTGGTATCCATCGACTACCGTACCGACCCTCGCTCATCGATTATCGATGCGCTATCGACCATGGTCATCAACGGCACCCAGGTCAAACTCTATGCTTGGTACGACAACGAATGGGGTTATGCCAACCGCACCGTCGAACTGGCCAAAATGGTCGGTCTGACAGTCTGAGGAGCGGTCATGAAAGCGTTGTCAGCCCTCGCTCCGGAAGTGCGGCAGTACCTGCTCGTCACGGGTAACTACTGGGCCTTCACCCTCACCGATGGCGCCTTGCGCATGTTGGTGGTGCTGCACTTTCACGCGTTGGGCTACAGCCCACTTCAAATCGCGGCGTTGTTTCTGTTTTACGAACTCTTTGGCGTGATCACCAACCTGGTGGGTGGCTACGTCGGCGCCCGGCTGGGTCTGAACCGAACCATGAACATCGGGCTGGGCATGCAGGTCGCGGCGTTGTTGATGCTGACAGTGCCCTCGGCCTTGTTGACCATCCCATGGGTGATGGGCGCTCAGGCGTTGTCCGGGATCGCCAAAGACCTGAACAAGATGAGTGCCAAAAGCTCTATCAAGCTCCTGGTCCCCGATGGGCAGCAGGGCAAGCTCTACAAGTGGGTGGCGATCCTCACCGGCTCGAAGAACGCACTCAAGGGCGTCGGCTTCTTTCTTGGCGGAGCCTTGCTGGCCTTGATCGGCTTCAAAGGCTCTTTGCTGGCTATGGCGGGTGTTCTGGCGCTGATCTGGATCAGCAGTCTGGTCCTGTTGAGGAAGGACCTGGGAAAAGCGAAAGCCAAGCCAAAGTTTCGCGACATCCTGTCCAAGAGCCGGGCGATCAATATCCTCTCAGCGGCACGGATGTTTCTGTTCGGTGCCCGCGATGTCTGGTTTGTGGTGGCCTTGCCCGTCTATCTGAGCAGTGTCTTCGGCTGGGACTTCTGGAAGGTTGGCGGCTTCCTTGCGGTCTGGGTGATTGGCTACGGGATCGTGCAATCCTTCGCGCCCAACATCACCGGAAAGAAACGTGGGCACATACCGGATGGTCGTGCGGCATTTCTGTGGGCACTTGCACTGGCGGGGCTTCCTGCGGCAATTGCTCTCGGGCTGAGCACCGAGGTGTCACCACAGGTGGTGCTGCTCGGCGGATTAATGGTCTTTGGTGCGCTGTTCGCGGTGAACTCTTCGCTGCACAGCTACCTGATCGTCTCCTACGCCAAGGAAGATGGCGTGTCGCTGGATGTGGGTTTTTACTACATGTCCAACGCCATGGGCCGCCTGATCGGCACGGTGCTTTCCGGTTGGGTCTATCAGGCGTACGGACTGCAAGCGTGCTTGTGGATATCGAGTGCATTCGTGTTGCTGGCTGCCCTGATCTCTATCGCCTTGCCCAGGCATGCCGAGGCGATATGAGGCCGCTCTGAAAGTGGCTTCTCAAGCAGGGTGAATGTTTGATGAGCTCGATCTTTAGCGGCTGGCTGCGCCAGCTGCTACGGATTGCGTTGTTAGCCCAAAACCGGGATTTTTTTTGATTCTTCCCTGGCCTTATGATGAGTGCCGGTGAGCAGCCGGGCACTCAAGAAATACGGCGCATCCAGCTCATTAGCTATCATGCAATACAGAGCACATCACCGGATGACGGGAGGACGCATGAACAGATGGCGACTGCTTTGGTTGTCTGTGAAGCTGCTGGCAGCCGTTGCGGCCTGTCTGGCTGTGGCTTTTCAGGCTTTTCAATACATGCTGGAAAGCCCTGACGCAGTGCAAATTCATCCCTTGAGCATTGTGGGCGTCGGGCTGATTTTTGGCTTCGTCATCTATGGAGTCCTTGCACTGATTGAATGGGGTATCCGCAGTTTCGTGGCGCTTTTTGTCCGGGTTACTCCTCAACCTCCGGCAGAAGTTGAGAGCGATGTGGCGCTAGCACCGGAACCGCCACTCACCTTGGCATCTGATGATTCAACTCAGCAGAAAAATCAGTGAGCAGGGCTTCTCAGATCCATAGCGAATTTGCGCTGTGGACTTTTTTCGTTTGCACACGTTTAAAACGTAGGCGGCGTAATCACCCAAATCACCACTGCATCCACTTCTCCAGGATTCCCATACCGATGGGGCTCCTGGCTCGAAAAGCTGAAACTATCCCCTTCATTCAGCTGGAAATGCCGATCCCCGACCCACAACTCAAAACTCCCTGACAGTAAATACCCAGCCTCTTCACCTTCATGGCTGTAGCTCTGCTGGCTATACGTCCCTGGCGGAAACCGCGAGTGCAGCATCTCCAGTTGCCGATTTGGTTGTGGCGTCAGCAGGTGATCGACGATGCCATCTTCGTAGTGCACGCTCATCCGGCTGTTTTTGCGCACGACAATGCCGTCATCTTCCGGCGCAGTTTGAGTTTCGCTGGCAAAGAACCATTGAATGGTCACGCCCAGACTGCGGGCGATGTTGAACAGGGCAGGGATGGAGGGGTAAGCCAGATTCCGTTCAAGCTGGCTGATATAGCCCGCCGTCAACTCACTCATCTGCGCCAATTCCGCCAGGGTCATCCCGCGGCGTTTGCGCAGGCCACGAATGCGGGTGCCGAGAAAATGCGGTTCCGCCGTGGCGCTGTCTTGTGTAGGCGCACTGTTGGCAGGCGGCATCGTGCTGCTGTTGCTCATGGCGTGCTCCGAACCGGGGTTTGCGTAAAAGCCCCGGAGTATAAACAGCCTTAAAGCTCCCAGGCGACTTTCAGACCTTCGTAAATCGCTTCTTCGGCGGTGCGCGGTGCCAGGCAATCGCCGATGCGCCGGAACTCCACCAGGCCTTGCAACTCTGCGCCGAGGGTGTCCACCGGTTGGTGGCCCTGGCAGAGCACCAGCGTGTCGATGTTTTCGAACAGCATCGGTTCGCCGCTGGCGGTGTGTTGCAGGTAGACGGTGTTGTCGTCGCAACCGTACAGGCGGGCGTAGGGCGTGATCGGGATGCCGAGTTTGTGCAGTTCGCCGGCCAGTTGATCGCGTACGTACAGCGGCAGGTTTTCTGCGCAATGGGTGCCGTTGACGGCCAGTTGCACCTGATGCCCGGCGCGTACCAGGCGTTCGGCGATGCCGGGGCCGATCCAGTCGCAGCGCCAGTCGACGACCACCACGGAACGACCGATCTGGACTTCATCGCGCAGTACTTGCCAGGCATCTACGACCTGCAATTCACCGCCGCGCTCGAAGGCCGGCCAGTAAGGTTCGGCGCCGGTGGCGACGATCACCATGTCCGGCCGCTCGCGTTCCACCAGGGCCCGGTCGACGCGGGTGTTGCGCACGACGCGCACGCCGGCCAGTTCCATTTCGCGTTGCAGGTTGGTGCTGGCGCCGCCGAATTCGGCACGCTTTGGTAAGAGTTGCGCGAGCAATACCTGGCCGCCGAGTTGCGAGCTGGCTTCATAGAGGGTGACGTCGTGTCCGCGCTGGGCGGCCACGGCGGCGGCTTTCATCCCGGCGGGGCCGCCGCCGGCGATCATGATGCGTTTGCGCTGGGTGGTCGGTTGCCGCTGCCCGAAGATCAGTTCACGCCCGGTTTCCGGATGCTGGATGCAGGAAATCGGCAGGCCTTTGTGGAAATGGCCGATGCAGGCCTGGTTGCAGGCGATACAGGCGCGCACATCTTCGACGTGGCCGGTGTCGGTTTTGTTGGGCATTTGCGGGTCGCAGATCAATGCGCGGGTCATGCCACACACATCGGCCTGGCCACGCGCCAGAATCAACTCGGCTTCCTGAGGCTGGTTGATGCGCCCGGTGACAAACAGCGGAATCGACAGGCCAGCCTTGAACGTTCCGGCCTCCTTGGCCAGATACGCGGCTTCGATCGCCATGGGCGGCACGATGTGTACCGCGCCGCCCAACGAAGCTGAGGTTCCGGCGACGATGTGCACGTAATCCAAAAACGGTTGCAGCGATTGCACGGCGGCCAGGGATTCATCCTCGGTCAGCCCTTCGGGATCGCGCTCATCGGCGGAAATGCGCAGGCCGATGATGAAGTGTTCGTCAGTGTTGGCGCGCACGGCCGCGATCAATTCGTGCAGGAAACGCAGGCGTTGTTCCAGGTCGCCGTTGTAGCCGTCGGTGCGACGGTTGACCCGTGGGTTGATGAACTGCGCTGGCAGGTAACCATGGCTGGCGACCACTTCCACACCGTCGATGCCAGCCTGATACAGGCGACGGGCCGCTGCGCCGTAACCGGCGACAATCTCATCGATCATCGCTTGATCGAGCGCACGCGGCATCACCCGAAACCGCTCGTTGGGCACTGCTGAAGGCGAGTAGGCGACGGCCAGCAGGCCATCGCTGGACTCCATGATTTCCCGACCCGGATGGAAGATCTGCGACAGCACCACCGTGCCATGCGCGTGGCAGCTTTGGGCGATTTTTCGGTAACCCTCGATGCAGGCGTCGTCGGTGGCCATCAGCACATGGGAGGTGTACCGCGCGCTGTCATGCACCCCGGCCACTTGCAGCACGATCAGTCCGACACCGCCTTCGGCCCGCGCGGTGTGATAGGCGATCAACTGGTCGTTGACCAGGTTGTCTGTGGGCATCGAGGTGTCGTGACCGCTGGACATGATGCGGTTTTTCAGCCGTTTGCCTCGCAGCTGCAAGGGTTCGAACAGGTGCGCAAAAGCGGGGGACGAGGTCGGCATGGTGCGGGTACTCCAGACAGGCTGACACCGAAAGACCGGGCTGTCGGCGTTGTTATTATTTGCCTATAGAAATTTACCTGTAGTAAAAAATCAACTTGTTTTTTTACTGGTGCTCGCAGTAGATTCGTTTTGCGCCCGAACCTGGGGCGAACCTCACAACAATAAAAAGGGTCACGCGGCGTTTCGTCGAGTGGCACCGGCAAGAGGAACCACTGATGAAATCGAACACGCTCAAGCACGGTTTTTATCCCTTGTTGCTGTCCCTGGCCATGGGCCTGGGTAGCGCTCAGGCAGCACCGGACATGGTGGTGGTGGGTTACGGCGGTGCCGGCCAGAAAGCCCAGGACGTGGCATTTTTCCAGCCGTTCAGCGTCGCGGATCACAGCAAGCTGATCCAGAGCGAATACAACGGTGAGATGGCCCGGATCAAAGTGATGGTCGATACCGGCAACGCCGATTGGGACGTGGTGCAGATCGAAGGCCCGGACCTGATGCGCGGGTGCGACGAAGGCATGTACGAAAAGCTCGACTGGAAAACCCTGGGCCGCGCCGAACAGTTGATTCCCGATGCGGCGCAGGCGTGCGGCTCGGCGGCGTTGGTGTGGAGCGTGGCGATTGCCTATGACACGCAAAAGCTGGCGCAGGCCCCGACCTCGTGGGCCGACTTTTGGGATGTGAAGAAAATTCCTGGCAAGCGCGGCCTGCGCAAACGTGCGGTGTACAACCTGGAATTCGCCTTGCTGGCTGACGGCGTGAAGGTCGAAGACGTGTATTCGGTGTTGAACACGCCGCAGGGTGTTGACCGCGCCTTCGCCAAACTGACTGAACTCAAACCCTATATCCAGTGGTGGGAAGCCGGCGCGCAACCAGCGCAGTGGCTGACGGCCGGGGATGTGGTAATGACGTCGACCTACAGCGGACGTGTGGCCGCAGCGGCGCAAAGCGGCAGCCACCTCGGGTTAGTCTGGCCGGGCAGCCTGTACGGCATGGATTACTGGGCGATCATTAAAGGCTCGAAACATGTCGATCAGGCCAAGCGTTTTATCGCGTTTGCCAACCAGCCGGACGCTCAGGTCAAGTACGTCGAGCAGATCCCGTATGGCCCGACCAATACCGTAGCCGCCGCCAAACTGGACAGCAAACTCGCCCAATGGGTGCCCACCTCGCCGCAAAACCTCAAAGGCGCGCTGTCGATGGACGTGGCATTTTGGGTCGATCACGGCGAAGAACTTGAAGAACGTTTCAACGCCTGGGCCAGCAAGTAAGTGCCATCGGCTGGACGCCGTGCGCGTCCAGCCTTACTGTTCGCGCAGTCGATCAGCCTGGAGAACCACAACAAATGAACGAGATCGTCACGAACCTTGGCGCGACGCCTCAGCGCAGCGCAACCGAACAGCGCCTGCGTGAAGAGTTGGCCGCCTGTTATCGATTGATCGCGCACTTTCGCATGACCGATCTGATCTTCACCCACATCTCGGTGCGCTTGCCGGGGCCCGAGCATCACTTCCTGATCAATCCGTACGGGCTGATGTTCGAAGAAATCACCGCGTCCAATCTGGTGAAGATCGGCCTCGATGGTCGGGCCGTGGAGCCGTCGCCGTATCCGGTGAATCCGGCAGGTTTTGTGATTCACAGCGCCATTCACGGGGCTCGTGACGACGCGCAATGCGTGCTGCATACGCACACCAAAGCCGGTTGTGCGGTGGCGGCGTTGAAAGGCGGGTTGTTGCCGGTGAACCAGATTTCCATGGAGTTCTATGGTCGGGTCGCCTACCACGACTATGAAGGCGTGGCGCTGGACATGAGCGAACAGCAGCGCCTGGTGCAGGACCTCGGCGACAAGTCGGTGCTGATGCTGCGCAACCACGGTTTGCTGACCGTCGGTGCAACCGTGAGCCAGGCGTTTTTGCGCATGTATTACCTGGAAAAGGCCTGCGAAATCCAGTTGGCCGCGCAAGCGGCCGGTGAGCTGGTGTTGCCGCCGGTCGAGGTGTGCGAACACACCGAGCGCCAGTTCAACGACCCCGGCCGACCGCTGGAGGAGGGCCAGTTGAGCGACCCGGACGGTATGCAACTGGCATGGGCCGCGTTGTTGCGATTGCTTGACCGTGTTGCTCCGGGTTATAGGGATTGATCCGAATCTTACTGTGAGTGGGCTGACGTCATCGCGAGCAAGCTCGCTCCCACAGGGGATTTGCAGAGAGTCGCAGACCCAATGTGGGAGATTCTATGCTGCAGGGGAGCCCTGCAGTCTTGAATGTGGTAGGTATTCACTCTGGTTTTTCATGACGGTGAATGCCATCCGGCA
>NZ_CATKPT010000016.1:0-90913 GCF_949768125.1 Pseudomonas sp. IT-P253 | reverse complement strand
CGCTGTCGAAAACCGCGTAACTCATTGTTCACCAAGGAGTTTTCCGTTTCGACTGCGCCGGAAGTGGGGCGAATTATAGACGTCTGGAATCTGCCGTCAAGCCCTGATTATGCTTTTCTATCAGGATGCCAAAATCACTGCTTATATATAGGTGCGACCCAAGCGGCTATCTATCACGAATGGACACGGGTGCTGACACATGGCCCACCGCAGGCGCCACGCCCGGAATATCTCCAAGCGCTTCTGTAAAAACCACCTTGTCTATAACAGCGCCCTTTCCTGTTGCTACTCGGGAGGTATACGCCTGCCGTCGTTCGATCCAACGCCTCAGAGCCTGACGCCGAAATGACGTGGGTGCCCATCGCGTAGCTCGCGCGCCCTCTTCCCTTTTACCGCTGCTGAGTGCCGGAGCGCAATTGGCTTAGATCAGAGCACCTGTGGGCACTCCCAGTCGATTAGTACCGATATGTAGCCTGCACTGAAAATCCATTCGCAGTATTTTCGTATTTCGCACTGTATTCAGGTTGAAGACCGGAGTTGTTCGACTGTTGTACAGAGGCTTTGGAATCCCAGAGATAACCGTAAGCAAAGTCTATCGTCAGATCGGGATTCGGCAAATAAGCACCGCCCAAAGTCACGGCCTGGCGGTTACCAATAGGAATGCGCACACTGCGATCGGCATTTCCAACTGGCGACGGATCATAAGCGTAGCCTGCGCGCATCAGCCATTGCGGGGTCAATTGATAGGAGGCGCCAACCGCGGTGGACCATGTGTCGTGCCAGTTCAATGGTTCGCCCACACGTTCCAGGCCGGCCATCTGACCAACGGGGGAAACATCGCTGTTGATTGCCTCGAATTTCTGGAGCCGACTCCAACGTTTCCAGGTAGTCCCCAGGTATCCGGTCCAGCGACTATTGAAATGATGGGTGATGGACGTATCCACCGATTCAGGCATCGTAAGATCTATCTTGGCGGGATAATTTCCGTCCAGTGGGAGAACATCCGGGGAGCCGGAAACCTCAGTATGCCCTTTGAGGTGATAGTCCACTTTCGAGTGATAGTTAATCCCCCAACTGGTTGCCTCAGTGAAGTCAACCAGGAGGCCAACGTTGTAGCCAATCGCCGTGTCATCGCCTTTGATGGTGACCAGTGTGTCCTGACCGTTGTTCAGGGCACCGGTGGCCAGGTAATTCTGAAGCTTGGCATCGAAACGGTTTATAGTCGGCCCGCCACCAATGGATACGTAATCATTGATCCGATAGGCAATGGTGGGCTGCAGGGTTACTTCCTTGGTCGTACTATAGGAACCATGGTAGCGGCCTTGAAAAGAGCTCTCATAGTCATTGATCAGACCACTGGGAACATAGAGGCCCAGACCAATCGAAAAGCGATCATCGAGTGGCGTCGACATATAAGCGAAGGGCACGACTCCCAAAGGTACAGAGTCCCCCTTATTCGTTCCTGCGGCACTGCCCTGCGCATCACTGATGTTGTCGCTCACCGAGACGACCGCTACCCCGCCGGAAATCTCACTGCGCTGCAACTTGGTCAAGCCTGCAGGATTTCCATAAATGGTGCTGGCGTCCAGCGCGGAAGACGACCTTCCCGCATAAGCAGTTCCCGCACTGCTTGCACTTTGTTCGTTCAGGGCAATGCCATTGGCACCCGCGGTTGTTGAAGCGCCGAGTATGGCTACGGCACCGGTTAACTTGATCCAGAAAGCAATCGCTTGCTGAATAGAGAAACACGGGATCTCACGGTTATTCACTTTCATTGTCCACCCCTTATTTTTTTTGTTGGTTACACGCAGGCAAGGCTTGGCCTTCCCGTGCACATGTCAGTGCCGGTTGGAGTTGATCGAAGTTGTGAAAAGGGCCCTGGCTGATTAGCACCAGGGCATGTTTGTTTAACTTACAAAGGTGAACTCGCACTCATGTAAGCCATTCCACTTGAAAGCTATAGCGCCCTAGAAGAAGGGCCAGGGCCTCCTGATTGCCTCCCGCCCGGATGCATGCGACTAGCCCGCGCCGTCCATCCTGTACCACCTCTACGTCAACTTCCTGTAGACACATACGTTCCACTTCCTGCTGGACGACTCTATTAATCTCCCGCTGTTGCAAAGTGGGCTTGAATATCTTGCCCACGGCAGTCAGTGGCAATGCTTCGAGGATTTCAATGCGCTTGGGAACTGCTGCCCGCTCGCTGATGTTGAGATGAGCGAATGCCATAAGTTCTTCGACGTTGCAGGCTTGCCCGGGGCGCAGTTGAACATAGGCGACGGGCACCTCGCCCGAGTAGGCATCGGGGCTGCCGATTGCAGCGGCCAAGGCAACGGCGGGATGCGCCTGCAGAGCCTCCTCGATTTGCTTGGGATCAATGTTATGGCCGCCACGGATAATCAACTCCTTCTTGCGGCCGGTCAGCCAGAAGTAACCCTGCGCATCCTGGCGACCTAAATCGCCCGTATTCAACCAGCGCTGACCGTCGATATCGATCCAGAGGCCCTGGTTATGACGCTCCTCCAGATAGCCCTCGAAGAGGTTCGGACCACTGATTGTGATGAGGCCGATCTCATCTGCGTTGGCGTCGCGCAGGTACTCTCCAGAATCATTGAGCAAGACCGCACGCATAGGCTGATAGGCGATCCGTATCCCAATGGAGCCAATGCGACGTTCGCCATGGGGCGGATTGATTGAGGAGACACAGGCGCCCTCAGTAAGACCGTAGCCTTCAAGAATCTTTACCCCGGTCCGGCGCTCGAACTCTCGGAAAAGCTCAGCCGGCATGGGTGCAGCGCCACACATTGCAAAGCGCAGACTGGACAGGTCGCGGCCCTGCCATTCATTTTGCAGAAGTGCTGCATAGACAGTTGGCACGCCGGAAAAGAGGTTGATACCGAAGTGTTCGACCATCTCCCAGAATCGTGGGATCACCCCCTCGCCACGATACCCATGAGGCGTCCCGAGGATCACATGGTCGCCTTGAGTCCAAGGCATCAGTCCAGTCACCAGTTGTCCATTGACATGAAATAGCGGCAACCCACAAAAGATAACCTGGCCACCACTGCGTGGCTGCAAGTGAGCCGCCACAGCCCATGCATTGAATACTTCCGAGCCATGAGTACGCGCGGCAATTTTGGGGAGCCCGGTGGTGCCGCCAGTACAGATGTAGGAGGAGCACTCATCCTGATGGATTTGCCGACCGCTCTTCAGGTGTGTGTGCGGCTGAGCATTCATCAACGATTGCCAATCGTGGATCGCGATACCGCTGTGTAAGTCTCGCTCCTTCAGGGCCGCGGCTTTCAGGAGCTCACGCACCGGTTCGGCGACATAAGGCTCCATGCTGACCCAAACGACAGACTTGACTGTGGGTAACTGATCCAGCTGCGAAGCCAGTTTCGGCCACAGGTCGCTGCCCGCAGTCGGTGCAAGCGTCACCACCACGGATGCCTTCGCGGCATTCAGCAAGCCCGCCATCTGCTTGGCCTCAAGCATAGGATTGATCGCCATGGCGATGCCCGCCGCCTCCCCGCCCCATAGAGTGAAATGGGTTTGCGGCAGGTTGGGCAGGATGAAGGCAATCACCTCACCCGGTTTTATGCCCAGGTCATGGAAGGCATTTGCCGCGCGAGTGATATCCGCAAAGAGCTCGGAATAGCTCCAGTCGTGGGTGCTCTTGAAGTCTGTGGCGTCGGCGAAGAAACTCAATGCGGGCGCATCGGGAGTGCGCCCGGCGGTACGTCGCAGCGCTTCATAAGTGCTGGAAGCCAGGCCACGCTCCGACAAGGGGACTCGTTCGAGACTTTCGATGTCGTTCAGGGTCGGCACAACCATCAGGCTTCCCCTACGACTCGGTTGCGTTGCACACCGAGGTCGATCACACCATCGGCGCTGCGAATCCGCGCCTCGACCACGTCACCGGGCTTGAGATACTGCGGCCGGCTCTCCTGTGCCTTGAGGAAAAGTTTCCACTTGGTGGCTTCTGGCATCAGGGCCGCAATGCGCTGTTTCGCAGGCGAAGGGATCGTTAGCGCACAGCCCGCAGGAGTACCGGTAGCAATCAGGTCTCCAGCGGCGAGATCTTGCACAGAGGAGAGCTCGGTAAGGGTTTCAGCCGGGCCGTAAACCAGGTTGGCCGTGCTGTCGCTCTGTCGCACCTGGTCATTGACTGTCAGGCGCAGCTGCAGTGCTTTGAGGTAATGCATGTCCTTGGCATCCAGAAGACAGAGGTAGGGACCGACCGGGCCAAAAGTGCGGAAGCTCTTGCCTTTGTAGAACTGCATCTGGGGAATCTGAATGTCACGAGCCGAGTAGTCATTGACAATAACGACGCCTGCAATGAACTCATGCAGATTGGCGTCGGTGACAGCAACAGCGCCGGTGATCGCGCGTTTCATCACCAGCCCCAGTTCAATTTCGTAGTCGAGGAAGCGCACGGTGCGCGGCTTGATCAGGTCGCTGTCAGCCGCTACCAGGCAACTTGTCGCCTTGGTGAAGATCATGTTGAATTTCTTCGCGTCCGGGTCCATGCCTGACTCGATCATGTGCTGTCGGTAATTGGCGCCCTGGCAGACGAACTGCTGATTACGGGTCACCGGTGACAGCAGTTTCACTTCGCCCTCCGCAAGCTCCGTACCTTTCATTTGAGCGAGGTCGTCGATACTGTTCTGGCGAATGAAGTCACCGGTGGTTTCAAAAACACCGGGGACAATCGTGATACGGCCCTGGCGTAGCACGCCCCAGTGGATACCGTTCTCAAACTCAAAGCGGACTACGTGTACAGCAGACATTGAAGGTACTCCTGGAGCGGCGTTTGTCCCGCGCTCGGTGGCGCGAGAACTGTGGTGTTGTTCTGAGGGGGGCTGGCAACGCTGTAGACCAACGAGCCGCCGGCGATCAAGGCGCCGGCTTTAAGCACGTCCCGCGGGCCATACAGGGTTGGATTGCCCGACTTGGCGGCAGTCCTATCCGAACATCCGCATGAGTGTTATCAACTTGCGAATGGTCAAGTCCGGGCTGCGTCGCAGGTTGCGAATCAGCGCACGCAGACTGGTTAAATTGATCTTGGGTTTTGTAAAACTCTTGGGCATGCGCTGCCCCCACTGGGCCATTGCCTCGGGGCTTACCGGATGAATGCCCGTAGGCCGAGTGGCCGTGAAAATATCCCCGTCGCAGTAATGCTCGTGCTTATCGCCCCATGGGTCTTGCCAGTAATCGAAGATTTGACTGCCCAGAATGTGTCGGCCGATTCCCCACGAGTGCTCCCAACCGCGCTCGCGCAGGACGCGCTGTCCCATTCCCACCGCGTCTGCATCGACGACCTCAAAGGCGCTATGGCTATAGGTCGCCATGAACCCTTGTGCAATCGCGAGCGTATGGTGAGCCGCGGGAATGTCTCCGAGATCCAGGCGCATGAACGCGACGATAGGTGTACCGTCGGGAAGCACCTGCACATCGCTGGGAATAAACCCGAAATGCTGCGTATACCAGGCACAGGTCGCCTGATAGTCGGCCACTTCGATCACGATGTGGCCAAGCCTGAGTACTTCAGGGGGAGCAATCGGCGGGCGCTGCGTGGCGTTGATTCGCGATTGCTCGTGCGCCAGATTCCAGTGCAGAGGCGCTCTATGCGCCAGCGTCTTGCCTGGAGTCTGGTCGCAAACGGCCTCCACCATAAAGCCGGAAGGATCGGTCAGCCTGACGTAATACCCTTCGCCAGGATGTTCCGGCTTCTCTACTGATGAAGCACCTGGGATTCGAGCGAGTTTTTCCAGATCCTTCAGAGACTGCACTGCAAGTCCAAACCCGATAAAACGTGCATGTTCTGCACGATGGACACGGTAACAATATGAAGTGGCGTCGGTGGCTCGTAGATAGAGCGTATCGGCGTTCTGCCGACTTACCGTCAGGCCGAAGTCGCTCAGAAAACGCGCCGCCTCATTCAAATCCGGCCTTTGAAAGATCAGGTGAGTGAGACTCTGGGCCTTCACCGTCGGCTGCGGATGCCGGGCGGGTTGTTGTGTCGCCAGCCGGTGCAATTCGTTTTTGTTGTTCATTGTTCTTGTTTTCCGGGTTTTTAGGGCAAAACTGCCCCCAACCCCTGGAAAAACCAGGGGTGTTGTCCAATTGAGTCAGTTAGGCGCTCAGTCGAGAGATGGAAGTGCCGGCAACTCTTTAGTCGCCAGCGCACGAGCCTCCTCTTGCGCCACACCCAATGCTCGCAGTAGCAGTTCGGCGGTGTCAGAGCCCGATTCGCGCCATGTTCTGTGACCTTCCAGTACCAGAAAAATCGAGCCCAGGACGCTGCTCGATATCAGCGTCAGTACTGAGAGCAATTGCTCCTGCGCAAACGTGTAGCGCCCAGTGGAAAGCCCGCTCAGAAGATCCGTAGTCGCTTGACTGCTAAACATTTCGCGCAACGAGGAATTGCTCATGGCGAATTTATGGATGAATGCGCCCCACTGGGAGTCCTCGTGCGCTCGACGAATGAAGAATCGAATGCCATTGGCAAGGCGCTGAGCCGGATCGGAGAGGGAGTTGAAGCTCTTGTTGACGCGCTCATGCATCTCTCTCGCGAGATGGCTGGCGACCGCCTCGAACAGGCTTTCCATGCTGTCGATGTTGCTATAGACCGTTCCACGCGCCACGCCTGCCTCTTGCGCGAGGTCAAGAATGTTCACGTGTGAGGTGCCTTTTTCAGCAAACAGTCGAAAGGCGGCTTGATGAATGCGGCGCTGTGTTGGATTTAGGGATTCCACGGTTCTCTCTCCAGGATTACCTTATGACCTGATTGAACACGCGTGTTCATCATACGTCAACAAAGTTTTTTCAATCGGGTACCTTAATCTCAATTAAAACCGTTATACGACCCAAGATACTGGATGGTTAGATTGATATGACAAAATCGACGAAGGGCCCTCCACATTGACACAAATGAACACGCGTGTTCAGCTACGCATCGTATTTGTGGCTCGCCTTCTCGGCAGGTCCTCAAGCCGGCCCATTGATGCAAACCAGTACCTCAACAACCTGAGCAAGCACTGTGCAAACGGTGTTCGAACGGTATGCCCCTAAGCGATGGCTGGCCGAATTTTCATTAGCTGAAGGACAGAACATGACCGGCTCAAAGCTCTTTAAACCGCTTCGATTACCTAACGGCACGGTGATTCCAAATCGAATAGCCAAGGCTGCCATGGAGGAGAACCTTGCAAATGAGGAACATGCTCCAGGGGAAGCGCTGGTTAAGCTCTATCGGTGTTGGGCTCAGGGTGGTGCCGGCCTGATCATCACCGGCAACGTCATGGTTGACCGCCACGCCTTGACCGGACCCGCTGGCGTAGTGCTTGAGGACGATCTCAACCTGGGCAAATTCAGTCTATGGGCCGATGCTTGCCGCAGCCGTGGAGCCCAGGCCTGGATGCAAATCAATCATCCCGGACGGCAGCTATTGGCTTCGATGGGGCAATCGGCACGGGGCCCGTCCGCGGTTGCCGTGGATATTCCCGGACTATCAAAGGCTTTTGTACCGCCAAGGGCCTTGAATGAGCAGGAGATCGAAGAGCTGATCGAGCGCTATACCCGTGCAGCAGTTTTGGCCGAGCGTGCCGGATTCACCGGCGTGCAAATTCATGCAGCGCATGGCTACCTGTTCAGCCAATTCCTTTCGCCCTTGACCAACCGGCGTAGCGACCGCTGGGGTGGCAGCCTGGGAAATCGTGCGCAAATTCTCCTGCAAACCATCGACGCCATACGTCAGCGAGTCGCGCCAAGCTTTTGCGTCGCCGTGAAGCTCAATTCTGCGGACTTTCAGCGAGGCGGTTTCAATACCGAGGAGGCGGTTCGCGTGGTGGAAATGCTCAACGCCAAGGCGGTCGACCTGGTCGAATTGTCAGGTGGTAGCTACGAAAGCCCGGCGATGCAGGGGCAGACCCGTGATGGCAGCCGCTTGGCTCGAGAAGCCTATTTTCTCGAGTTCGCGGAGAGAATAGGAAAAATAGCGCGCATGCCACTGATGGTCACCGGCGGGGTGCGTAGAAAGGAGGTTGCAGAGCGAGTGGTGAGTGGCTCGGTATCGATGGTGGGACTTGCCACTGCGTTGGCAATCGAGCCGGCCCTGCCAAGCCAGTGGATGGCAGGTCAGGACACTGAAATCGAGCCCATCGTCGTCCGCTGGAAGAACAAGGCTCTGGCATCGCTTGCAGTGGCCTCGGTGGTCAAGAAGCAGCTCGGCTTGCTGAGCCAAGGGAAACGGACCAAACCCAGGACGTCGCCACTCTTGGCATTGATCGGCAATCAACTCAAGTCTCGTCGTCAGACGAAAAGCTATCGGCGATGGATTGGCCAAGCCTAGCAGTTCGGGGTGACCTCAGAATAAGGCGGGTAGTGGCTTGCCGGCGATTCTCTTGGCTCTGGCAGGTGTTACGCCCAGAGCCTTGAGAATCATTTCGGCGACCCGCACATCGTGCTCCGCCACTGCACGCCCCTCGACAACTGAGCGCATTGCGCCGGTTGTGCACGATACGACCATGTCCAGGGCGATCCCTTCGTCCTCGTAAGCGAAAGTCCCCTCGCGCAAACCTTCATGCAGGTCGCCCAGTACATGGGCAGCCAATCGCGAGCGCATAGCCTGATCGAGATGGATGATGCGCAGCAGCGCGTTTGCCCATTGGTGGTCGTCTGCTGCCCGGCATACAAACATGCGCACGCCGATCGAAAGCCGTTGTGCGCCGCAGTTAACGTCCGCGCTCAAAGCTGAAATGGCATCGGAGAACTCGGCGGCCATGGCGATGCCAACGGCCTCGAGTACTTCGTCGCGAGTACGAAAGTAGTTGTAAATGGTGCCGTTGGAGACCGCCGCCTCGGCGGCCACTTCGAGCAGCGCGATTTCCCCCACTTCCTTACGTGCGACAAGACGCAATGCCGCGTCCACCAGGCCACGACGTGTGCGCTCACGCTTTTTGTGGCCTCTCGTAAGAGATTCTGACGCAGTAGCTTCTGAAGAAGGAGTGGTGGAATGCATTTTCAGGCTCGAAGTCGAGGGTGCTCGTTGATGGTAACGGAAACACCATCGGAAATGGCATCGGCGCTCGCCAACAGGCTCATGCAGTCTCGAACGAGGCGGTCTGCTTCTGCGCCAGGAGCGTGGTGCATGATGATCCGGTCGGGGCGAACCGCGACAAGTGTGCCTTTGGCAGCCAGCGGCAGGATGTCATGGTTCAGGTCTTCGATGAAGTCGCAACTGCTGCCTGAGCGCAGGCCGCATGCTCTGATCTGTAGGAAGTGGCCTCCCATTTTTTCCCAGGAAACGATCTGAGCAGGTGACAGCACTGACAGCGGGTCGACACCGAATCCAACCAGGGTCAAGTTGTGCCCAAGCGCATCGTCGCTCAGCTTGATCTGCTTTTGCATGTTACGGACCCATGCTTGGGGAAACAGACTGCCACGCACCAGCTTGTCGCCACTACGATGCCGCACGAACAGGCCGTTTTTGAAGGTGTTCTTCGGCTTGATGTCCAACTGCTCAAAGTACCTTCTGGTAGCGGGAGTCAACGCCAGCATGCGCATCAGGCCATGGATGAAGAAAGCTGCGATCTTGTTTTTGGGCATCACCAGGCGGCCCATGAGTTTCGCTAGATTGATCATCGCCTGGGCATGGGGGCGGCGCTCTAAGTCATAGGTATCGAGTACTGAAGGCGCGACATAGCCGCGAAGTACCCACGCCAGTTTCCAGGCCAGGTTGGCGCCATCTCGAAGTCCCGCTACGAGACCTTGCCCGACAAAGGGCGGGGTAATGTGGGCGGCATCCCCGGCGAGGAAGATGCGTCCCTTGCTGAATTTGTTGCAGCAGCGCGCGTGGAACCGATACACCGCCTTGCGCTCGATTTGCAACTCCTGCGGGTTGATCCATGGCGCAATTAGCCGGGCTATGCTTTCCGGGGATTCCAGCTCTTCCCGGGATTCACCTGGTTGCAGCATGAACTCCCAACGCTCCCTTCCGCCGGGTGCGGGCATGTGCGGCGTTGGGCGCCGCGGATTACAGAGAAACTCAATGTGATCAATCGCTGACTTATGCCGGTTCATGACATCGACAATCAGCCAATCTTCCGCATAGGTCTGTCCTTCAAACTCCTGGCCAATCAGTGTTCTGACCCTGGAGCTTGCGCCATCCGCACCGACCACGTACTGGGCGCGAACAGAATGCGATTGCCCATTCTGATCCCGTACGGAGGCGACGACGCAATCCGACTCCTCGACCAGACTCTCAAGCTCGAAACCGCCAAGACTGGTCACTGACTTCAGCCGGGAGACCTGGCTGCGCATCGCGTGTTCGAGGTCGGGTTGATAGAACGTCACAAGTTTCGGATGGCCGTCGACGCATCCTTCAGTATTGGCTCGAGCAAATTGTCCGAGTACCGGGGAGTGCATCCTCACTTCAGGGATAACGATCTTCTCGAACGCGTCTTCCGACAATCCCGCGAGTTGCAGGATACGAAGCGCCTCGTTGTCCAGGGCAATGGCACGGGGCATCAGCATCACCTCTTGGTTTTTATCCAGTACCAGAGTCTTTACCCCATAGCGGCCGAGCAGCGCCGCGATTGTCGCGCCTACCGGACCGTTACCGATGACCAGTACATCGACGGCGGCAGGAGGCAATTCGGAAACATTATTGTTGTTGTTCATCTCGAGCCCTTATTGTGATTGAAATCGTGAGACGCGCAGGTCTCATCGCAAGGCAATGTGAATGTATTCAATATTGAGATCTTTTTCAATATTGATGCTGTTGTCATTAATTTTTGAGATCATTACCTTACTGGGATGAGGCCGAGTGGGCTGTGTCGAGGGATGTCAGCGGGTAGTGGTCTGCGTCAGTTTCCGACCAGCGAGGCTTGGCTTCTGAGCCGATCAGCGTTGTTATTGAAGTGATGGCCCGGTACTAGAGAGTGGCGAACCAGTGCCATGCCTCACAGCGCACAAGAATGTTTTAGTCTTTAGGAATCAAACGTGGCGCGTCCGCAGCCCCATCCGAACCCAGTCCAGCTCCGCTTCGTCGAGTTCGATCTTGACGAGGCCAACGCCTGCTTGTTACGCAACGGAGAAGCCGTGGCGTTGGCGCCAACACCCTTCACACTGCTGTGCGTACTTGCACGCCAGCCGGGGTCGCTAGTGAGCAAGGATGCCTTGCTTGATGCAGTGTGGGGGCATCGGTTCGTCAGCGACTCTGTGCTGAAGACGGCCATCAGCGATCTACGCAAGGTGCTGGGCGACGACCCCAAGCAGCCCCGCTTTATCGAGACGGTGTCCCGGCGCGGCTATCGCTTCATCGCCGCACCGTCCCCTGGACCTTCGATGCTGCCTGCATCCGCGACGGTGCCGGTGGCCGGCGCGCATCTGTCGCCGCCATTCATCGGTCGCGCCGACGAGGTCTCAAGGCTGCAACGGGCGTGGGAACACGCTTACGGCGGCCAACGTGCAGTGGTCTGGCTCGCCGGAGAACCGGGAATTGGCAAGACCACATTGATCGAGCATTTCGTCGCCAGCCTTGGCGACATCGCCTGCGCACGCGGCCATTGCGTGGAACACTACGGCACAGGCGAGCCTTATCTACCGGTGCTGGAGGCATTGGCCGATCTGTGTCGCAGCGACCCTACCCTGCCAGCGCTGCTGCGCGCCGTGGCGCCGACCTGGCTGCTGCAACTGCCGTGGCTGAGCACTACCGAAGAGCGAGACACATTGCGTCGCGAGCTTTCCGGCATCGGTCCAGACCGCATGCTGAGGGAAATGGGCGAACTGTTGGACCGCTACACAGACCAGCGCCCGCTGTTGCTGGTGACCGAAGACCTGCACTGGAGCGATCGGGCGACTGTCCAGCTCATCAACTATATCGCGCGGCGACGTGGCCGCACGCGGCTTATGTGGCTGTCGAGCTTCCGCCTCGCTGAGGTGGTAGCGCTCGATCATCCGCTCAGCTCGTTGCGCCACGAACTGCGCCTGCAACGTCTGTGCGAGGAAGTGGTGCTCGATCCGTTCTCGGAAACCGAGGTCGCTGACTATGTTGCGCTACGTTCGGCCTCGCTGGCGCGCGATGAAACCTTCGTGCGTGCCCTGCACGAGCGTACTGACGGTGTGCCGTTGTTCGTATCGTCAGTCATCAGTGAAGTGATGGACACAACGGACGACGACGCCACCATCGAGGCTCGGCTTGCCGGTGTGGCGGTCCCCGAGAACCTCGCGGCCATCATTGATCACTACATTGCCAAGCTTGGTCAGGAGCAGCGTGCACTGCTCTCGGCCGCCGCGGTGTGCGGAGTCGAATTCCGGGTTGAGACGGTTTCGCTGGCCCTCGAGCGAGACCTCGCTTCTGTGGCCGACACCTGCGAGGAGCTGGTGCGCGAGCAGCTGTGGCTCACGCGGTCGCGGGCCACCGAAGTTGAAGAGACGGTGGAGCTACCCTACTCGTTCCGGCATGCGCTCTTTCGCCAAGTGCTGTACGACCGCACGCCGCGCTCATTGCGCACCCACCTCCATCGCAAGGTTGGCGCTGCCCTCGAACGCGAGCGCACGGTCGGCGTGCCGGTTGCTGCTTCGGAGCTGGCAATGCACTTCGACCGGGCTCGGCAGCCGATGATCGCGCTGCGCTACTACGCCGAGGCGGCTGAAGCGGCGCTGCTGAACTTCAGCCCGATCTTGTGCATCGGCCTCACTGAGCGCGCGTTGGTCCTGCTGACGCAAGCACCTGAAGGGAGGGAGCGCGATGCGCTCGAAATTACCTTGGCCACGCTGCAAGGGGTGTCGGCTTTCCACACGATAGGTGTGGGCAGCGAAGCCAGGAATGCGTTCGAACGCGCATACACGCTGCTTGCGGATATACCCGAGCATCCAATGCGCGGCCGACTGCTGCATGGATTCGGCTATCTGCTCGGTCTGCGCGGCGACTATGCGCTGGCGCTGGAGGTGGCGGAGCGTGCCGAAACCCTCTCGCGCGAGACGAACGATCCAGCGCTCATGCTCGCGGCGTGCATCGTGCAGGGCGAGGTGCATCACCTCCAGGGTCGCACACAGACGACCCGCGGTTGGCTAGAGCGCGCCCTCGCGATCGCCGAGCCGCTGGACATCGGGGCGAACGAGATCTTTGCGGCCGATCCTCAGGTCATGCTGCACGGTATGCTGGCCATAGAACTCGTGCGCTCTGGCCTGGTAGAGCAAGGCCGAGCCCACATGCAGCAGGCGCGCATCCGCGCGCAGGCGCTTCGTCAACCGATGACCTGGCTGGTCGCCACCTGGCAGGAGGTGTTGATTGAGGTTCGAATGGGGAACCCTGTGCGTGTGGCAGCGCTGGCTGACGACATGCAGAAACTGGTCGATGAGTATTCGCTCGCACTGGGGCGTACGGCTTGCCGCTGGTGGCGCGGCTGGGCCGACGCGCGCAACGGCGCGCCACGCGACGGCTACCGTTGCATCCGCGAGGCTTACGAAGAACACACTGGGCTTGGCATGCGCTCCGGTGCCAGCGAGGTGCTCGGCTATGCCGCCGAGGCGCTGCTGCTGGCAGGTGATTGCAACGCAGCACAAGTCGAGCTGGAGGAAGCACTGCAGGTAGGGGATGAACTGGGCGAACGCGTGTACCTGCCGCAGCTATTGCTGTTGGAGGCAGCGATCGCGCGAGCGCAGGGGCGGCCCGACGCCAGCAGCGTTGCGGTGCGGCGCGCGGTTGAGGAGGCTCGCGCCCAGGAAGCACCGTGGCTGGAGCTGCTCGCGCTGGTCGAGCTATGCGAGCACAACGCCGCAGCCGAGGACCACCAGGCATTGGCGACGCTGGTTGACCAGTTACCCGAAACTGATGGAACCGAACTGGTGAAACGTGCGCGCTCGCTGCTTCAGGCTGCACAGCCGACTTGAAGAGCTAAGGGCGCAAACTTGTGGGAGCGAGCCGGCTCCCACAGGGCTGCGGTGACGTTGTCCCGACCGAAGTCTGACCTTTCGCTTACGACTCCTCCCAGGGGGCGGCCTACGCTGTCGTCGAACTTTCTTGATCCCCTGGTCTGCGATGAGCCTGAACCCTGAATCCAAGTACCCAAGCCGCCGCTCGTACGTAGTGAAGCTACGTGGCGATGCCGCGCCGGGGGCCCTCGTGGGCCGCCTCGAAAACCTGGTCACCGGACGTCAGAGCGAGTTCTCGTCCGCCGAAGAGCTGCTGGAGTCGATTGCCTCGGACCTCTTGTCGGCGGCTGGCGAACACACGACAGATGCCGACGACGAGTGACGTCTCCAACATAAATGAGCGCTCGATATGGCGACCGAACGGCGACGCTTCGTTGACGACTTCGCACGCACCGGGCCCTACGCTGATGCCATCTCGAATCCACACGAGTCCAATGCGATGCCGCGACTTCCAGTTTCCTTTCCACTGCCCTTCCACACCGGCCGGACGACCTTGCAACGGGCCGGGCGCCCGGCCGGGCTCACCGTAGTTGCAGCCGCCCTTGCCACTTCGATCGCCTTCGCCCTGGGCGGTTGCTCCACGCCGGTCGTCAAGCCGTCGGTCGAGCTGCCGAGCAACTTCGCCGCGAGCACTGCGTCCGAGATGGAACCCGAGGCCGCGTGGTGGGAGGTCTACCACGACCCCGTGCTGACGGATCTGGTGCGCCGAGCAGCGCGCGAAAACCGCGATGTCAAAATTGCCGCCGAGCGCCTGCATGCCGCGCGTGCCGGCGAAACGATCAGCCATTCCTGGCTGCTCCCGAGCGTCGGCGCATCCGCCTCCGGCAGCGATCGCAGCAGCGGCTACAGCTCGGCCACAAAACAGGGTTATCCAGATACGAAGACTGCCAGCCTGGGCCTGGACGTCTCATGGGAGCTCGATCTGAGCGGCCGCCTGCGCGCCGGAGCAGCGGCGGCCGACGCCGATGCGCTGGCTGCGCAGGACAGCATGCGCGGTGTGCGCCTGCTGGTGATGAGCGACGTCGTCAGCAACTACTTCACACTGGTCGGTGCGCAGCGTCAGGTCGCGACGCTGCGCGCGATCTCCGCAATGCAGGACGAGACGCTGCGTCTGGTCACCGCGCGCCAGTTGGTGGGGCTGGCATCCGCCTTCGACGTCGAGCGGGCGCAGACCGACGCCTTGTCGGCGCGGGCGCAGATTCCGCCGCTGGAAACACTGGCGGCTGTGTCGCGCCACCGTATCGCGGTGCTGATCGCCGACCAGTCCTTCAATACCGCGAACATCCAGCCCTCGAATGGAGATATGGCGGTACCCGAGGCCAAGCCGGGCCAGCCCGCCGCGTTGCTGCAACGCCGACCTGACGTGCTGGCGCTGATGGCGCAGGTCGACGCGGCCAATGCGCGCCGCCAGGAGGCTGCGGCCGAATGGTTCCCGCGGCTGTTCCTTGGCGCGTCCTTCGGTCGCCAGGATCTGAACCTGAACGGCGCCGATCTCGGCGTTGCTCGCTTCACCAACGTGGCGGGCCTGCTGGCGATGCCGATCTTCAACGCCGGGCGCACACAAGCGATCAACGAAGCGGCCGAAAGTGCTCAACAAGAGGCGCTGCTGCGCGCCGAAGACGGCATCGCACGGGCGCTCGATGATGTGGAGAACGCCCTCGTGACGCTGGCGCAAGAACGTCGCCGCGCAGGCTCGCTGCAATTGGCCGCCGCGTCCGCCGAATCAGCGCAGAACCATGCCCAGTCGCTCTACAACCGCGGGCAGATCGACCTGTTGCCGCTGCTGGATTCGCAACGAGCGCGCCTGGCGGCACGCCTGAACTCCAATGAAAGCAACACCCGCCTGCTGCTCGATAGTGTGCAGCTCTACAAAGCACTGGGCGGGGGCTGGCAGGTATTCGAACACCCTGCCATCCCTACCGTCGCCGCCGAAGCCGGCCGGCCACCACAGTCCTAAGAACTCGTTTTTCAAAGAGGAACCGCCTTGAAGAATTCCCTTACTGCGGCCGGCGCCTTGGCCGTAGCCGTCATGCTTTGCGCGTGTAGCCCGAACCAGCCCCCTGTGCAGACACCACGACCGGTACGCACCGTCGCAATTAACTACGACAATGTCCGCGAAGTCAGTCGCTACATGGGCACCGTACAGTCGCGGCATGAGGTCGACCAGGCCTTCCGCGTAGGCGGCAAGATAGCCCTGCGCAAGGTCGACGTAGGCCAATTTGTGCGCGAAGGCGACATACTGGCTGTGCTGGATGACAGCGACTACCGCCTCGCAGAGGAAGCATCGAAACAGCAGTGGGCGGTTGCCATCGAGCAGACGCACCAGGCCGATTCAGACCGCCAGCGCCTGACCGCGCTGAAGGCTGACGGCTCGGTCAGTGCGGCCGACGATGAGCGTGCACATACCAATGCCCAGACCGCTCATGCAACCGCCGAGGCTGAGGCGCGAAAGCTTGAGCTCGCGCGCAACCGACTCAAATACACCGTGCTGCGTGCCTCTCGTAGCGGTGTCGTCACGGCGGTGCGCTTTGAGGCGGGACAGGTCGTAGCGGAGGGCCAACCAGTTGTCTCGGTTGCGAATCCGGATGAGTCCGAGATCGTCGTCGATGTGCCCGAGGATCAGCTGTCCGTGTTCAAGGAGGCGCGCTTCAAGGCATCGCTGGCCAGTGCGCCGAACGAGACCTTCGATGTCACGCTGCGTGAACTGTCGCCGCAGGCTGCGACGCAGACGCGCACCTATCGCGCGCGGCTCAAGCCGCTGCAGGCGCTGCCGTTGGGCGCCACAGCCACGGTAAAGGCCGAGCGCATGATGACGAGTGTCTCGGTGGCGGCGGTACCCGCCACGGCACTGACGCAAAACGGCGGCCAGCCGGCGCTTTGGGTGGTCACGCCCGAGGGTAAGGATCCGGTAGGCACTGTCGAACTGGTGTCGGTGGCGGTGTGGGGTTACCGCAACGACGAGGTGCTCGTCTCCGGGCCGCAGGCCGGCGCATTGGTCGTTACCGCCGGGGTGCAGAAGATCGCGTCCGGACTGAAGGTCGCGCTTCCCGGCGCGGCGATCGTTGACGCGAACACCACACAGCAGGCCACCCGATGAACAACTTCAACCTCACCGACTGGGCGCTGCGCCATCGCGCCATCGTCCTGTTCATGCTCATCCTCGTCGCGGTGGCCGGCGTCTTCAGCTTCACCAGGCTGGGTCAGCTCGAGGATCCGAACTTTTCCGTGCCCTCCATGACCACCATGGTCATCTGGCCGGGCGCCACCGCCCAGCAGATGCAGGACCAGGTCCTGAATCGCATGGAGAAGAAATTCGAGCAGATCGACAACTTCGAGAAGGTGGTCACCTACGCGCGGCAAGGCTACGCGGGTATGACCCTCACCGTGCGCGGCGGCACCTCCAAGGCTGATCAGCGTGAGGCCTGGTATCAGGCGCGCAAGAAACTCAACGACCTGAGCCGCGAGCTGCCTGACGGTGTGATCGGCCCGATCGTAAACGACGAATACGGCGACGTGTATGGCCTGATGTACGCGGTCAAGGGCGACGGCATCGGTCACGCCGAGCTGTCGGACGCGGCCGAGGAGATCAAGCGCAGCATGCTAAAGGTACCGATGGTCAAGAAAATCGACGTCATCGGCAAGCAGGCCAAGCATATCTACGTCGAGTTCTCGCATGAACGCCTGGCAGCGCTGGGCATTACACCGCTGGCCATTGCCGAAAGCCTCAAGAGCCAGAACGCCATGTTGCCCGCAGGCCAGATCGACACCAACGGCGACCGCGTCATGGTGCGCGTGAGCGGCCAATTCGCCAGCGAAGAGGCTATCCGCAACGTGCCCATCGCCGCTGGCGGCCGGCAGATCAAGCTCGGTGACATCGCAACCGTCTCGCGTGGCTTTGAGGACCCGCCAACCTACACGGTCCGCCACAACGGCCAGCCAGTGCTGATGCTCGGCATCACGATGACCAACGATGGCAATATCGTAGACCTCGGCAAGGCGATGGAGACGGCGGTCGACAAGATCCAGTCTGAGCTGCCGCATGGCGTGGAACTGGAGCGCGTGGCTGACCAGCCCTCTACTGTGAAGGACGCGATCTGGGACTTCGAGCGCTCACTGATGGAGGCGCTGATCATCGTGATCGCGGTGAGCCTGGCCAGTCTGGGCTGGCGCACAGGTATTGTGGTCGCGACCTCGGTGCCGCTGGTGTTGGGTGGCGTGGCATTGGTGATGCTGGCGATGGGCTGGAACCTCGAGCGTATCTCGCTCGGCTCACTGATCATTGCGCTCGGCCTGCTGGTCGATGACGCGATCATCGCTATCGAAATGATGGTGGTGAAGATGGAGGCCGGCATGGACCGCGTGAAGGCGGCCGCCTTCTCCTATCAGTCCACCGCAATGCCGCGCCTGACCGGCGCACTTATCACCGTCGTGGGCTTCTTGCCCATCGGCCTCTCGAAGTCCACCACCGGCGAGTACGCGGGTGGCATTTTCTGGATCGTCGGTGCAGCGGTGCTGTTCTCATGGATCTGCTCGGGTATCTTCACACCCTACCTGGCGGTCAAGATGCTGCCCAAGGACTTCGGCAAGCACCAGCATGCCAATGACCCGTATGACACCAAGTTCTACCGCAGTCTGCGGGACCTGATCGACACGGCCATCGAACGCCGCTGGTTAGTCATCGGAGCAACGTTTGGCGCCTTGGCACTTGCGCTGGCCGGCATGAAGTTTGTGCCGCAGCAATTCTTCCCCAACAGTTCGCGCCCTGAGTTGGTCATAGACCTGCGCTTGAAAGAGGGTTCGTCCATCGCGGCGACCACCGAGCAGGTGAAGCGGATGGAGGCGTTACTGTCGAAGGATGAGGAGGTCAAGTACTTCACCGCCTACACCGGTGCCGGCGCACCGCGCTTCTATCTCTCGCTCAACCCCGAACTGCCGAATCCGGGATTTGCCCAGCTCGTTGTGATGACCAAGGACCTGGATGCACGCGAGCGGGTACGTGCGCGGCTGGTGGCCTCGGCCGACCAGCAATTCCCGCAGGCGTGGGTGCGCGTAACCCGGCTCGAGTTGGGACCGCCCGTCGGTTACCCGGTGCAGTTCCGTGTCGTCGGCCCCGATACCCAGATGGTGCGCCGGATCGCCCGCGAGGTGCAGAACGTGGTTGCGTCCAACCCGAAGGTGCGTGACCTCCAGCTTGACTGGAACGACCCGGTGCGCACGCTGAAGGTCGAGCTTGATCAGGACAAGGCGAGCGCGCTGGGCCTCACGCCGGCCGACGTGTCGCTGGCGACCCAGACCGTGATGAACGGCGCTACCTTGTCGCAGTTGCGTGAGCACGAAGACCTGATCGACATCGTGGCCCGTGCCATACCAGAGGAACGCTTGAACCTCGGCACACTGAAAGACATCAACCTCTACACGCGCCAGGGCACCGTGGTGCCGCTGTCACAAGTCGCACAGGTGCGCTCTGAACTGGAAGAGCCGGTGCTGTGGCGCCGCAATCGCGACATGGCAATCACGGTGCGTGCCGACGTAAAGGATGGCGAGCAAGGTGTATCGGTGACGCAGGAGATCCAGCCGTTGCTTAAGGACATCGAAGCCAAGCTGCCGGCGGGCTACCGCATCGATGTGGGCGGCGCGGTGGAGGAAAGTGACAAGGCCAACAAGGCGCTGCTTGCAGTGGCCCCGCTGATGCTGGTCACCATCCTGCTGCTACTGATGCTGCAACTGCAGAACTTTTCTCGCATGTGGATGGTGGTGCTGACCGCTCCGCTAGGCCTGATCGGCGTGGTGCCGGCGCTGCTGGTGTTTCAGTCGCCGCTGGGCTTCGTCGCTATCCTGGGCATCATCGCACTGGGGGGCATGATCATGCGCAACTCGGTAATCCTGATCGACCAGATACAAACCGAGATCGCCGAAGGGCGCGCCCCGTGGAATGCTGTGCTGGACGCCGCCATTCACCGCGCGCGTCCGGTGATGCTGACGGCGCTGGCCACCGTTCTCGCAATGATACCGCTAACACGCAGTGTGTTCTGGGGACCGATGGCAATTGCGATCATGGGCGGCCTGACCGTGGCGACGCTGCTGACGATTTTCTTCGTCCCGGCGTTGTACGCCGCATGGTTCAAAGTTCGCCGCCAGACGGTCGATGACACCCAACTGGTGAGGGGTGACGTCGCGCTCGCTTCTGAGTGATGAGTGCCGTGGCGCTCAAGGCTGCGATTGACGCGAAGGAACCTTCTATCAGCAACTTCCATAAGCCGTGAGTACGAAAAAGCCCCATCAGGTCATCCTGAATGGGGCTTTTTCTACCGCCTGCCGCCGCCCTGTTATCATGAAAAACCAACAGTCAGGAAAATGGCTTGGAAGGCTTGAATTATATGGTGTCCCAGGGCAGGTTCGAACTGCCAACCTTCCCCTTAGGAGGGGGATGCTCTATCCAATTGAGCTACTGAGACACAAGCTGCCCGCGAGGAACGCGGTACAAACAGACGGCGTGCATGTTAACGGCCTGCCCTGCGTTTGTCATGTCGTCCGTTGCGCTTATTAAGTGTAGGCAGAAGCGCAGCGCGGCATCCTTCTGCTCATCGTGCCAATTGCATCCCCCCAAAAAGCCATCAGCTCGTGTTAATCGTCGGGCGCAAAATCAAGTTCGATCCAATACTGCGTTAACCCTCACCAAGTGCAACAGATTAGTCACCGTATTAGCGAGGTCGCCCGAGTTATCGAGCCGATAAACCTTGGTATCGCCGATGGGACTATCTGAAGCGAACGAATCGTTGCGTAGAAGTCTCGATTCAATCTCCGCTTGATTCTCACGACCACGTCGTAGCAGGCGCTCCCGCAGGACGTCATCTTCCACTGTTAGAAGTACCGGCATTAGCATGGGGTAGCAGCGCAGCGCTTGCGCAAAATGGCCGCGGGAGCCGTTGACCAAAACATGCCTCCCCTCCTTGAGCCATAAATCCATTTCGATCGGAATGCCATAATCAAGGCCATTGGCGCTCCAGGACAGCGCGAAGTCCCCCTTAAGCCTGCGCAGCTCAAACTCCTCTCGGGAAACTCCGATGGCATCTTCACCTAATGATTCGGCCGATCGCGTGATGACTCGGCGCACCACTTCACAATTGAGTGCCCGCAATGGCTCTCTAGCAGCATCAATGAGGCTGTCCTTGCCGGATCCGGAAGGCCCCATCAAAAAAATCAGCCTGCCATCCATCCTGAATTCGCCTCCTACTGCACGTTTACGCTAGTAAATCGGCCATTTGCCACTATCCTGTACAGGTAAGGAACAATGATCGAATCCGCATAGCATGCTCCTTCAGGCGTCTTCAGACATCCCCTGTAGGGCAAGAGGACGCGGTCAGCGATGTGGACCTGGGTACGCTTTTCAAACCAGTCCGCATTTCTGATAATTGGTGCTGGCATAACGCCTTTATCCAGTTCAATATTTGTCACAGAATTGACGCCAACGAACTGGCTATTTTGAGGCATGATGCGAGCCTCTATCAATTCAGGTTGAACATTTGGCCAGAGCGCTTGTCCTATCTGACATCCTGCGGCCAATCCCGAGAACCGCTCCCCTGAACTAACCGGTTAAATATATGCGCCCATTGAAACAGGCAATTTATTCCAGCCGTACGGCTGACAAGTTCGTCGTACGTCTGCCAGACGGAATGCGTGAACGCATTGCCGAGGTGGCTCGCAATCATCATCGCAGCATGAACTCCGAAATCATCGCGCGCCTTGAACAGAGCCTTATTCAGGAAGGCGCGCTCGGTGAAGAATTGAGCATGCGCCTGGACAGCCCAGAGCTTTCGTTGCACGAACGCGAACTGCTGCAACGCTTCCGCCAACTCTCCCACCGTCAGCAGAATGCTCTTGTTTCGCTGATTGCCCATGACGCCGAAATGGCCGCAGACGCTTCCTGATTCATCCGCTCCCCCCAAGCCAGCATGATTGCTGGCTTTTTTTTGCCTGAAATCCGGGCATTTAAAAACCCGCCGATTGGCGGGTTTAAGGCAGAGCGGTCAGAGCAGGAAGATGGTCGCCAGCCCAAGGAAGATGAAGAATCCACCACTGTCGGTCATGGCGGTGATCATCACACTCGCGCCCATTGCAGGATCGTGCCCAAGCCGCGCCAATGTCATAGGGATCAAAACGCCCATCAATGCGGCAAGCAACAGGTTGAGCGTCATAGCGGCGGTCATCACCACGCCCAGGGACCAACTGCCATACAGCAGATAGGCAACGATGCCAATGACACCACCCCAGACCAGGCCATTGATCAAGCCTACAGCCAACTCCTTGCGCATCAAGCGCGAAGTATTACCGGTGTTGACCTGATCCAGCGCCATGGCCCGAACGATCATGGTGATCGTCTGGTTACCCGAGTTGCCACCAATACCCGCCACGATCGGCATCAATGCTGCCAGCGCCACGAGTTTCTCAATTGAGCCTTCAAACAGACCGATCACTCTAGATGCGATGAACGCAGTGATCAAGTTCACGGCCAGCCACGCCCAGCGGTTACGCAGAGACTTCCAGACCGACGCAAAAATATCTTCTTCTTCACGCAGACCCGCCATGTTGAGAACTTCGTTTTCGCTCTCTTCACGGATCAGGTCGACCATTTCATCGATGGTCAGACGACCGATCAACTTGCCGCTCTTGTCGACCACAGGGGCCGAGATCAAGTCATAACGCTCGAACGCCTGTGCTGCATCGTAGGCATCCTCGTCCGGATGAAAACTCACCGGGTCACTGGCCATGACTTCGGAAACCTGTTTTTCCGGGTCGTTGACCAACAAACGCTTGATTGGCAAGACGCCCTTGAGCACGCCGTCGTAATCGACCACGAACAGTTTGTCGGTGTGGCTCGGCAATTCCTTCAGGCGACGCAGGTAGCGCAATACCACTTCGAGACTGACATCCTCGCGAATGGTCACCATCTCGAAGTCCATCAGCGCACCGACCTGCTCCTCGTCATAAGACAAGGCAGAGCGAACGCGCTCGCGCTGCTGACCATCAAGGGTTTCCATCAGCTCGTGAACGACGTCTCGCGGCAGCTCGGAGGCCAGGTCAGCGAGTTCGTCGGCATCCATGTCCTTGGCCGCAGCCAGGAGCTCGTGATCGTCCATGTCGGCGATCAGGGTTTCACGAACCGAGTCGGATACTTCGAGGAGAATGTCGCCGTCGCGATCAGCCTTGACCAATTGCCAGAGCGTCAGACGATCGTCCAGCGGCAGGGCTTCAAGGATGTAGGCGACGTCGGCGGAGTGCAGGTCATCGAGCTTGCGTTGCAGCTCGACGAGGTTTTGCCGGTGAACCAGGTTCTCGACCCGGTCGTGATGCGGACCTTCCTGGCGGTGAGTCAGGTCTTCGATGACCCGCTGACGATGCAACAGCTCAATAACTTGAGCGAGGCGGTCCTGCAGGCTTTCTTGCGTTTTCTTTACTTCAACTTCAGACATAGGCGAACTCCACTCCCAGCAGCGGGGCACGCCGGAAGGATCAATCAGTCAATTCATGATTGGAAAAACGAGATACTGAGTAACTACTGGGTAAGTCCATGGAGGTATTCCACAAGCCCCGGCGGGGCTGACGGGCGCAATGATACACCGCCCGACGGTTTTAAATGTTAAAAAATTGCGGCTGAAACAAGCGCTTGCGAGACAAACCTGTGCACCGCCCTGATCCATCGAAATGCGACGACTCATTCTGAAAAGAAAACACACCGCCATTGAAAAATGTAGCAGCTAACCTTGAATCAGACCGTCATGGAGGACGTTTGATGCCATCGAATGCACGATGCTTTTTGCTGATCGCCCTGCTCTACCCGCCTCCCTGCGCGCTGGCCACGACCATTCACCGGTGCGAAGCGGCCAACGGACGCATTACCTTCACCACGCTGAGCTGCACCACTGGAGAAAGCCTTTCGCTTCAGGAAGTGCACACCTTCACGCCAGGCAACACGACCGCGCTCATGCCGGAAGCCGACTTCCGTGAAACATCAGGTATGAAAATCAGAAGGCGAGATCCGACTGTCGTCGGCCAGGGCGAGGACAAATGTGGAAACCTGATCAGCGCCCGGGAACGTCGCGAGGCCATCATCAATCAACGGGTTGTGGCCGGCATGAGCCAACAGGATGTCGAGAGCGCCCTTGGCAAACCCGACAAGATCAGCATTCGGAATTCGACCACAAGCTATCGCTACGACACCAAGCGAGGTCGTAGCGCACACGTCGAATTCGATGAGAGAGGATGCACGAAAGGAAAAGCCAAATCCCAGACGGCAAAAAGCCCGCGTTAAACGCGGGCTTTTTGTTGTTTGGTGCACTCGACAGGATTCGAACCTGTGACCGCTCGGTTCGTAGCCGAGTACTCTATCCAGCTGAGCTACGAGTGCATTTGTGTTTTTATACCAGATCACAACTGGTTAGAGCCAAGTTATTCGCATTACTGCAAACAACCCTTAAATGGTGCACTCGACAGGATTCGAACCTGTGACCGCTCGGTTCGTAGCCGAGTACTCTATCCAGCTGAGCTACGAGTGCATTTGTTGCCGCGCATTAT
This sequence comes from Pseudomonas sp. IT-P253, assembly GCF_949768125.1. Lineage (NCBI taxonomy): Bacteria > Pseudomonadati > Pseudomonadota > Gammaproteobacteria > Pseudomonadales > Pseudomonadaceae > Pseudomonas > Pseudomonas sp. IT-P253. The sequence continues at coordinate 66,403 of NZ_CATKPT010000016.1, read as the reverse complement.
AGGCCGTTTAATCTCTATGTAAAGCACTTTTTCTAGTAATTTCAAACACTTACCGAAGAAGCTAGATTACAACGTACTACGCAAATAATGGCGGAGAACGGGGGATTCGAACCCCCGACACCCTTTTGAGGTGTACTCCCTTAGCAGGGGAGCGCCTTCGGCCACTCGGCCAGCTCTCCGCAACACGGGGCGTATCTTAACCAACCTTTTCCCCGTTTGCAAACATAAAAAACGATAAAAATTAATGGCTTGGTTCTTCGTCCTTCTCTTTCTTTATACGCAGGTAGATTTCCTCACGGTGGACCGCAACCTCTTTCGGGGCGTTGACACCGATACGCACTTGATTTCCTTTGACGCCGAGCACGGTCACGGTGATTTCGCCATCACCAATAATCAGGCTTTCTGCGCACCGACGAGTCAGAATCAGCATACCTTTCTCCTCACGCATTTCATTTCAGGGACAACAGTCTGCAAAAAAAAGGCACTCGACCTACAACCGGAGCGATCGCAGCCCTACATGCCTGAGTATTGACCAGCGCGAGCAAAAGAACAGTTCCTGGGTCGCGCCATTCAAAAAAACAAAGGGCGCGGTCAGACCGCGCCCTTTGGCAAACGCATCACTCGCCCTGGCGGGCTGGCGCGTCCAGTTCGAAAGCCGTGTGCAGAGCGCGCACAGCGAGTTCCAGGTACTTTTCTTCGATCACTACGGAGACTTTGATTTCCGAAGTCGAGATCATCTGGATGTTAATGCTTTCCTTGGCCAGCGACTCGAACATACGGCTGGCCACACCTGCGTGAGAGCGCATGCCGACGCCGACGATCGAGACCTTGGCGATCTTGATGTCGCCGACGACTTCACGGGCACCGATCTCGCGAGCGGTGTTCTCCAGCACGGTTTGCGCGGCCTGGAAGTCATTGCGGTGCACGGTAAAGGTGAAGTCGGTGGTGTTATCGTGCGCAACGTTCTGCACGATCATGTCGACTTCGATGTTCGCGGCACTGATCGGACCGAGAATCTTGAACGCAACGCCCGGGGTGTCTGGCACGCCACGGATGGTCAGCTTGGCCTCATCGCGATTGAAAGCGATGCCGGAAATGATCGGCTGTTCCATGGTTTCCTCTTCATCAATAGTAATGAGGGTGCCCGGACCCTCCTTGAAGCTGTGCAGTACGCGCAGCGGAACGTTGTATTTGCCGGCGAACTCGACCGCACGGATCTGCAATACCTTGGAACCGAGGCTGGCCATTTCCAGCATCTCTTCAAAGGTAATCTTGTCCAGGCGCTGGGCCACGGACACCACACGCGGGTCGGTGGTGTAGACGCCATCGACATCGGTGTAGATCTGGCATTCGTCAGCCTTCAAGGCTGCTGCCAGCGCCACGCCAGTGGTGTCGGAACCGCCACGACCGAGAGTGGTGATGTTGCCGTGCTCGTCGACACCCTGGAAACCGGCAACAACCACCACACGACCGGCCTTCAGATCACCGCGAATCTTCTGGTCATCAATCTGCAAGATACGCGCTTTATTGTGCGCGCTGTCCGTCAGGATTCGCACCTGGTTGCCGGTGTAGGACACCGCTGGCACGCCGCGCTTGATCAGCGCCATGGCCAACAGTGCAATCGTCACCTGCTCACCGGTGGAGACGATCACGTCCAGCTCACGCGGAACCGGTTGGCCGTCGCCACTGATTTGCTTGGCCAGATCGATCAGACGGTTGGTTTCGCCGCTCATTGCAGACAGCACGACCACCAAGTCATCGCCGGCATCGCGGAATTTCTTAACCTTGTCGGCGACCTGCTCGATTCTCTCGACAGTGCCGACCGAGGTGCCTCCAAATTTCTGTACGATCAAAGCCATTTCAAAGCCGCCTCTGCCCATGAAGGGCGCCCAAATAATCACTCAAACAGCGTTCCGGCCCGCCACTAGACTGCGGGCCGGACACACTGCCTTATAAACCCTGCTCTACAAATGGAACCGTCAGGGCCAATGCGGCATCCAGTGCGCCAGCGTCAGTACCACCGCCTTGCGCCATGTCCGGACGACCGCCGCCCTTCCCGCCCACTGCCGCTGCGGCTTGCTTCATCAAATCACCGGCTTTGAGTTGGCCAGTCAGGTCTTTGGTTACACCTGCAACCAGTACGACCTTTTCCTCATGGACACTGCCGAGCAGGATCACTGCGCGGCCGAGTTTGTTTTTCAGCTGATCGACCAATGCCAGCAACGCCTTGCCGTCCTGACCATCCAGACGCACGGCCAGCACCTTCACGCCTTTGACGTCCAGAGCGCAAGCCGACAGATCGTCGCCCGCCGCACTGGCTGCCTTGGCCTGCAACTGCTCGAGTTGTTTCTCCAGCAGACGGTTGCGCTCCAGCACAGCCGACAGCTTGTCGATCAGGTTGTCGCGGCTGCCCTTGACCAGGTTGGCCGCTTCCTTGAGTTGTTCTTCAGCAGCGTTCAAGTAGGCCAATGCCGCAGCCCCCGTGACCGCTTCGATACGACGCACGCCGGAGGCCACACCGCCTTCGCTGATGATCTTCAGCAGGCCAATGTCGCCGGTACGGTTGGCGTGTATACCACCGCACAGCTCGACGGAAAAATCACCGCCCATGCTCAGCACGCGCACATTGTCGCCGTACTTCTCGCCAAACAGCGCCATGGCGCCTTTTTGCTTGGCGGTTTCGATGTCGGTTTCTTCGGTTTCAACGACGGAGTTCTTGCGAATCTCGGCGTTGACGATGTCTTCCAGCGCCTTCAATTGCTCTGGCTTGATGGCCTCGAAGTGACTGAAGTCGAAGCGCAGGCGCTGACTGTCGACCAACGAGCCTTTCTGCTGAACGTGATCGCCCAGCACCTGACGCAACGCGGCGTGCAGCAGGTGAGTCGCCGAGTGGTTCAGCGAAGTCGCGTGACGCACGTCAGCTTCGACATGAGCCTCAACCGGAGCCCCAATGATCAGACTACCCGATGCCAACACACCGTGATGCAGGAACGCACCGCCGGTTTTGGTGGTATCGCGCACGTCGAAACGGCTGTTGCCGGCCTGCAGATACCCACAGTCACCAATCTGACCGCCGGATTCAGCGTAGAACGGCGTCTGGTTGAGAACGATCACGCCCTCTTCGCCTTCACTCAATACGTCGACTGATTGCCCTTCTTTATAGAGGGCAACGATTTTCGCTGAACCGCTGGTCGCTTTGTAGCCGGTAAACTCGGTGGCCACATCAACCTTGACCAGGCTGTTGTAGTCCATGCCGAAGGAGCTGGCGGAACGGGCACGGACGCGCTGGGCTTCCATTTCGCGCTCGAAGCCTGCTTCGTCGATGGTCAGGCTACGCTCACGAGCGATGTCGCCGGTCAGGTCCATCGGGAAACCGTAGGTGTCGTAGAGTTTGAACACTACGTCGCCCGGCACCACGTCACCTTTGAGTTCGGCCAGATCCTGCTCGAGGATCTTCAGGCCTTGCTCCAGGGTCTTGGCAAACTGCTCTTCTTCAGCTTTCAAGACGCGTTCGATGTGTGCCTGCTGGGATTTCAGCTCAGGGAAGGCTTCACCCATCTCGGCGACCAGGGCCCCGACGATCTGATAGAAGAAGCTGCCCTTGGCCCCCAGTTTGTTGCCGTGACGGCAAGCACGGCGAATGATCCGGCGCAGCACATAGCCACGACCTTCGTTGGACGGCAATACGCCATCGGCAATCAGGAAGCCGCAAGAGCGAATGTGGTCAGCCACGACTTTCAGGGACGCCTGATTGTCGTTGGTGCAACCGATGGCCTTGGCCGATGCGCTCAGCAGGCTTTGGAACAGGTCGATTTCATAGTTCGAGTGAACGTGCTGCAGCACGGCACTGATCCGCTCCAGGCCCATGCCGGTGTCGACCGACGGAGCAGGCAGCGGATGCAACACGCCGTCTGCAGTGCGGTTGAACTGCATGAACACGTTGTTCCAGATTTCGATGTAACGGTCGCCGTCTTCTTCCGGCGAACCCGGTGGGCCGCCCCAGATGTCGGCGCCGTGATCGTAGAAAATCTCGGTGCAAGGACCGCACGGGCCGGTATCGCCCATGGTCCAGAAGTTGTCGGATGCGTACGGCGCACCCTTGTTGTCGCCGATGCGAACCATGCGCTCGGCCGGAACGCCGATTTCCTTGGTCCAGATGTCGTACGCCTCGTCATCGCTGGCGTAGACGGTGACCCAGAGCTTTTCCTTCGGCAGGTTCAGCCACTGATCGGAAGTCAGAAAGTTCCAGGCGTAGGTGATCGCGTCACGCTTGAAGTAATCACCGAAGCTGAAGTTACCCAGCATTTCGAAGAAGGTGTGGTGACGAGCGGTATAACCGACGTTTTCCAGGTCGTTGTGCTTGCCGCCGGCGCGCACGCATTTCTGGCTGCTGACAGCGCGGGTGTACGCGCGCTTTTCCTGGCCCAGGAAACAGTCCTTGAACTGGTTCATCCCCGCGTTAGTGAACAGCAGGGTTGGGTCGTTGCCCGGAATCAAAGAGCTGGAGGCTACACGGGTGTGGCCTTGCTCTTCGAAGAAGCGAAGGAAGGCTTCACGGATTTCTGCGCTTTTCATTAGGTTCTTCCACGGAGGCTGCGGCCAAAGGCCTGTGCGAAACGTCAACAGACGAAGCGACGGCAAAGGGCCGCATTATATCGGCGTTAGTGACTAGGTACAGTGTGTTTGTACGTTACAAACAGTCAATTGGACCGCTAACACGGTCAGTTGCGAGAAAAGTCGACAAATGTAGCGACGACCTGCTCGATTTGCGCACGACTGACGTCCATATGCGTGACCATTCGCAGGCGACCGGCAGCGCTGAGCTTGATGCCCCGCTCGGCGGCAAAGGCCTTGATGGCTTCAGCCTTGTCGCCCATCGCCACGTATACCATGTTGGTCTGCACCGGCTCGACCTCATAACCCGCCGCTCGCAGGCCTTCGGCCAGAAGTTGGGCATTGGCGTGATCGTCGGCCAGCCGCTGGACGTTGTTATCCAACGCATACAAACCTGCTGCCGCCAGAATCCCGGCCTGGCGCATGCCGCCACCGACCATCTTGCGCAGACGCCGCGCCTTACCGATCAATTCGTCCGAACCACACAACACCGAACCGATCGGCGCGCCCAAGCCTTTGGACAGGCAAACCGAAACGGAATCGAAATGCTGAGTAATTTCCCGGGCGTCGACACCCAACTTGACCGCTGCGTTGTACAGCCGAGCGCCGTCCAGGTGCAGCTGCAAACCATGCTCGCGGGTAAAACTGCGGGCCTTGACCAGATAATCCAACGGCAGAACCTTGCCCTGCATGGTGTTTTCCAGCGCCAGCAAGCGGGTGCGCGCGAAATGGAAATCGTCCGGCTTGATGGCGGCAGCTACCTGGGCCAAATCCAGCGAACCGTCAGCCTGCACTTCCAGTGGTTGCGGCTGGATCGAACCGAGCACCGCCGCACCGCCCCCTTCGTACTTATAAGTGTGCGCCTGCTGGCCAACGATGTACTCGTCACCGCGCTCGCAGTGGGCCATCAGACCCAGCAGATTGCTCATGGTGCCCGTCGGGACAAACAACGCAGCAGCAAAACCCAGGCGTTTTGCCAGTTCGGCTTCCAGACGATTGACCGTCGGATCTTCGCCGTAAACGTCGTCACCCGTGGCCGCTTTGGCCATCGCGTCGAGCATCCCGGCGGACGGTTGGGTGACTGTATCGCTGCGAAGATCGATAACGCTCATGAATCTGGCCTCGGTAAGCAGGGGAAAATCCCTTTCAAGTAGGAATTACTGCGGTCATACCGACGAATAATCAACCCTTAAGTAAGAAAAGGCTTCTCGAACCGACGAAAAAGTCGATAGCAATCATCAGATAGCAGCGATGCACAGGTGAGAAATATGTGTTAAAAACGCTGCGCAGCCAAACAATCTGGCGGCAAAACGTTCTCAGGGCGGGGTGCAACTCCCCACCGGCGGTAATTGCGCGCAACGCGCATAGCCCGCGAGCGCTTGGCGACAGGCACGGCAATGGCTGTGGATGACGGCAAGGTCAGCAGACCCGGTGTGATTCCGGGGCCGACGGTCATAGTCCGGATGAAGAGAGAACGGGATTGGCACCAAAGGGCCGTCCGCGGGCATTCGTGCGAGCGAGCGTACCCTTAAATCCCATTCGATTCATAAGCCCTGTTTTTTACACAAACAGGAATCAGAACATGCAACCCACCGCAATCGACAGCAAAAGCAAAAACCATCAGGGCGAGCGCGTTGCGTTCATCCAGGCCTGCTGGCACAAGGAAATCGTCGATCAGAGCCGTAAGGGCTTCGTCGCCGAAATGATCGCTCAGGGTTACCAGGAATCAGAGATCGATTTCTTCGAAGTCGGCGGTGCCTTTGAAATCCCGTTGCACGCCAAGCTGCTGGCCAAGTCCGGTCGATATGCTGGCATTGTCGCAGCAGGTCTGGTCGTCGACGGCGGCATCTATCGCCACGAATTCGTTGCCCAATCGGTGATCAGCGGCCTGATGCAGGTTCAACTGGAAACCGAAGTGCCGGTGTTCTCGGTGGTTTTGACCCCGCACCACTTCCATGCTGGCGAAGAACATCAAAAGTTTTTCTTCGAGCACTTTGTGCACAAGGGCCAGGAAGCGGCAAAGACCTGTGCGGATACGCTGCACAAGATGCGCGCATTGCGTCGTAGCGAGCCACGCGCAGTAGCCGTCTAAACGCTGAACCTCTGTAGGAGCGAGCTTGCTCGCGATAAGCTTGGGAACGCTGCGGCGTATCAGGCTCGCAGCGTTATCGTTGACGACCATCGCGAGCAAGCTCGCTCCTACAGTGGGTTTTATGCTGCGTGTCAGGCCAGGTTTTCGTCAGTGGTCGGTACGATCAGGATGCCGGCGCGCAGGCCGTTTTTCACCTTGGGGTTCGGGAAGATGATCCGGGCGCCCTCTTCCTCGATGATCCAGCGGGTCTGGGCGATGTCTTCGGCCAGCACATAACCCACTTCCAACTCCGAAAAGTTCTCGATGTCCGCCGGCAGGTTCAGGCGGAAGCTATCGCTGTGCTTGATGATTTCCCGCGCCACGCTAAACAGTTGCAAGCCATCCAGCCCGTCTTCGACCGGCGGTGGCTCGTTACCTTCGATGATCTGCTGCAGGCGGGTTTCGAGCCGCGAGACATTCACCCCTTCGTTCTGCCCAAACGGCCGCGCCTTACCCAACTCCAGGGTGAAAGACTCGGCACCGAGCTTGTCATAGGTGTAGGCGCTGAAAACAATCGACGGTTTGTTCTGCAACAGCACTGCTTCCATGCCAGCCGCGCGCAGGCGAGCCAGTTCCAGACGAGAATGCTGGCGGCCTTCTTTCCAGGGATACAGCGCGAACTGCTCGATTTTCGAGCCACGAATCGCAGTATGCAGGTCGTAGTGCAGACGATTGCGGTCCGGCAGGCTGAAGAAACTCGCCGCTAGCCGCTCCAGTTCACACGCGCGCAGGGCTTCGCAACCGCTGCTTTGTTCGTGACGGCCATTGAACAGCCGATTGACGTCCTGCTCGATGAAGCGCTCACCACGACGGATGGCATCGGGGTTGCCGAACAGGAAAAGAATACGTGCGCGCGGCTTCAAATCACCGCGAGCGATATCATGCAACAGGCGATCGAGCAGCTCGATCGGCGCAGTTTCGTTGCCATGGATACCCGCCGAAAGCAGCAGGTCCAGGCCATTGTCGCGCGCTTCAGGTGGCCGGACTTCCAGCGCACCTTCGCTCAACCAGCGCATCCGCACGCCTTCGACAGTCAGTTGAGTTTTCTCCGCCGGTTCGCGGCCGGCGAGGGTCAGTTCAAGCAGTTTGCCGAGGGCGAGCATAGAGCGGCTTCCTTAGTGGTCGTGTGCGCAATCCGGGCCGTGCACGTGGTCTTCGTCACCGACTTCAGCCGGTTCCATTTCCAGTTGCAGACTTACCAGATTAGTCGCCAATGGGCGCAGCAGCAGGTTAGCGTATTCAGCGTCACCTTCCTCGACGTCCACGCCGATCAGCAGTTGGCCGCGGCCGTCCTGCTGGATCCACAGCTCTTTGCCTTGCCACATGACCGCGACGCGGGTGCAGGAAGTTTCCAGTTGCGTGCCGTCGGTGTCTTCAAGGATCAGCTGCAGGGTATCGCTCATGTTTTACGCTCTCATTTGGAGATAGCGCGGCGCACTCATTTCAGGAGTGCACCGACTTTCAATTGATCTGGAATGGATAAACCGAGCCCAGTTTAAGGATTTGCGTCAGTTCATCCAGTGCCGTCCGGCACTCAAGCAGCAATTGCGGGTCCGCAAGATCATTTTCGGTCATGCGGTCGCGGTAGTGCTTGTCGACCCATTCGGTCAGCGTGCCGTACAACGGTGCCGTCATGATAACCCCTTGGTTGACGGCCGCCAGTTCGGTTTCATTCAGTGCGACGCGCAACCGCAGGCAAGCCGGGCCACCGCCGTTCTGCATGCTTTGCTTGAGATCGAAGACTTTCACTTCGCGGATAAGCCCGCCAGAGCTGGTCAAACCTTGCAGGTACTGCCAGACACGCTCGTTACCGCGGCATTCTTCCGGCACGATCAACAGCATGGAGCCATCAGGACGGGACAGCAGTTGGCTATTGAACAAATAGGAACGAACGGCGTCTTCCACGGTGACTGCGGAACGCGGTACACAGACCGACTGAAATTTCCCACCGACTTTTGCGAGCTTTCCTGAAAGCTCGGCCAGCATCTGCTCGGTGTCGAGGAACGCATCCTCGTGATAGAACAGCACCTCGCCGTTACCGACGGCGATCACGTCATTGTGGAACACGCCCTGATCGATCACCGAAGGGTTCTGCTGGGCATACACCACGCCGTCCTCGCTCAAGCCGTGCAAGCGGGCAACGGCTTGGGACGCTTCAAGCGTCTGGCGTGCCGGGTACTTCTGCGGTGCCGGGTAACGGGTATCGAACGCGCTGCGACCGAACACGAAGAACTCGACGCCGGCTTCACCGTATTCACGGCAGAAACGGGTGTGGTTAGCCGCGCCTTCGTCACCGAATTGAGCCACGGCCGGCAATGCGGCGTGGTGAGCGAAGTGTTTCTGATCCGCAAACATTGCACCCAGTACGCGGCTGGTGGTCGGGTGTTCGATGCTGCGATGGTATTTGCAGTTCAGGTTGGCAGCGGTGAAATGCACGCGACCGTCGGCAGTGTCGGCACTCGGGCTGACCGTGGCGGCGTTGGCTACCCACATGCTCGATGCCGAGCAACTGGCCACCAGCAACGGCATCGCGTCTTTGGCTGCTTGCTCGATCACTTGGGCGTCGGTGCCGCTGAAACCCAGGCGACGCAATGCAGCCACGTCCGGACGTTCCTGAGGTGCAAGCACGCCCTGCTGAAAGCCCATTTCCATCAGTGCTTTCATTTTCGCCAGGCCTTGCAGCGCGGCTTCCTTCGGGTTCGAAGATTGCTGGCTGTTGCTCTGGGACGCGACGTTGCCGTAGGACAGGCCGCCGTAATTATGGGTCGGCCCCACTAGACCGTCAAAATTGACTTCATAGGATTTCATCAGCGAGGCTCCACGAGAATCTGTTGTTATAGGCATCTGGTAACTGTTCTTTCAGACCAAGGCGCGGCCTTCGCGGGCAAGCCTCGCTCCTACAGGGGGCCTGTAGGAGCGAAGCTTGCTCGCGAATGGGCGTTACGCCATCCGCACGCCGGGGGTCAGCGCGGTCGGCAAGGTCAGGCTCGGGGTTTCCAGCGAGGCCACCGGGTACGCGCAGTAATCAGCGGCGTAGTAAGCGCTGGCGCGATGGTTGCCCGAGGCGCCGACACCACCGAATGGCGCGCTGCTCGCCGCACCGGTCAGTTGCTTGTTCCAGTTGACGATACCGGCACGGCTTTCCAGCCAGAACTGCTGATAACGCGCTTCGGAATCCGACAGCAAACCAGCCGCCAGGCCATAGTCGGTATCGTTGGCTTCAGCGATCGCCGCTTCAAAATCAGCGTAGCGGATCACCTGCAGCAGCGGGCCGAACAGCTCTTCGTCCGGGCGATCCGCCACGGCGGTAACATCCAGGATACCCGGGGTCAGCAAGGCCGCCTGAGCCTGAGGCTGGGTCATTTCCAGCAGCGCCACTGCGCCATTGGCCAGCAGGTGCTCTTGCGCATCCATCAGCGCTTTCGCAGCACCGAGTGAAATCACCGAGCCCATGAACGGTGCTGGCTGTTGATCAAACGCACCCACTTCGATGGTCGAACTGACCGCCACCAGACGCGCCAGCAGCGTGTCGCCCCAGGCGCCTTGCGGCACCAGCAAGCGGCGAGCACAGGTGCAACGCTGACCGGCAGAGATGAACGCCGACTGGATAATGGTGTAAACCGCGGCATCGAGATCAGCCACCTGATCGACGACCAGCGGGTTGTTGCCGCCCATTTCCAGCGCGAGGATCTTGTCCGGACGACCGGCAAACTGCTGGTGCAAGTGATTGCCAGTGCGGCTCGACCCGGTGAAGAACAAGCCGTCGATGCCAGGGTTCGCCGCCAGGGCGATACCGGTTTCACGAGCGCCTTGCAGCAGGTTCAATACACCTGCGGGCAGGCCGGCTTCGATCCAGCATTTGACCGTTAGCTCCGCGACTTTCGGCGTCAGCTCGCTTGGTTTGAACAGCACGCTGTTACCCGCCAGCAGCGCCGGCACGATGTGGCCGTTCGGCAAATGGCCAGGGAAGTTGTAAGGTCCGAACACCGCCACCACACCGTGTGGTTTGTGACGCAACACGGCAGTGGCGTCGCCCAGTGGGCCGCTCTTCTCACCGGTACGTTCGCGGTAGCTTTGCACCGAGATCGCAATCTTGTTGACCATGCTGGTGACTTCAGTCGCCGATTCCCACAACGGTTTACCGGTTTCTTCACCGATGCAGCGAGCCAGTTCGTCAGCGTGATTTTTCAGTGCAGCAGCAAACGCTTCCAGCACGGCGATACGCTCGTCCAGCGTGCGACGAGCCCAGCCCGGAAAAGCCTGACGCGCGGCTTGCACGGCCGACTCAACTTGAGCGGCGGTGGCACCCTCGCCAGTCCACAGCACTTGTTGCGTGACCGGGTTCAGCGATTGGAACGCTTCGCCCTGTCCGGCCAGCCATTCACCTGCGATGTATAACGAATTCATTATTTCGACTCCCGGGCAGCGGACAACGGAACGGCGCGCACTTGATCGCCAGCGTTGAGTTGAAGACGTTTGGCGGTCAGCGGATCGACCACCAACGTACCGGCGGCGAAGCGTGCGGGAGCGGCAGTGATCCGGCAGTCTTCGCGCTTGCGGTTGTGAATCAGGAAAGGTGTGGCGTCGTCACCCGGCGTGCCGATAGCCAGCACCAATGCCTGACTGTCACGCACCGCGCGGATCTTGCTGGTTTCGCACTCGACCGCTGGGCCGGCGTCGAAGATATCGACGTAGCCTTGATAGCTGAAACCTTCGCTTTTGAGCATGGCCAGCGCCGGTTCGGTGTCCGGGTGCACCTGGCCGATGACGTTACGTGCGTCTGGCGACAGGAAGCAGGTGTACAGCGGGAATTTCGGCATCAGTTCAGCGATGAACGCCTTGTTGCCGACGCCAGTCAGGTAATCGGCCTGGCTGAATTCCATCTTGAAGAAGTGACGACCCAGGCTTTCCCAGAACGGCGAACGCCCGGCTTCGTCGGACACACCGCGCATCTCAGCGATGATCTTGTTGCCGAACAGCTGCGGGAACTCGGCGATGAACAGCATCCGCGCCTTGGCCAGCATGCGGCCGTTGAGGCCCGTGCGGTAATCAGCGTGCAGGAACAGCGAGCACAGCTCGGAGTTACCGGTCAGGTCGTTGGCCAGGAACAGCGTCGGAATTTCGCGGTAGATGTTCAGCTCTTGCGAAGCGCTGACAGTCAGGCCAACCCGGAAGTTGTACCAAGGCTCACGCAGACCGACGGCGCCAGCGATGGCGGAAATGCCCACCACGCGACCCTTGTCGTCTTCGAGTACGAACAGGTAGTCCGCATCGCCCCGCCCGGCTTCGCCGCGAAAAGTCTTCTCGGCCCAGCCGACCCGATGGGCCAGCCGCTCTTCGTTGGCCGGCAAGGTGGTCAGGCCGGTGCCGGTGCTGCGGGCCAGCTCGATCAGAGCGGGTAAATCGCTGCTGCGTACGGGACGAACGATCATGCTATCTCCTCAAACGGGCCGCTTGCGCCACCCGCGAAACACTTCTGTAAGGCGTTAAACCGCCACCAGGCGCACGCTGGCACCTTCACCGACGCCCAAGGCATCGGCCGCTTCCAGATCCAGGGTCACGGGTTTGCCCGGCGCATAATCGAGCTCGAGCAACACGGCGCGGTAATCCTGCAACTGGGCGTTGGCCACCAGGTACTGACGACCGACGCCTTTGACCGGCTCGCCAATTTTCACCGGGACCACACGGCTCTGGGCGATCGAACGGATCCCCGAGACGCGGGCATGCAAGGTCGGGCCGCCGTCGAAAATATCGATGTAATGATCGGTCTCGAAGCCTTCGCGCATCAGGATGTCAAAGGTGATCTGCGCACGCGGGTGCACCTGGCCCATCGCTTCTTGAGCGGAGTCCGGCAGCAGTGGGACGTAGATCGGGTAATGCGGCATCAGCTCGGCCAGGAACGTCCGGCTTTTCAGGCCACACAGGCGCTCGGCTTCGGCGTAGTTGAGGTCGAAGAAGTTGCGACCGATGGCGTCCCAGAACGGCGAATCGCCATTTTCATCGCTGTAACCGACGATCTCGGTCACGACGGAATCGGCAAAGCGCTCGGGATGGCTGGCAACGAACAACAGGCGGCCACGGGAGTTGAGCTCCGACCAGGCCGAACCCACCAACTCTGGCAGCACGTAGAAACTGGTCAGCAAGCTATTGCCGGTCAGGTCGTGGCACTGGGAAAGCACGTGGATCTTGTTATGAATCTTCAGCTCGCGGGAGGCGTGTACGAAGGTTTCATTGCGGAAGCTGTAGAACGGCTCCGAATAACCCGCCGACGCAACGATCGCCGAACATCCGGCCAGTTTTCCGGTAGCAGTGTCTTCGAGGACGAAGAAATAGCTCTCCTCACCGTTGAAGCTGACTTCAGCGGCGAATGAAGCTTCGCTTGCGGCGATCTTGTCGCTCAGGCGTTCAACGTCATCCGGCAAGGAAGTGACACCAATCGGGCTGTCCGCAGCCAGACGCTGTACCTCGCCCAGATCAGCCATTTGCGCGGGGCGCATCACCAGCATGGTGTCACTCCTTTCTCGAAAAACTCTTGAGGAAAATAAACCGGGCCTTTTGTAGGAGCGAGCTTGCTCGCGATGGTGGATCAGCAACATTGATGTCGACTGACACACCATCGCGAGCAAGCTCGCTCCTACAGAAAAGCGGGCCCGGCATAAAAATTGGGATCGACGCCCGAAAGGTCGGGCGTCGAAGGGCCTATCAGGCTTGTGTCAGTTTCGCCACGGCGCGTTCGAAGCGGTCCAGGCCGGCATCGATATCGGCGTCTTCAACCACCAGGCTTGGCGCGAAACGCACCACGTCCGGCCCTGCTTGCAGAATCATCAGGCCTTCACGTTCGGCGGCGTTGAAGATGTCTTTGGCTTTGCCTTTCCAGGCATCGCTCAGCACGCAACCGAGCAGCAGACCCAGGCCACGAACCTGAGTGAATAGGCCGTACTTCTCGCCGATCTGTTCCAGGCGAGTCTTGAACTTGTCGTGCTTGGCATTGACGCCGGCCAGCACTTCAGGGGTGTTGATCACGTCGATCACGGCTTCGGCAACAGCACATGCCAACGGGTTGCCGCCGTAGGTGGTGCCGTGAGTGCCGACAACCAGGTGTCTGGCCAGCGCTTCGGTGGTCAGCATCGCGGCGATCGGGAAACCACCGCCCAGGCTCTTGGCGCTGGTCAGGATGTCCGGCGTGACGCCGTAATGCTGATAGGCGAACAGCTTGCCGCTGCGGCCCATGCCGGTTTGCACTTCGTCGAACACCAGCAGCGCGTTGTGCTCGGTGCACAGTTCACGGGCGCCTTGCAGGTAAGCCAGCTCGGCCGGCAATACGCCGCCCTCGCCCTGGATCGGCTCCAGAACGACCGCGCAGGTCTTGTCAGAAATGGCGGCTTTCAACGCGGCCAGATCGTTGTAAGGCACATGGGTGATGCCGGTAATTTTTGGACCGAAACCGTCGGAGTACTTCGACTGGCCACCGACGTTAACGGTGAACAGGGTGCGACCGTGGAAGCTGTTCAGTGCCGCGATGATTTCGTACTTCTCACTGCCGAAACGATCGAAGGCGACGCGACGGGCCAGCTTGAAAGCGGCCTCGTTGGCTTCGGCGCCGGAATTGCAGAAGAACACACGTTCGGCAAAGGTAGCGTCGATCAGCTTATGCGCCAGGCGCAGGGCCGGCTCATTGGTGAACACGTTGGACACGTGCCACAGCTTGTTGGCTTGCTCGGTCAAAGCACCGACCAGCGCCGGATGCGCATGGCCCAATACGTTAACGGCAATCCCGCCGGCGAAGTCGATCAGCTCGCGGCCAGACTGGTCCCAAACGCGGGAACCAGCGCCACGCACAGGGATGAAAGCGGCAGGCGCGTAGTTGGGAACCATTACCTGGTCGAAATCGGCGCGTTGTACCGCAGCGTGCTCAACGGACATCGGAGTCTCCTGAAAAGGAACACTCGCCTGAAACTGGCGAGCGATGAGGGGATTGTAAGGACAGTTTTCAGCCCGGCCTTGCCGCCAAGCGACAACTTCTTATAGCGCAAACCCCGGTTTCAGCCGGGTTTACGGCAATGCGACATATAGCGTCGCAAAGGCGCAGTTTAAACCGCCGGCGCAGGTTATAGGCAGCGTCGTTCAGCGGTGCGGTAAATATGTACCGCACGGAACACTTCGTCGTCTGTTTTGCTGGCGTCTTATCCACCTGCTAAGGGACTAGCGCATGAATCAACACGAACCTGAGCTCGCCGCTCATCCGGACACTCACTTTCATCACGTTTACCGGAATTTGCCGACGTGGGTATTAGAGGCTTCGGCCGACACCCATCGCGCGCTAAAGAACGTCAGCCTTGAAGCACCTCACTGGCATGGCACCGCTACTCGTCAGCAACAGCAGACATTGAAAACGGTCAGCCAGGAACATTGGAACCAGCACAATCGTCTGGGCGCGATGCTGGCGAATCTGCAAAATGCTCGGGATTTTGCCGCGCCGCTATTGAACTCAGCGCTAAAACAACGGTTCGGCCTGGAACTGGATGTCAAAACGACCTTCTTGCGCCTGTACATCCCTCAGACCATTCCCTGGTTTGCGATCAAATCCGGGGCGGCTCGCACGTGGACGGTGTCATTGCTCGATGCGGCGCTGCATAACTTTCAGGCCTCGGAGACAGAGCCTGACGCCTATGAGTCCGCGTCGACGTTCATCACCGAACCCTCGCCCACCGGTCAGTTCGATACGCTGCCCGCGATCAAGCGCCAACTCTCCGTCCAGGACTTTACGCGTTTGTGCCGGGAGCTGGACATTGGCGCCCAGTACGAGGCTTATCTCAAAGACTATCTGGGCTTCACCAATCCGGTGGCGAAAGCGTTTTTGCAGTCGAGCGTCATCACGACGCACAAGGCCGCACTCCGATCCGCGCTGCAAATGGCTCACGCCCGAGCAGATCTGCCGGACGATGCTTATCTTTCGATTCTGGGCATTCTGGAGGACCGTGCAGGTGTGCGACTGGACGGCCATCTGCTGCACTGCCACGACCTGACAATGATGTCTTCGTTGCTGACCGGCATCGTCATTTTTGCACCCCGGCTTGAGCATGCACGGCAGGCGACGCGGATCATTGCCTACATTCCCGATGATCCGGAACATCCGCTCAAACAGTACCCGGACACCCTGGCCTTCATGACAGAGTTGACCCGCAAACTGCGCTCGCCCGCTTATCAGGCTTTTTTCAGCCGGTTCATCGATCATCAGCAACGGGGATATTTTTTCGCCGACCTCAATCGTCGTCTCAGCGCCGTTACCTGGCATCAACGCCAACACGGCGACCCGTTGCCAAGCTGGCGAGAAACTCCCATCGATAAACCCAACCTGCAGTTTTCAGTGACCCCTTTCAAAACAGCGCTGTGGCCCCACCTCTATCAACAGCAACTGAACAAGATCCTTAATGACGCGCGCACCATTGCCGTTTCCACCGCCAGTGCGGACCGAACCGCGCGATGGGCCCTGTGGGACGCCTTCAGCAAAATCGCATCAACGATTCTTGAAGCGGCGACGCTGGTGGCCCTGCCATTTGTTCCGTTCCTGGGGGAATTGATGCTGGCCTACATGGCTTATCAAATACTCGACGACACCTTCGAAGGCATTGTCGACTGGGCCGAAGGACTGAAAACCGAAGCGTTCGTGCAGTTGATGGCAATCATCGAGACGGTCGTTGAAGTGGGGACTTTCGCTGTCGGGGCTTCCATTGCCGCGGGCGCATTCAGCCGCCTGATCTCACGTGAAGCGGCGGCGCTCATCAGCCCGCTGAAACCGGTCGAAACAGCGGAGGGCAAAATGCGCTACTGGAGGCCGGATCTCACGCCTTACGAACAGCCAGTCAAATTGCCCGATGGATCGCAACCCGATCACCTGGGCCTGTACCAGCATCAGAACCAAATCCTGCTGCCTATTGAAGACAAACTGTATGCCGTGCAAGCGAATAGCAAAACCGGCCAGTTTCTGATTCAACACCCCAACCGGGCCGATGCTTATCAGCCGTCTCTGCGACACAACCATCACGGCGCCTGGCAGACAGAGCTGGAGCAACCACTCCGTTGGGACCGGGAGAAGGTGCTGCGCCGCCTCGGTCACAGCGTCGAGTCATTCACCACCGCCGAGCGCGAACAAATCCTGAACATCAGCGGCTTTCACGACAATGTGTTGCGCGAGGCGCACGTCGAAAACCATCGCCCGCCCTCTCTGCTGACCGATACGATCAAACGCTTCAAAATCGACCGGGACATTCAGACGTTAAGCGAGCAAACCGGCAGCGACGACCCCGAGCACTATCAAGCGTTGAACCAGCGCAAATCGCTGTTCGAAGCTCGCTACCGCGAACTTGAAAAAACCAATGATCGGCAGGTGCAGCTATTGCTCAGCGAAGTCCCCGGACTACCGACAGACATCGGCGTAGAACTGGTCAGCAATACAACGGGCACCGAGCTGATGCACCTGAACAACGGTCGAGTGCCACAGCGAATCAAGGACGTGGCGCTAAAAACCATGGAGGCGGTGCGGGTCGCCAGAGCCTATGAGGGACTTTACCTGGAGGCCATGGAATCGACGGACACCCACCGACTGGCGTTGCACAGCCTCGAATCATTGCCCGGTTGGCCCGCAGGCCTGCGCATCGAGGTGAGGGATTATTCCCATGACGGGGTCTTGAGCGACAGTATGGGTCCGGCAGAGGCGCCACGCCTTCGAACACTGGTTCGTGCTGAAGACGGCACCTACCAGGTCCACCCACACGCTGAACAACCCCTCGACTTTTATCGCGCCATCCTTCAGGCGTTGCCGGATGCAGAGCGCAATGCGCTGAGTCTTTCCAGCGAAGACGGCGAGTTACTCAAACAACGCATCGCAGATCACGCCAAGGATCAATCGGGGTTGCGCACGCTGTTTGCAAAACATCCCCATCGCAAACCCTTCTATGACCCAACGACCATGCGACTGCCCGGTGGCACGGAAGGTTACCGTCGCAGCAGCCAAACAGCGCCGACGCTCAACGATCGGATACGCGAGGTTTTCCCCAGCCTTTCCGAGGAAGAACTCCAGTCCTTTGTTCTTCAGCTACAACAGCATCCTGCCGGCCCCCGCATGGAGCTCTCGCGCTTGTCCAGCGAGCTGTCTCGACTGCATCAGGACCTGAGCGCCTGGATCAACAACACACCGACCCTGCACCCCGAAACCGGAGCAGCGCTGAGCGACGTTCAACTACAGGCCGAACGAAACAATCGACGACTGCTCGCTCAAGAAATCCAGCGCAGCTGGCGCAGGCAAACGGAACGGGACTTCGATGTTCCGGACGACACCCCACGCCATACACTCAGATTTGCCGAGCCGATCCTTGGCGATCTGCCAACGCTGACGGCCGAATTCCCCCACGTGTCATTGCTGTCCCTTGAAGGCAGTCATGCGATGCAGGGTCTTCCTGAATTTCTGCAGCGCTTTAACGGCCTGCGCCGTCTGGATTTGAAACGCTTCGCCCTGACTACCCTCCCCGAGGCCATACCTCGAATGATGAACCTCGATGCGCTGGTGTTAAGCGATTGCGGTATCCGGTTCGATGCAGACGCCTGGTCGAAGCTGTCTTCCTTGAACAGACTGGTCATGCTGGATCTTCACAAAAACCCGTTTACGCGCGTGCCGGATATCGGGTCGATGCCAGACCTTGTGCATCTGGACCTGAGCCAGACCGGTCTGACCGACATTCCTGCCAGCGTCGTGGCCCACCCCAGGCTCGACACCGTCAGAATGCAGGGCAACAAGATCAGTGAATTGATGCCGGAGCTCTTCGAAAGCGAGCTGTACCGCAAGCGCGGCATACAGCTGACGCACAACCCGCTTTCAAACGATGCGCGGCAAATGATCAAGCATCACTACTTCGACACCTCCTATGACTTGGGCGTCTATGCACCCGAAGCGGATATCCACCGTGTCAGGGCGCTGTACCCGAACCTTGAAGTTGAACAGGCGAGCGAGTTTGTCTACGAGCTGGGGGGCACACTGGAAGACGGCCGGATTGAACTCACGCACCTGGAAGCGGAACTGGCACAACTGAGCAACGACCTGGCAGCCTGGACCACCAACCTTCCGCCCCGTCATCCACTGACGGGAGAAGCTTTCGATGCACAGCAACTGCTCGTCGAGCACACCCATCGCGACGCGTTCAAACGGATGGTGGAGCAGTGCTGGCGGCATGAAAGCGAACTGGATGATTTCAATGAGATGCTGGAACCGACCCATGAACTCACCATCGCCTTTCCCATCAACGGAGAGTTGCCTGCCCTGAACGCCGACTTCAGTCATGTGACATCACTGGCGTTACGAAGCGCCGAAGGGGTAACCAGCGCAGGGCGTTTCCTCGACTCTTTTCCCAACCTTAAAAGCCTCAAGCTGCGCGCCTGCAACCTGGGCAACATCCCCGATGCAGTGTTCAAAATGGGCCAGCTTAGGTCGTTGTCGCTCCCTGATTGCCGGATCAGCTTGTCAGAGGAATCGGTCGCGGGATTGGCGGAAATGGAACACCTGGATTACCTCGATCTGAGCGCCAATAACCTGGAGCGAACCCCGGACCTGAGTCAGATGACCAACCTGGCGACGGTCTTGCTGAATAACACTGGCATTACCGAGATACCGCATGGCCTGCTGGAGATGGACGAGCTGGACTGGGTGGACCTGAGCGAAAACGCAATCACCGAAGTGCCCAGCGATATCCTGGAACTGCCATTGGACGTCGCAGAGAACATGAGTTTGAAGGGTAATCCGTTTTCCGAGGAGAGCTTGTTACTAATGATCAGCTACTTCCAACGCACGGGCGTGGACTTCGGCGTGGAAGAGGTAATCAACCGGGGTGAGATGGAAGTTTCTTTCACTGACGGTTCCGAAGTCGACGAGTAAAACCGCGTTCAACCGCGTTCGGACGGCACCGACGACAACTCAAACGGGCTGCTGCTGCGACGCTGGTTGCGATCTTCACGCGGCGTGGCGCCGAAAAAGTTGCGGTAGGCGCTGGAGAAATGCGGCCCCGAGGAGAAACCGCACGACAAGCCAATCTGGATGATCGACTTGCTGGTTTGCATCAACATCTGCCGGGCCTTGTTCAAGCGCAGTTCCAGGTAGTACTGGCTCGGCACGCGGTTGAGATATTGCTTGAAGATCCGCTCCAGTTGCCGACGGGACACGCACACATGCTGGGCGATTTCGTCGGTGGTCAACGGCTCTTCGATGTTGGCTTCCATCAGCAACACCGCCTGGGTGAGCTTCGGATGGCTGGAACCCAGGCGGTTTTGCAGCGGAATACGCTGACGTTCGCCGCCTTCACGGATGCGTTCGACCACCAGTTCTTCCGACACGGCACCCGCCAGTTCGGCACCGTGATCGCGGGCCAGCACGGCCAACAACAAGTCGAGTACCGACAGGCCGCCACACGCCGTCAGGCGATCGCGATCCCAGTCGAACAGATGACTGGTGGCGATGACTTTCGGGAAACGTTCGGCGAAATCGTCCTGCCAGCGCCAGTGCACGGCAGCTCGATATCCGTCGAGCAAACCGAGCTGAGCCAACGGATAAACACCGGCCGACAAACCACCAATCACACAACCGGCGCGCACCAGTTGTTTCAGCGCACTGTTGAGCGCCGGCGCGAGTGTGGTCGGCGGCTCATCGGCGAGCAGAAACAGTTTCTGAAAGTTTTCGAGCTTGCCGGCCCACGGCTCACCCGGCAATTGCCAGGCACCTTCGACCGCCGGCTCAGCCTGCAAAAACGACAACTCGTAGACAACGTCCGGGTGCACACGCTGGGCAACACGCAAGGCCTCCTCAGCCAGCGAAAGCGTCAGGGCTTTAGTGCTAGGCCAAATCAGGAAACCAATTCGATGGGCAGTCATGGCGGGCAATCCGAAACGAAAACAGTGATGAAGGCACGGACCAATGCTAGCCCGTAAATGAACGCAAATCTCAAAACCAACAGAGATCCCCCCCTGTAGGAGCGAGGCTTGCCCGCGAAAGCGGTGGTTCAGATAGCAACGATGTTGATTGAACCACCGCTTTCGCGGGCAAGCCTCGCTCCTACAAGGGGATCAGAGGCCAACCTCTAGGCTGCGAAGCATGCACTATACCGGTGCGTAACGGGAGCGATTACTTCAGGCTGCCCGAGAGGAATTGTTGCAGGCGTTCGGACTGTGGATTAACCAGCACCTCACGCGGATTACCACTCTCTTCGACGACACCTTTGTGCAGGAACACCAGCTGGTTGGACACTTCACGGGCAAAGCCCATTTCGTGCGTGACCACCACCATGGTCCGGCCTTCCAGCGCCAGGGCCTGCATGACTTTCAGCACGTCGCCCACCAGTTCCGGATCGAGCGCCGAGGTCGGCTCGTCGAACAGCATGACCTCAGGCTCCATGGCCAATGCACGGGCAATCGCTACACGCTGTTGCTCACCGCCGGACATGTGGCCAGGGTAAGCATCTTTACGATGCGCCACGCCGACCTTGTTCAGGTAGTGCTCGGCCTTCTCGCGGGCTTCGGCCTTGGTCATGCCGAGCACGTGGACCGGCGCTTCCATGATGTTTTCCAGCGCGGTCATGTGCGACCACAGGTTGAAATGCTGGAACACCATCGACAGGCGCGAACGCATGCGTTGCAGCTGTTTCGGGTCGGCTGCCTTCATCGCGCCGTCCTTGTTCGCCACCAGTTTCAGCTCTTCGTTGTTGAGCAGAATCCTGCCCGCGTGCGGCTGTTCCAGCAGGTTGATGCAGCGCAGGAAAGTACTTTTGCCGGAGCCACTGGAGCCGATGATGCTGATCACATCACCGGCTGCCGCTTTCAGGGACACGCCCTTGAGCACTTCGTGACTGCCATAGCGTTTATGCAGGTCTTGGACTTCAAGCTTGTACATGCGGTCGGTTCTCACAAAAACAGTCAGTCAGTCGTTGAGCAAGCGCCCGTGACGCAGCGCTTCGCGCCCCGCCACCTTGGCCAGCCAGAAACCGGGTTGGGCGTAACGCAGCCGTTCAATGGCAAACAGCACCCCGGACGTACCAGCACACACCGTGCTGACCCGATCCGATAACGGATCGATCACTTCAAAAATTTCGTCGCCGGCTTCAATCCATTCACCGGGTTTACGCAAGAAACTGATCACGCCAGGATGCGGCGCGAACAGCAATTCGGTGCCTTCGAACGGCAGTCCTTCGCAAGGGGCTTGCGCGGGTTTCGGCCATTCGCCGCTGATCAACCCTTGCTCAGCGAGGAACGCCAGAATGCCTTGCGCATAAGCGCAGGCTTCGGCGCGACCGGTGTCGGCCTGCCCCCCTAATTCGATCGTAGTCGCCAGGCAAGCCAGCGGAATCTGCGCCTGCGGGAACTGCCGCGACAGACGTAGCCACGGCAGCGAGCAGGCTTCATCGAAGGAGCTGCCACCAGAATCTTCCGCCAACAGCCCCACTTTCACATCCAGGTGCGCGGCGAGCGAACGCCATTGCGGCCAATGCTGCGGCAAGGCGTACATGTGCAGCGCCGCTTCGGCGTCGCAATGCAAATCCAGGACAACATCGGCGGTGCAGGCATGGCTGAGCAAGATGCGCTGCATGCCTTGCAACTGACTCGCGGCCGGTGGCAATGCGGCGAGCGCATCACTCATGGCCTGACGGATCAAACGGATATTGGCGTGCGGATCATCACCCAGGTGCCCTTCCAGCTCCGCGGCCACTGGCGCGCTCAGCTCGACGAAATCCCGGTTGAAGTTCTTGCCACTACCCGCCTCGAAACGCCCTTGATGACTACCTTGCAGCAGTTGACCGAGGCCCAGTGGATTAGCCACAGGCACCAGTTCGATCACACCATTGAGCAAGCCTTGGGCTTCGAGTTCGGTCAGGCGCTTTTTCAGCTCCCAGGCCGTGCGCATGCCCGGCAGTTCATCGGCGTGAAGGCTGGCCTGGATGTAGGCCTTGCGCTCGCCACTGCCAAAGCGGAACACCGAAATCTGGCGTTCGCTGCCCAGGTGGCTCCACGGCAATGAATGATCGATGCGTTCCATATCAGTGCTTCCGCGGGGCCAGATAGCCCAGCCAGCGGCGCTCGGCCAGTTTGAACAGTTTCACCAGAATGAAGGTCATGCACAGGTAGAACACGCCGGCGGTGATGTAGGCTTCGAACGGCAAGTAAAACTGAGCGTTGACCGTGCGCGCGGCACCGGTGATGTCGATCAGGGTCACGATGGATGCCAGACTGGTGGTCTGCAGCATCATGATCACTTCATTGCTGTACTGCGGCAGCGCCCGGCGCAGGGCCGACGGCAGCAGGATGCGCTTGTACATCTTGAAGCGCGACATGCCCATCGCCTTCGCGGCTTCGATCTCGCCGTTCGGCGTGGCGCGCAGGCTGCCGGCGATGATTTCGGCGGTGTAGGCGCTGGTGTTGATCGCAAAGGCCAGACACGCACAGAACGTGGCGCTGGACAGCCATGGCCACAAGAAACTCTCACGTACCGCTTCGAACTGCGCCAGACCGTAGTAGATCAAAAACAGCTGCACCAGCATCGGCGTGCCGCGGATCACATAGGTGTACAACCAGGCCGTCATGTTGACTGCGGCGTTTTTCGACACGCGCATCAGGCCTAGCGGCAACGCGCACAGCAGTCCGAAAAACAGCGACAGCGCGAGCAATTTGAGGGTGGTCACCAGGCCGCCGAAGTACAGCGGCAGGGCCTCCCAAATGACGTTGTAGTCGAAGATCATAGATCAGCCGCCCTTACGCCTACCGAGTAGCGCTTCTCAAGGTGACGCAATGCCAGCAACGAGACACTGGTGATCACCAGGTACATTGCCGCCACTGCGAGGAAGAAGGTGAAAGGCTCGCGGGTGGCATCTGCCGCCTGCTTGGCCTTGAACATCATGTCTTGCAGACCCACCACCGAAATCAGCGCGGTGGCCTTGGTCAGAACCAGCCAATTGTTGGTGAAGCCAGGAATCGCCAGGCGAATCATCTGTGGCACCAACACCCGGAAGAACACCTGGAAACTGCTCATGCCGTACGCCATGCCGGCTTCGGCCTGACCTTTGGGGATCGCCATGAACGCACCACGGAAGGTTTCCGACAGGTACGCGCCGAAGATGAAGCCCAGGGTGCCGATACCGGCGGCCAACGGGTTCAGATCGATGTAGTCGTTAAAGCCGAGCATCGGTGCGACGCGGTTAAGCAAATCCTGACCACCGTAGAAAATCAGCAGGATCAGCACCAGATCGGGAATCCCGCGGATAACCGTGGAATACAGATCGCCCAGCCAGGCCAGCCAACGGACTGGCGACAGACGCAACGCAACGCCGATCAACCCCAGAACGATGGCCAAGACCATGGACGACAAGGCGAGCTGGAGCGTCAGCCATGCGCCATCGAGGATGACAGCCCCGTAGCCTTTCAACATGATTCAGGTCCTCGAAAGTTTGGATGAAAAAATGGCGCAAACCTCAGAGATCCTGTTGCTTGCGCCATTTAGGACTTGTCGCCGCAGCGTATTACTTGCCGTAGATATCGAAGGCGAAGTACTTGTCCTGGATTTGCTTGTACTTGCCGTTCTCGCGAATGGCAGCGATCGCGGTGTTGATCTGGTCTTTCAGCGCGTCACCCTTGCGAACCGCGATGCCTACGCCGTCGCCGAAGTATTTGACGTCGGTAAAGGCCGGGCCGACGAAGGCGAAACCTTTGCCGGCGTCGGTTTTCAGGAAACCGTCATCCAGCAGCGTCGCGTCTGCCACGGTGCCGTCGAGGCGACCCGCCGCCACGTCGAGGTAGATTTCGTTCTGCGAACCGTAAGGCTTGATCTCGGCACCCAGTGGGGCCAGGACTTCGCGGGCGAAACGCTCGTGGATCGAACCACGTTGCACGCCGATGTTCTTGCCCTTCAGTTCAGCCAGGCTGTCGCTGACTGGAGTGCCTGCCTTCATGACCAGGCGAGCCGGGGTGTTGTAGTACTTGTTGGTGAAGTCCACGGACTTCTTGCGGTCTTCAGTGATCGACATGGACGACAGGATCGCGTCGATCTTGCGCACTTTGAGTGCCGGGATCAGACCGTCGAACTCTTGCTCGACCCACACGCACTTGACCTTCATCTGCTCACACAGGGCGTTGCCGATGTCGTAGTCGAAACCGACGATGCTGCCGTCCGGTGCTTTGGAAGCGAACGGAGGGTAAGCCGCTTCGATACCGATTTTCAGCGGTTTCTCATCGGCGAACGTTGGCAGGGACAGCACGGACAGTGCCAGGGCGCCGAGCAGCACGAGTTTCTTCATGTGGGGACTCCATCGGTAAAGGGCTAAAACGGCAGAGTGAGCGACTGCCCAATATGCGAACGAGTGGTACCGAAATGCGATGCCGCGTCGTAGGAACCGCGCGTTTTTCTCAACGCGAGCAACGACGAGCGAGTGATCGGCATTCTAACGACAGGCCCGAAGCCGATATTTCTTCAATGCGACAACTAATTACAGAAGCACCGAGAAAGCCGCTTGGGCGCGTTGACAGCCCTGCAAATTCATGCAGGAGCAAAAGACAGTGAACCGATATCTATTGCAAATTGCGGGCCTATTATTGGCAAAGCCTTCTAATCCGGCAAGCGCAGCGTGGGTTCTTATTTTTTAGAGGGGCAAATGCAGTACGAAAGCAGGACTTTTCGTTTCCCTATGCCCCGTATCCGAGCGCGCGGTTACACATTCAGTTACTTGAATGGTGACGGGTAACAGTGGGAATCGACTGACAGATGAAGCCGATAATTATTGGGAGTTGTTTATGCGGCGTATGACAGGGCGCCTTCGCGAGCAGGCTCGCTCCCACATTGACCGATCTGAAACACAAGCCCCCCTGTGGGAGCGAGCCCGCTCGCGAAGAGGCCCGCACGACCAACAATAATCCCAACCCGACCACCATAAAAAAACCCCACCAGGCTCAACACCTGGCAGGGCTTCAATGACGCCAAACGCTACTTACGCAACGTTCATCGTCTTGTGCGTATCAATCAAATGCTGCACCACACCCGGATCAGCCAGGGTGGAGATATCCCCCAACCCGTCGTATTCGGCGGTAGCAATCTTGCGCAGAATACGGCGCATGATTTTGCCCGAGCGGGTTTTCGGCAAGCCCGGCGCCCATTGAATGACATCGGGCGAAGCAATCGGGCCGATCTCTTTACGCACCCAGTTTTTCAGTTCCAGGCGCAATTGCTCGGTCGGCTCCTCACCACCATTCAGGGTGACATAGACATAAATGCCCTGCCCCTTGATGTCATGCGGTACACCGACCACCGCCGCTTCGGCGACTTTCGGGTGAGCGACCATCGCGCTTTCGATTTCGGCGGTGCCCATGCGGTGACCGGACACGTTGAGCACGTCGTCCACGCGACCGGTAATCCAGTAGTAACCGTCTTCGTCGCGACGGGCGCCGTCGCCGGTGAAATACATGCCACGGAAGGTCTTGAAGTAGGTGTCGACGAAGCGGTCATGGTCGCCATACAGCGTGCGTGCCTGGCCTGGCCACGAATCGAGAATCACCAGGTTGCCCTCGGCAGCGCCCTCGATGATGTTACCCAGGTTATCCACCAACGCCGGCACCACACCGAAGAAGGGACGTGCCGCCGAACCCGGCTTGAGCGCGTGAGCGCCCGGCAATGGGCTCATCAGGGTTGCGCCGGTTTCGGTCTGCCACCAGGTGTCGACGATCGGGCAACGGGATTGGCCGACGTTCTTGTAGTACCAGTCCCACGCTTCCGGGTTGATCGGCTCACCGACCGAACCCAGCAGACGCAGGCTGCTGCCGTCAGCGCCTTCAACAGCGGCTTTGCCCGACGCCATCATCGCGCGAATTGCGGTCGGCGCGGTGTAGAGGATGTTGACCTTGTGCTTGTCGACGATCTTCGCCACCCGCGTGATATCCGGGTAGTTCGGCACGCCTTCGAACAGCAAGGTGGTCGCGCCATTGGCCAGCGGGCCATAGACAATATAGGTGTGGCCAGTGACCCAGCCGACGTCGGCGGTGCACCAGTAGATTTCGCCCGGACGATAGTCGAACACACGTTCGTGGGTCATCGCCGCGTACAGCAGATAACCGGCAGTGGTGTGTTGCACACCCTTCGGCTTACCGGTCGAACCGGAGGTGTAAAGGATGAACAGCGCTTCTTCGGCGCCCATCTCTTTTGGCGCGCAGACACTGCCTGCCACTTTCATCAGGTCTTCGTACCAGATGTCGCGATGCTGGTTCCACTTGATGTCGCCACCGGTGCGCTTGCACACGATGACTTTCTGAATGCTGCTGGTTTCCGGGTTGGTCAGCGCGTCATCGACGTTGCTCTTGAGCGGGATCTTCTTGCCGGCACGCAGGCCTTCGTCAGCGGTGATCACCACTTTGGATTTGCAGTCGATGATCCGGCCTGCCAGGGCTTCCGGCGAGAAACCACCAAATACCACCGAATGAATCGCGCCGATCCGGGTGCACGCCAGCATGGCGACCACGGCTTCGGGGATCATCGGCATATAGATAGTCACCACGTCGCCGCGGTGCACATCCTGGCCGCGCAAGGCGTTGGCGAACTTGCAGACTTGCTCATGCAGCTCGCGATAGGTGATGTTGCGACTCTCGGCAGGGTCATCCCCTTCCCAAATAATCGCGATTTGATCGCCGCGCTCGGCCAGATGACGGTCGAGGCAGTTGTAGGAAACGTTCAGGGTGCCGTCGGCGAACCATTTGATGTCGACATGGTGATCGTCGAAAGACGTCTGCTTCACCGTGGTGAAAGGCTTGATCCAGTCGAGGCGCTTGGCTTGTTCGCGCCAGAAACCGTCCGGGTTGACGACGGACTGCTGGTACATGGCCTTGTAGGTCGCCTCATCAGTCAGCGTGTTGGCCAGAACCTCGGGACGAACGGGATACAGAGAAGCCGCACTCATCTTTCTTACCTCGGTGGAATAGTTGTTTTTGTATGACCCTGTTGTAGCCGGGCCGGGCCTATAGAACCATTCGACGATGGTAGTAACAAGCCCCTACAAAATGTCAGGAACGCCCGTCCCAAACATTACGCACCCCCCACTTCCAGGCTCTTCCAACTAATGCCGGAGCCCGCCCATAAAGCGACCTGTAACAGCTGGCGAAGCCTGCGTTCGACGGCGAAGCTGTCGTAAAATCAGCGATTGCGGTATTTCAGGCAGACCGTGCTCAGCAGGGTTTACGACGGCTGCGCCGCCGAACGCAGGCTTCGCCAGCTGCTACAGGGCGTACGTTGTCCGCTCATTCTCTCAGGGGATTGTTACGAAATCTGTCAAAGGTGTTTATCAGAAGCACACCTATATGAATGTAAACGCCACGCCTAAAATCAGCCTCGCCAACAAGGCAAACACTGATTAACCAAGTTGCAGCCCCCACGAAGGCAGTTAATCAAAGACTCTTTAGTACAGCTCCACACGCAACCCCAAAAAGGTTGCGTAACCCCATTCGACCTCTAAAAGGTAAATTTGAAATGAAAGCTTTATTAGTTCTGGTCCTCAGCAGCCTGTGCGTAACCGCCATGGCAGACGAGATCCCGACTGATGTCGCACAGCAGCAACCGGTAGTTGAGGAATACACTTACTCCACTCACCTGGACATCGCGAAGGTTATTTCCATGAGCGAAGTCCCGAATGTTTGCGGAGTTGTTCCAGCGAAAATGGAATACGACGACTCCAAAGGACAACGCCACATCCTGCGTTACAGCGTCATGGGTAATGGCTGCTCCAACGGCTGATCACCCGCTTTCACTTTCCCCCCCAAAGGTTCGACCCATCCGCCCGCTGTTCAGGCAGTTGAAGCGCCGAACCTTACATATCGATTTATACGATTTATTTAAGCATTTATTTGCGCTTTTTAATCGAATTTGTCGTCGTAATATGAATTCCACGCCCAAGCAAGAACGCCAACGTATCTGGAGCACTACAATGAAAACCCAACTAATTTTCGCCCTGACCCTGTCTGTACTGGCCGCCAACACCTTCGCCGCCGATGGTTACGACCGCACGGGTTCAGCTGCATTTACCACCGAAGCGGCTGTCGCTGCTGACGGTTATGACCATACCGGTTCGGCGTCCTTCGCTGCCGATGGTTCCGATCACACTGGCGCTGCCAAACTCGCTTCTGACGGTTTTGATCGCACTGGCGCCGCTAAAGTCGCTGCCGATGGTGCAGACCATGTCGGTGCGGCTCGTCTTAGCTGATCTTCGAGCATGACTTTACAGCCCGACTTCGGTCGGGCGTAGTTGTGTCTGGAGCCATGGAAAACCGACTCAAAACACAAGATGTAGTGAAAAACGCGTTTTTTGACTATTTTCTGAACAAAAAAAATCGTCAGCCAAAATTTAAGAAAAAAAATCTGCACCCGTGATAGCCAGCCAAAGCCCTGTAAACCCTCGCTCCAACCGAAAAACCTCTCCCGCCGACCGTTCTCAGTGCCACTTCGTCGCACCACGCGCCGGTTTTTTTCCCTATAATGCGGCGTAAATCGGGCCTGCAATATTCCCTTACAGGGGATCAAGCCAATCTGAAGTCCACGCAGAAGCTGTTCACGTTCTCTGCGCCCATCAGTGGCTTCGGAACACCCGTACAAAATTCTGTTTATTGCCTGCGTTGTACTGCTGCAAAAAACGATTTCCTTTAGATCCAACGCGGCCAGAGCGGTCGTGTGAAAAACCGACTATCCATTTTCACACGGGCATCTGGCCCTCACGCAGGAGACGACACGTCATGCTGAGCTGGGACGAATTCGACAAAGAAGACAGCGGCGAAGCTGTGGTAAAAGGCGCCAACGCCGGCCACGCTACTGAAGCCAACATGGACCGACTCGACACCGCTGGTGGTGTTGCCGCTCAGGAAGCTCGCGCTGTCACCGCGTCCGACTCCGCCGCTATCGCCCGTGCCAAAGCGGCACTGGACACCCTCGACGTCGCCGAAGGCCTCGCCGAACTCGAAGGCGCCTCCGCCCGTGTCGCCGTCGACGAAAAGCGCATGATCAACTGCCGCGCCGACCTCAACCAACTCGTGCCGTTCAAGTACGACTGGGCCTGGCAAAAATACCTCGACGGTTGCGCAAACCACTGGATGCCGCAAGAAGTCAACATGACCGCCGACATCGCCCTCTGGAAAGACCCGGAAGGCCTGACCGACGACGAACGCCGCATCGTCATGCGCAACCTCGGCTTCTTCTCCACCGCCGACTCCCTGGTTGCCAACAACCTGGTCCTGGCCGTGTACCGCCTGATCACCAACCCGGAATGCCGCCAGTACATCCTGCGCCAGGCGTTCGAAGAGGCGATCCACACCCACGCCTACCAGTACTGCATCGAATCGTTGGCCATGGATGAAGGCGAGATCTTCAACATGTACCACGAGATCCCATCGGTCGCGAAAAAAGCCACCTGGGGCCTCAAATACACCCGCTCGATCTCCGATCCGAAGTTCGAAACCGGCACCGTCGAAACCGACAAAGAACTGCTGCGCAACCTGATCGCCTACTACTGCGTCCTGGAAGGCATCTTCTTCTACTGCGGCTTCACCCAGATCCTCTCCATGGGCCGCCGCAACAAAATGACCGGCGTCGCCGAGCAGTTCCAGTACATCCTGCGCGACGAATCCATGCACCTGAACTTCGGCATCGACGTGATCAACCAGATCAAAATCGAAAACCCGCACTTGTGGGATGCTGAGATGAAGGAAGAAGCTTCGCAGATGATTCTGCAGGGGACTCAGCTGGAGATTGAATACGCTCGGGATACCATGCCTCGCGGCGTGTTGGGCATGAACGCGGCGATGATGGAGGACTATCTGAAGTTCATCGCTAACCGTCGTTTGTCGCAGATTGGTTTGAAGGAAGAGTATCCGGGGACGACTAACCCGTTCCCTTGGATGAGCGAGATTATGGACTTGAAGAAAGAGAAGAATTTCTTTGAGACTCGGGTTATTGAGTATCAGACTGGTGGGGCGTTGAGCTGGGATTGATTTCCGAGCTCGCCGCGATTTGATGATTGCTATCTGAGTCGACAAATCGAAAAAGCAAAAGCCCCGATCTGATCGGGGCTTTTTTATTGGTGAATGAATATCCATTCATTCGCCTACGCGACGACACTAAAACTCCTACAAAACTTACAGCTGCTTCCGCATTGATGCCCGCTCAAAGCACCACTAAGCTCCATTGCAGGTGCCTAAGAAACGCCCAACGTAGAAAGCTTGGCCAATCGCACAGATGCGCAATCACCATTAGGTGGCTTGTCGTTTAGACGTGTAATGGCTTGGCTCGTTGGGATTTCTTAAGTCCACTCTACGTTGGGGTCAGGCCCTCCAAAATCTAAACGTAGAGGTAATGGAAATGCCTAAAATTTATCGATACCGTGCTCTCGAAATTCTGGAGATCAGCTATGTCTGATCCCTTCCCTGTAACGGTCTTCTCCCGCCACAACCTCGCTCTCCACGCCCTCCTCCTGGAAAACCAGCCATGGTTCTGCGCCCGCGATTTTGGTCGTTTGATGGGCTTTCATTTGAATGATCGGGTGGTGAGCAAACTCGACGAAGATCAGCGGCATACATTGTTGGTTAGCTACCACGGCCGACCGGAGAAGCGGCTGATGCTCAGCGAGTCCGGTGTGTATGCGTTGTTGGTGTATCACTACGCGCCGGAGAATCGGTTGTTGCGTGAGTGGTTGACTCATCAAGTGGTGCCCGCCTTGCGAGATGCCGGACAGTCGAATAACGAGGATCGGCCGATGCTGAGTTTGTTGGATTGGCCGGAAATGTCGTTGAGTCTGCTGCATTGGCAGGGTGAAGGCTGGATTCGGCTGCGGGATATGCCTTATTTGTTGCTGAATCGCACACGGCGGCGGGTGCCGGTAATGAAGCCTTGGTGGCGGAAATTTGTGGAGGTGTTTCAGTCGTCGAAGCAATCGGTGGGTTAGCGCGGTGATGTCTTTGTAGGATCGCTTGAGCGATGCATCGGTCTTTTCTGTAGGAATTTTCGTAGACAGTCGTAATGGCCACTCAGTATCGTCCGAGGGTTTTCAACCCTCGGCGATTGTATGGATACGGAAAAGAGCAACAGCGATTGGAGTGACGCGGAGATTCGGGCAGCGGTCGATGCCTATCTCAGCATGCTGTCACGCGAACAGAACGGTCAGAAGGTCAATAAGGCTCATGAGAACCGCGTCCTTCGCGAAGGCGCATTAGCAGGCCGCACCAAAGGTTCGGTTGAGTTTCGGATGCAGAACATCTCTACCGTGCTGGTCGAACTCGAACGAGATCGTATTGAGGGATACAAACCCGCCAAGAATGTCGGCGCGAATGTTGCGCGTAGCATTCGTGAAGCGCTGAACGCGCCAAGCACTTTAACGCTGGAAGATTTTGCCCCGACCGCTGATGAGACAACGTTAGAACAACGTGCTGCCAAACTTGAGAAGCAACCGCTCAAGGGCGAGCCGAAAGGGATTTTGAAACCGCAACATGTGCAGAGTTCGGGCAACTCTTTTGTACGCGATCCGGAAGTTAGAGCCTGGGTGCGGAAAGAAGCCAAGGGTCTCTGCGAGGGTTGCGGAAAACCGGCTCCGTTTGAAAAGGACGGCAGACCGTTTCTTGAGGTTCATCACGTTAAGCATTTGGCGCAGCTTGGGTCGGATCGTCCGAGCAATGCTGTAGCGCTGTGCCCGAACTGCCATCGTCGGTGTCACCATTCGAGTGACCGGGAAGAATTCACTGCTTCGCTTTATGAGAAAGTGGAGCGATTGAAAGCCGAATGATTGGCTATTAAATCTGTAGCGAGGGAGCTTGCTCCCGTTCGATCACAAAGCAGTCGCCGAGTGAACAACTCGTTTGGTCTGACGTGCAGTGTTTGCTGGTTTTTGGGTTGCCATGCAACCCAACGGCGGCCCCTCGCCACAGGCTGGTGCCAGGCTTGGTTGCTGAGCTGATGTTGGGAATCGCAGACAAGCTCGCTCCAGCAAAAAGCCTACGCTTGCGCAAACAAGCGCTACGAATGCTCGCTCCTACAAGGACCCTATCCACCATGAAATTCGACTTCGCCTACTGCCTCAGCCTCGACGACAAGTTGTCGATCTATGACGTGCGTGATTTGAATTTCGACGAGACCATGGCGTTCGATTCCGCCAAGGAGCACTTCCAGTGCCCCAACGATGCCTGCCGTTTGGCGTTCGATGGGTTGAATGTATTGACGACGTTCAACGCCAAGAATGTGAATTACGCTCGTACCCCGCATTTCAAGAACACGCCCAGCACCCGGCATGTGGCGGATTGTCCTTATGCCAGTCTCAAGGCGCACGCGGATGGTGCGGAATCAGATGACAGTCGTGAGGAGCATTTCCCGTCGGAGTTGTTGCTGACTCGGCGTCAGTATGTGCGTAAGCCATCGAGCCCTGCAGTGGCGGCGGATGTTATGCAAGACGCGCCAAAGCCATCTTCTGCAGCTAGTGATACAGAGCACTCGAGCCGTGAGTCGGCGCCGGACAAGACCAGCGTCTTCGCCCACCCGGTGGAGTGTTTTGTATCGAACTTCGAGGACAAGGAGTTGCTCAAGCGCATGCCGCTGAAGATTGGCGAGCATACGGCGCCTTATGGGTCGTTTTTCAAGAGGATCGAATATCTGACGGACAACAAGGGGCTGATTTACTGGGGCAAGATCAAGGAGATCAAGGATTACACGCAGAGCTTTCGCATCGATTTCGAACAGAAGGTCTGGTTCAAGCAAGCGGACGAGGCGAAGAAGAAGCCTTATTCAGTCAATGTTTATCTGAGCAAGAAACTGATCGAGAACTACCGCAAGCGCAAAGCGTTTCTGGAAGAGATCAAGCACGCCATCGACAGTGAAGCCGAGTTGTATTGCTTCTTTTATGGCGTGACGCCTGAGTTGAAGCAGGTGCCGAGCAAGAAAAACCCCGAGCAGACGTTCGGGGTGTTCAGTGCGAATATCGAGAATCTGGATCACTTCATTATTCGTGAGGCGCCGGGGTTGGAGGCTTAGTAGACCTCAGTCCTCTCGCCCGATCTCATCAACCCATTCAAGTTCATAGGGCTGGCGAACAACGTCAGCAATCTCCTCCCGCGCCGCGTCGCTGAGTATCGACAACTCTGCCTCCGTCAGTAAGTCATGCTTGACCATCAATCTCAAAGCTATGGGTGCACCCGAGCGGCTGTAACGATCGAAAGTTCGGGCGATGTCTTTGTCCCGATCACGCATCAGGCGATAGAGCATTAAATACCTGGCATGGGGCGAAAGCGCGTCATGCTGGGCGATAGTCTGGGCATCAGCCAGCACCCCCATGCAAAAACGATCGAGCGCTAGCTTGTACAGTTCCTTAAATTTCTTCCAGTCACTTTCAGCGATCAACATGACAACCTCCTGCACCCGTTTCTGAGTAATGTCGCGCAACGACTTACTGTACCGAAATGCCCAGCATCACGATTATCAACAATCCAATATAGACCCAAGCGTGTAATTCATCCGGTATCCGCCCGATCCAAGGCGTGGCCAATCGAATCCCCATCATCGACCCCATCGTCAAAACGGCAAACGCCAGCAGATCCACGTAGCCGATAAACCACGCGCCCAGATCAAACTCGGTAAATCCCGCCATCGCCATGTAAGTCAGCGTGCCGGCCAGCGCCACGGGCAGGCTTAGCGGATTAGCCATGGAGGTCGCCTGCGACATGCTTAACCCCCATCGGCGCCAGCGCGCTTTGCGTGGTGCTGGCCCTTGCGCGGCTGGTGGAGGGTGAACCGGTAACGCGGATTGCGCTGGATTTTGGTTACGACAGCCCGGCGGCCTTCTCAACGATGTTTCGTCGCGTGCTGGGGCAGGCACCGTCCGTCTGGTTGGAAGGGGCGAAATAAAACAAATCAAAAATTGAGTTTGATCCGGGCGCAAAACAACTGTACAAAAACACAGTACATTTTGAATCAGCACTCTCGAGCCCGGAGAACACCATGGCCTCTTATGCGATGAAAATCACCCTGGAACGTATCGCCCTCTTCCAATTCACCCCCGCCCATTGTGCTCAGGCACGGGCGATGTTGGGTTGGAGTGTCGATGAGCTTTCCCGGGAGTCTGGCGTTTCGGTCGACGCGATTGAGCGGTTTGAGGCCGAGCGCGATGTGCCGGATGTTACCCGGCTGACGTTGGCGTATCGGTTTGAATCGGAGGGGTTGGTGTTCTTCCCTGGGTTTGCGCCGGGGCGGGGGATGAGTGTGAAAGGGTCTACGCCAAATCCGGTGGGGCGGGCGGATTTGGCGATGGTTGAGTGAGAGAAATCATCGACTGACGATTATTCCCATTTAGGTATATGGCAAAGACCGATAAGGATTGTGCATCGCTTTTCGTAGGAGCCAGGCTTGCCGGCGAAGGCAATCTAAAGGGCGCCTTCGCCGGCAAGCCTGGCTCCTACAGATCCGGTTTTTTCTCAATTGATCAGCGATCACGCAAAAGGCCCCCCGATCAAGAAAGGAAGGCCGAATTGAGGTGGTTTTCGCCTGATGCGTGAGGCTTGGCAGCTCCGACCTGCCTCCCCCCATCAGTGACTAGGGCTTGAACGCAGGTGTTTGCCGCGCCTGGGAAGCTTGTTCATAACCATAAGCCAATGCCAAAAGCGTCGCCTCACTCCAGCGAGTGCCGAAGAAGAACACCGAGGTGGGCACGCCGTGATCGTCGATTCCGGAAGGCATCATGATGCCGGGATAGCCCGCCAGTGGTATGACGTTCAATCCTGGGGAACCGACATCCAGCACCAGGCCATCCAGTTGATGCGTGGCCACTAAATCGTCGATGACTGCTGCATTTTCACGTTGAATTGTTTGCCACAATTCGTTGTAGGTACGCTCGTCAAAATAAATGTTGCTGGCCGCGCTCAAGGTGGTTTGCCCATAACCCTCGTCGCCGGGAGCGTTGTCGTTGTATTGCAGGAGATCCTCCAGGCTCTGGATTGCAAGACCGGTGCGCGTCGCAAGGTAGTCGGGAAGGTGCCGCTTGATCCCCATCGAGAACGCCCTGTCTACGGACTCCGGCGTTTGCGATTCAGGATCATTGAATTCCACCGGGATCAATGTGGCCCCTGCGGCCTGCATCACTTCCAACGCCCGCGAGAATTGAGGGTCGCTCTGCGCTGCCTCGTCGCTTGTATCGAACTTGACCGGATAACCAATGCGCCGTCCGACCAACGAGTTGGGAAGTAGCAGTGCCGTGTAGTCCACACCACTGATGGCATGAGGTTGTTTGATCGGTTCGGCATCGTCGTTGCCCGTCATCGCATTCAACAGCAGCGCAGCGTCGCGAACGGTACGCGTCATGGGCCCGGGGGTATCGACTTTATGACTCACCGGGACGATGCCACTGCGACTCAGCAAGCCCACGGTAGGCTTGAGGCCCACTACGCCGTTGACGGACGCCGGGGCGATTATCGAGCCGACGGTTTCCGTTCCGACTGCCAGCGGGGCAAAACCTGCGGCAACTGCCGCACCAGAGCCGGAGCTTGAACCGAATGGCGATTCGCTCAACACGTGCGGGTTTTTGGTTTGCCCACCTCGGCTGCTCCAACCATCGGGAATGCGAGGGTCGCGAAAATTCGCCCATTCACTGAGGTTGGTTTTGCCCAGTATCACCGCCCCGGCCGCTCTTAACTGCTGGACGATAAAGGCATCCTGCGCGGCGGGTTGTCCGACCATGGCCAACGAGCCGGCGCTGGTCTGCATTTGATCGGAGGTATCGATATTGTCTTTGAGCAATACGGGAATGCCGTGCAGGGGGCCTCGAACGTGTCCTCGTTGTCGCTCTTGATCGAGCATCTCGGCAATGGCCAAGGCGTCGGGGTTGAGTTCGATGATCGCGTTGATCGCCGGCCCCTGTTTATCCAGCGTCTCAATCCGGTGTAGCAGGTGTTGCACGAGCTGCACTGCACTCAGCTGATTGCGCTCCATTCTTTGGCTGATTTCATCGACACTTAAATAGTCCAGCGCCGATTCAAGTGCCGGCGTTTGTGCAGAGCCTTTTAGCGTTACATCCATATGGTAAAGATCCTTGTGATGACCGATAGCGAGTGATTGAACTCACTCGTTTTCCCAGCCTACAGACGCCGCCGGAAATGTCCGTCATCACTTGTCGCTAGACCATGTATGAAAGTTCGCCCCCATCTGTAGCCGCTCAGCCGACACTCTCTTGGTACACCCGCTGCTCGACTTCATACCACCAGGCGCTACGCCGATGAGGATGCTTCAAATTAAACGCCTCGCCCATCTGCGGCGTGGTAATCGAAACATTTCGCTCCCAGGCCAATGCCAGTATCCGGTCAAACGGTTCGTACCAGGCGTGCATCGACAAATCGAACGTGCCGTTGTGAATCGGCAGCAACCACCGGCCTTGCAGGTCAATGTGCGCTTGCAGGGTTTGCTCCGGCTGCATGTGAACATGGGGCCACTCGACGTTGTAGGCACCGGTTTCCATCAGTGTCAGGTCGAACGGGCCGTGCTGTTCGCCGATGCGTTTGAAGCCGTCGAAGTAACCGCTGTCGCCGCTGAAGAAGATCCGCGTGTCGCCGTCGATCATCACCCAGGAAGCCCAGAGCGTGCTGTTGCCATCGAACAGACCGCGACCGGAAAAGTGTTGCGACGGTGTGGCGATGAATTGGATACCGTCGACCTCGGTGCCTTGCCACCAATCAAGTTGGCGGATTTTGCTGGCATCGATGCCCCACTTGATCAGGGTGTCGCCGACGCCCAGCGGCGTGAGGAAGTACTTGGCCTTGTTCGCCAGTGTAAGCACGGACTGATAATCGAGGTGGTCGTAGTGATCGTGGGACAGGATGACGGCTTCAATCGGCGGTAATTCTTCGAGGCTGATGGGCGGCTGATGGAAACGTTTGGGGCCGGCCCATTGCACTGGCGAAGCGCGTTCGGCAAAGACCGGGTCGGTGATCCAGAATTTGTCCCGCAGCTTCAGTAGAACCGTGGAATGGCCAAGGCGGTAGACGCTGTGATTGGGCGCGGCGATCAACGCGTCGTGGGTCAGGGTTTGCACCGGGACGGGTGCCGTCGGGCGGGTGTTGCGCGGTTTGTGGAAGATCATGTTCCACATGATGCGCAGCATTTTGCGAACGCCTTCGCGCTGCACCGGCACATGGTTTTTGAACGACCCTTCTACCTGGCGGGAAGCTTCAGGTTCGCAGGTGTTGCCCGCAGGGGAAATTGAACTGGCCATGACTGAATGACTCCAGAAGAAGCGCAAAGATTGCGGTTTTCCACGGTGGGACGAAAATGGCCAAAGCACGCACGCATCAGCCGAACCTTTGAATGTTCACTGGGCAGGATTAACAAAACATTACACTGCACAGTGTAGTTTCAAGGTTGCATCAAAGCCGATCACAAGTAAACTACCGAGTGTAACTTTCCCCAACCTCCTGCCGAAGCTTACTTATGACAGCTCCACAGCGCCTCACCGACCGAAAACGCGAAGCCATCATTCAAGCAGCGATTGCCGAATTCCGTGCCAACGGGTTCGACATCTCCAGCATGGACAAGATTGCCGCCACCGCCGGTGTGTCGAAGCGCACGGTGTACAACCATTTCCCCAGCAAGGAAGAGTTGTTCGCCGAAATCCTTAATCAGTTATGGGCGCGGGTAACGGCAGAACAGGAAACGCCCTACCGTCCGGACCTGCCCCTGCGTGGCCAGATGCGCCAGATGTTACTGGCGAAACTGCAGATGCTGGGGGATAACAATTTTCTCGACCTGGCACGGGTGGCCATCGCTGCGACCATTCATTCCCCCGAACGCGCGCAGAATATGGTCGCTCGAATGGGTGAGCGCGAAGAAGGCTTAACCGTGTGGATTCGCGCCGCTCAGGCCGATGGCCGACTGAAACCGGTCGATCCGGAATTTGCCGCACAACAGGTTCAGGGACTGCTCAAATCCTTTGCGTTCTGGCCACAGATTTCCATGGGGCTCCCTGGTCTGTCGCCCGAGATGCAGACCACCGTCGTGGAGTCGGCACTGGACATGTTTCTGGCCTGCTACCAGCTGCCATAAATGACAATGTTTACCGTTTTTCCGATTACAGGTTTGCTCTAAAAGAAGACTCAGCAATGTGTTTCAGAATGAAACCGGCGCTAGGGTTATAGTGAGCCCCAGTCCCAAATCCCCGCGCCCTGTAGAGAGCATCATGACCACCACGACGACCAACACCAAAGCCACCGCCCCTGTCGACCACCTGCGCTTCCATCGCCCTCACGCCCATCTGGCGCCGACGTTTGGCAACGACAAATTTGCCCTGCGCGCAGAAGCCTTTGCGCGGTTCTTCGGTACGCCAACCTTTCTCGGCGCACAGACGCTGATCGTGGTGGTGTGGATTTGCCTCAATCTATTTGGCGTGGCCCACTTCGACCTCTACCCGTTCATCCTGCTCAACCTGGCGTTCAGCCTGCAAGCGGCTTACGCCGCGCCGCTGATTCTGCTGGCCCAGACCCGTCAGGCGGCGCGGGACAAAGCGCAGTCCGAAGCCGACGCGCTGCACCGCGAAGCATTGGCTGTGGCCAACAGCGAGCGTCAGGCTCAAGCGGCGCAGAACACTGCGCAACTGCTGGAATTGCTCGAGCAAAACACCCGCCTCACCGAAATGACCAAGACCCTCACTGAACGTATCGAAAGCCTGACCTCGGAAATGCATCAGCACTTTGTGGCCAAGGATCAGCCGAAGGCCTGATCCGCCTCAAGGCGACTTCAGCGCTCGCCCGAGCTCATCGAACAACGTGACCACCGAGCGCAAGGCGCGACAGTCCGGGCGGGTCAGCAGCCACAGCGCCGTGTCGTAACCGTCTAACGGCGCACTCAATGGCTGCAACTCGCCGCCGATCAGGAAGTCCGGCAATGCCGCGACACCCAGCCCGGCCCGCACCAATTCGGTCACCGACAACATGCTGTTACAGCGATAAGCCGGTGTTACCCCCGGCAATGCTTGCCGACGCCACGCGACGGTAGGGTGATCGGGAAGGAAGTCATCCGGGGCGATCCAGGTCAGTGCGGCCAGCGCCTCAGACTCGACCGACTCCAGATAGGCCACGCTGGCACAGACTCGATAGGAAACGTCGGCCAGGCGTCGGCCCACCAAATGCTCGGGCGGGGTGCGGGTCAGGCGCAAGGCAATATCCGCATCCCGGCGACTAAGGTTGGCGAAATCGTTGGACGTGCTCAACTCGAGGGTCAGCGCTGGATAGCCGGGCATGAACTGCGCCAGCGCGGGTAAGAGCAAGCCTTGCAGGACTGAATCGGTGCAGGTCAGGCGCACGGTGCCGCTGATAACTTCGCCGCCCTGCTCCACGCCAATGCGCGCCGCGTCCAACGCTTGTTCCGCCCGTTCCGCCTGTTCGGCCAAGGTTTGCGCCAGGGTGGTCGGTAAATAACCGGCGCGGCTCTTTTCGAATAGTTGCTGGCCCAGCGCAGCTTCGAGTCGGCGCACAGCGCGAAACACCGTCGAGACGTCGACCTTCAACAGCGTCGATGCCCGCGCCAGAGAGGCGCCGCGCACCAGTGCGAGGATCAGGGACAGGTCGGGGTAGTCCAGCCGATAGTGCGTCGCTGCATTGATCACTTGGGATAACGCCAATATTGAATGCGTGAACGCCAATCTATAGTGGGTACCAGGAATCAACAAGCATCGAGGTCATTCATGGAAGCCAGCACTCTGCGCATCGCCCTGATCGGTGATTACGACCCGCAAGTCACCGCCCACCAAGCGATCCCCCTCGCCCTCGACATGGCCGCCAAACACGCCAACACGGACGTGCAATTTGAATGGCTGGCCACTGACCGCATCAACGCCAGCACCGCGCTGCACGATTTCGACGGTTTCTGGTGCGTGCCCGCCAGTCCTTATCGCGACATGGACGGCGCGTTGCGGGCGATCCGTTTCGCCCGGGAGCAACAACGACCGTTCCTCGGCACCTGTGGCGGTTTCCAACACGCGGTGCTTGAGTTCGCTCGAAACGTGTTGGGCTGGGAAGATGCCGAGCATGGCGAAACCAACCCCGAGGCGACGCGAGCCGTGGTCTCGCCACTGAGCTGCTCACTGGTAGAAGCCGCCGACAGCATTCAGCTGGTTGAAGGCTCGTTGATCGCCAACGCGTACGAAAGCGCCGAGATTGTCGAAGGCTATCACTGCCGCTACGGGGTTAATCCAGCGTTTGAACGTGAGTTACTGACCCGGCAGCTGTGCGCCGTGGGCCACGATACCTTGGGGGATTTGCGGGCCGTGGAGCTCAAAGGTCATCCGTTCTTTGTCGCGACCCTGTTTCAGCCTGAACGTGCGGCGCTGAAAGGCATTCTGCCGCCGCTGGTTCGCGCGTTGATCGAAGCGTGTGCGAGGCGCAAATCATGATTGCTCAAACACCGGCAACGCCGTACTACGCCGTGATTTTTACCTCACTGCGCACCGAAGGTGATCAAGGTTACGCCGAGGCGGCTGAACGCATGGTGGAACTGGCGCGTGAGCAGCCGGGGTTTCTGGGTGTGGAGTCGGCTCGTGGCGAGGATGGGCTCGGGATTACGGTGTCCTATTGGACCAGTGAAGCGGCGATCCTGGCGTGGAAGCAGCATCCCGAGCACAGCGCGATTCGTGAGCGCGGGCGTTCGACATGGTATGCGAGTTGCCATACGCGGGTGTGCAAGGTTGAGCGGGATTATCTGTTTCAGCAGTAATAGGTGCGGGGTCGTTTAGGCCCTCATCGCGAGCAAGCTCGCTCCCACAGGTTTTGTGTACGACACATTTCCCCTGTGGGAGCGAGCTTGCTCGCGAAGAGGCCGATCCATCCACCGCAAAAACTCAGCCCTGAACGAGGCTGCGCACCGCCGAAATCTCCGGCACTTCCCGCCGACTCATATACACCCGCAGCGGCTCGGTGATGTTGATCCGGTCATCAACATTCTGATTCAGCAGCAACTGAATCAACTCACGTTTAAGCGTCATGGTCTGCTCCGCCCCCGGCGCCCAGACAAACTCGCTCACAGGAATAATGCCGTCGTCCGCTACGTCCATGCCGAAGGCATCTTCACTGAAACGAACAAGGTAATGGCCGGTCTTGCGATTGAGGCCGACGAAGCCTTTGAGTTGGTCGGCGGCCTGGCAGATAAGCTCGGAAGTGATGCGCATATAAACCTCACAATGGGTCGTCAAGAACCGGTGATCGATGGTTTACACGCAGGGCTAGCGAACGGGTTTCCCTCTGCCGGAGAAACGCCTCGGCCAAGAGTACTGCAAGGAACCGCACAAAAGCGCCGAAAAAATTGGCTTTAAACAGGCTAATGTCGGTCTGGCGATAGCGCCGGCAGCATTCAGTTGTTAAAAGAGACCTCTGTGAAAACACATTACGAAAGGATCTCGACCATGCACGCCACCTTCACCCAGAGCGCCCTGGTGTTGAGCCTGATGCTCGGCCTCGGCCAGGCACAGGCTGCCAGTGAGCCCAGCCCCACCGCGCTGGCGACCACCATGGGCATCCCGCACCCGGCGGTCATCGCTCACCGCGGTGCGTCGTTCGATGCCCCCGAATCCACCGCCGCGGCCTACAAACTGGCCCGCGATCTGGGCGCCGACTACCTGGAAATGGACCTGCAACGCAGCAAGGACGGCGTGCTGTTTGCCCTGCACGATAACAACCTGCAACGCACCACCGATGTGGCCACCCGGTTCCCCGAGCGCAAGGACAGCCCCGCCAACGAATTCACCCTTGCCGAACTCAAAACCCTGGATGCCGGCAGCTGGTTCAATACCGCTTACCCGGATCGCGCACGTCCTTCCTACGCCGGTCTGAAAATTCTGACGCTGGATGAAATCATCGACATCGCCCAAGGCAATCCGTTGCACAAGCCCGGCTTGTACATCGAGACCAAGGAGCCGAAGCAATTCCCCGGCATCGAGCGTGACCTCAAGGATAAATTGCAGGATCGAGGCTGGCTGAGCCCGGCCGGTTCGAAACTGGCGAAAAGCGAACTGGCTGTCGGCCAGGGCAAAGGCAAGGTGGTGCTGCAAACGTTTGAGAAGAGCAGCCTCGAACTGCTGGAAAAAGAAATGCCGCGCGTGCCGAAAGTCCTGCTGTTGTGGGTCGGCGAAGGCAGCATCGAGCCTAAGTCCAAAGTGACCTTTGCCGAGTCAGGCGACAAGGACAAAGCCACTTTCTACGCCAGACAGGAACCAAAGGACATCGCCGAGTTCCAGCGCTGGGTCGACTACGCCAAGGCCCAGGGTGCAATCGGCACCGGCCCTTCTGCTGCGCTGACCCAGGGTGGCGATCAGAGCTACTCGGACCTGGTAAAGCCGTGGATGAACCAGTACACCCACGACCAGGGCTTGCTGGTGCACGTCTATACCCTCGACGATGCGGTGGATTACCAGAAAGCCATGGACGCCGGGGTCGATGGCATCTTCACCAACCGCGCCAGCGAACTGTTGAAATTCTACAAGCGTCCGGCTGCCGCCAGTGTTGCGCAGTTGCTGCAGAACAACGGGTATTGATCCGCGTCAGCTGATGCACCGAGTTGAATTCTTCGCGGGCAAGCCTCGCTCCTACGGGTTGATGTCGTTCGCCATGTTCGTGATCGATATAAATCCGTAGGAGCGAGGCTTGCCCGCGAAGCTTTTACAAACAGCGCGGTCCCTGGAATTAAGGCTGAATTAAGTCGCCA
Source organism: Pseudomonas sp. IT-P253 (assembly GCF_949768125.1). Classification (NCBI taxonomy): domain Bacteria; kingdom Pseudomonadati; phylum Pseudomonadota; class Gammaproteobacteria; order Pseudomonadales; family Pseudomonadaceae; genus Pseudomonas; species Pseudomonas sp. IT-P253. The sequence continues at coordinate 22,904 of NZ_CATKPT010000016.1, read as the reverse complement.
CCGCTAATCTGGCCCCACTTAAACAGCTCACCCAAGGAAGAACTTCATGAAAACCCTGATGGCCCTGCTCACCGCTGCGGCCCTGACCCTCACGGCTGGCATGGCCCAGGCTGGTGATGTACCGATCGATCAGATTCCTCAACTGGTCAAAGAAGGCAAGATCAAGCCGCAGGAAGCGCTGGACCAGATCGTGCTGAAGTTGCACCCGGGGGCCACGATTACCGACCGCGACCTGGACAACCACTTCAACGGCTATGAGTACGAAGTCGAAGTGCGCGACGCTAAAGGCGTTGAATGGGACGTGGATTTGAACGCCGCCACCGGCGAAGTCCTGAAAAGCAAACAAGACACCTGATGCCCGTATAACAAAGCCGCACGATGTTCGGATCGTGCGGCTTTTGTGCATTCAGTATCGGGCTCGATCGCTGAAATTGTTCATTACGCGTTCAGGCGCGCCGTCACTTCATTCAATTGCCCCGACAACCCGTGCAGGTTGTGGCTCGCCGCTTCGGTGCGTTGCACGTTGTCCAGGTTGGTACTGGCGATGCTGGTGATTTCGGTGAGGTTGCGCGAGATGTCTTCGGCTACCGACGTCTGCTCTTCAGCGGCGGTAGCGATCTGGCGGTTCATGTCGCGAATAGCTTCCACCGCGAGGGTAATTCGCTCAAGCATGGCGCCGGCCTCGGTCACTTGCTGGACGCTTTCTTCACTGCGCGACTGACCGCTTTCTATCGCCTGGGCCGCGTCCACCGCTCCGGTTTGTACGGTCTGGATGATCTGGTTGATCTCGATGATCGACGCCGCCGTGCGTTGTGCCAGGCTGCGGACTTCATCGGCCACCACCGCGAAACCGCGCCCGGCTTCACCGGCACGCGCCGCTTCGATGGCCGCGTTGAGTGCCAGCAAATTGGTCTGCTCGGCAATGCCGCGAATCACTTCCAGCACCTTGCCGATGCGCCCACTGTCAGTTTCCAGACGACGGATAACCGTGGCGGTATTGGCGATCTCGCCGCGCATTTGAGTGATGGTGTGAATGGTGCCCTGCATGACTCTTTCGCCCTGCTGGGCGGACTGGTCGGCATCGTCGGCCGCACGGGCCGCGTCGGCGGCGTGACGTGCGACTTCCTGAGCGGTGGCGGACATTTCGTTCATCGCCGTGGCCACTTGATCGGTGCGATTGAACTGTTCATTGGTGCCACCAGCCATGAGGCTGGCGATCGAATTCAGCTCGCCGCTGGCGCTGTCCAGATCCTTGGCACTGCGCTGCAAATGGCTGAAGGTTTCGGCGAGAAAATCGCGCAAGGTGTTGGCCGCTATCGCCAGCTTGCCCAACTCGTCCTGACGGCTGCTGGCCACGCGCTCGGCAAACTTGCCCTGGCTCAGTTGCGCCACGTACTCGATCAGTTTACGAATCGGCTCGACCAGATTGCGGTTGACCAGCCACAGGCTCAACAGGCCGATCAACAGACCTGATCCGAGCATCACGATGATTCCCAGCAACACAGTACGATCGGCGCTGGCGCTGATCAGCGTCGACTGCTCGGCGCCCTGCTTACGTAACTCGCTGACCAGTTCGCTCATCTGATCGCTGGTCGCACGGTCCACGCCTTTGACGGCGGTGTCGCCAGCGAAGGGGTCGGCACTGGCTGCCACATAAGCATCGCGGCCCTTCAGGTAAGCCGCGCCCAACTGTCGGTGTTCGTCGCGCAGGCGTTCTATGCGGGTTTTGAGCAGCGGCTCGATGCCTTTCTGCGTGGCCAGTTCGCCGAGGATGCGCTGCACGTCGCGCTGACGGTCTTCGAACTGTTTCCAGTATTTGTCCAGATCGGCCGGTTGCTTGCCGCGCAGCAGGACGTTTTTCCATTCCTGAACCTGCACTTTGAATTGCAGGTTGGCTTCGTCGACCAGTTGCGAGGTGTGCAGTGGGCCATCGATCAGATTCGCGTAGCTCTGTACGCCGCTGGACAGGAAATGAAAGCAGGCCAGGGCGATCAGCAACATGGCCAACAGACTGCCACTCAACAAGGCGAGGATTTGTGCTCTCAGGGATTTTTGCAGCATCAAGTGATACTCATGACAGGGATGAGGCACGCCACAACGCGGCGTGAAAAGTGTCCGGACATCCCTGTCTGCGACCTTGGTTCGAGGCCAAAGCCATGCAAGTTAACGTCTGCGTAATCGGCATGCCAGAGCGGTTCTTGAATACATTCCGACCACCGGCATGGCCACTATCAAGCCTTCATTCAACGGTCACAAAACTGTCAAAACTCCTTGCGATGATGCGGCTCACGTGAACCTGCGAACCCCGCCGTAACGCGACCCGCCCCTGTGGGAGCGAGCCTGCTCGCGAAGGCGATATGTCAGCTGCATTTATGTCGACTGACACTGCCTCTTCGCGAGCAGGCTCGCTCCCACAGGGGCGCAGCCGAACGCAGGCTTCGCCAGCTGCTACATAAAGCGATTGCGCCCCCATTGCGAGCACTAATGAACCACAGCATCGATCAAAGCCATCGCGACTCAGACCTGTTCGGCCTGCTTTACGGTTTCAGTTTTCGCCCAGGCGAACGCGGTCGGGAGATCGATTCGGCCAAGGCGTTGCACTGCCTGCAACAACTGGACGACAGCGACGAATTTCTCTGGCTGCACCTGAACCTGGCGCATGCCGCGTGCGAGCGCTGGATGAAAAGCAATCTGGATTTGCCGGACGAGTTTTTCGAAGCCTTGCACGAAGGCTCGCGCTCGACCCGCATCGAGCACGTGGACTCGGCGTTGCTGGCGGTGGTCAACGACGTGGTGTTCAACCTCAGCAGCATGGTTTCGTCCGATGTCTCGACGTTGTGGGTCTGCGCCCGCAGTCGTTTGATCATCAGCGCACGCCTGCAACCACTGCATTCGGTGGACAAACTGCGTTCGTCGGTAAAGGGCGGTGAATGCTTTCGCTCACCACTGGAATTGCTCGTGCATTTGCTGCGCGACCAGGGCGAAGTGCTGACCCAGATCGTGCGCAAGACCAGCCAGAGTGTCGATCAGATCGAAGACGAGTTGCTGTCCTCGCGACTGTCGACCAACCGTGCGGAACTGGGCGCCAATCGCCGGGTGTTGGTACGTTTGCAACGGCTGCTGGCGCTGGAGCCAGGCTCGTTGCTGCGCCTGCTCAATCGCCCGCCACAGTGGCTGCAAAAAGAAGACGTGAAGGAACTGCGCAAGTCCACCGAGGAGTTTGCGCTGATCATCAACGACCTCACCGCACTGGGCGAGCGGATCAAGCTGTTGCAGGAAGAAATTGCCGCCAACCTCAACGAACAGAGCAACCGCACACTGTTCACCTTGACCGTGGTCACGGTGCTGGCATTGCCGATCAACATCATCGCCGGTTTCTTCGGCATGAACGTGGGTGGTGTGCCGCTTTCAGGGGACCCCGAAGGGTTCTGGATTCTGGTGGCGCTGGTCGTGACGTTTACCGCGATTGCCGGGCGCTGGGCGTTTCGCAAGCGTCAGGATTATTGAGAGCCTGCGCGCTTCTTGTAGCAGCTGGCGAAGCCTGCGTTCGGCTGCGAAGCAGTCGTGATTCGTTCAGGCACACCGAGAGTTCCGCAATTACGACTGCTTCGCAGCCGAACGCAGGCTTCGCCAGCTGCTACAGGTCCGTGTCATTTGGATCAATGCCCCGGCAAAAAAACCAAACCCTGATCTGAGGCAGTTTCTCTGTAACATTCAGCAACGATCATGACCGATACTCCTCCTTACTCAGGATTGTCCGTTATGGCTACTCCTACCTTTACCGCCGCTGCACAGGCTCCCGTCAGCGGCACCAAACCGCAACTCGACAAAAAACCCGGCCTGCTCACCATCGTGGTGTTTTTTGCCGTGCTGGGTTGCGGGTTGTTGTTCACGGCCTACAGCCTGATGCACGACATGAGCGAACTCGGCACCGTGGTGACCACGTGGACGCCGTTTCTGCTGTTGGGCGTGGCGCTGCTGATTGCGTTGGGCTTTGAGTTCGTCAACGGTTTCCATGACACCGCCAATGCGGTGGCCACGGTGATTTACACCAATTCGCTGCCGCCGCATTTCGCGGTGGTCTGGTCCGGTTTCTTCAATTTCCTCGGCGTGCTGCTGTCCAGCGGCGCGGTGGCGTTCGGCATCATCGCCCTGTTGCCGGTGGAGCTGATTCTGCAAGTCGGTTCTTCCGCCGGTTTCGCGATGATCTTCGCCCTGCTGATCGCGGCGATCCTGTGGAACCTCGGCACATGGTGGCTGGGCTTGCCAGCGTCGTCGTCGCACACGCTGATTGGTTCGATCATCGGTGTCGGCGTGGCCAATGCCTTGATGCATGGCCGCGACGGCACCAGCGGCGTGGACTGGGCGCAAGCGATCAAGATCGGTTATGCGCTGCTGCTGTCGCCGCTGATCGGCTTTGGCTTTGCCGCACTGTTGCTGCTGGCCCTGCGTGCTTTCGTCAAGAATCGCTCACTGTACAAGGCACCAAAGGGCGACACCCCGCCACCGTGGTGGATTCGCGGCCTGTTGATCCTGACCTGCACGGGCGTGTCTTTCGCCCACGGTTCCAACGACGGTCAGAAAGGCATGGGCCTGATCATGCTGATTCTGGTGGGCACCCTGCCGATGGCGTATGCGCTGAACCGCACGATGCCGGCGGATCAAGCCCTGCAGTTCGCGGCGGTGGCCGAAGTCACTCAGCAAGCCCTGGTCAAAAGTGCACCGCTGCCGGCGCCGGCCGACCCGCGCCCGGTGCTGTCCGATTACGTGCGCAGCAAGGTAGTGACGCCGCAACTGATCCCCGCCCTCGCCGCGCTGACCGGCAACATCGGTAACGAAGTGAAAGGCTACGGCTCACTGTCGAAAGTCCCGGCCGAGGCCATGGGTAACGTGCGCAACGACATGTACCTGACCAGCGAAACCATTCGCCTGATGGACAAGAACAAAGTCGGCAACTTCGATGCTGACACCACCGGCAAACTGCAACTGTTCAAACAGCAAATCGACAACGCCACGCGGTTCATTCCCCTGTGGGTAAAAATCGCGGTGGCCATCGCCCTGGGGCTCGGCACCATGGTCGGCTGGAAGCGCATCGTGGTGACGGTCGGCGAAAAAATCGGCAAGACCCACCTGACCTATGCACAGGGTGCGTCGGCGGAAACCGTGGCCATGCTGACCATCGGCGCCGCTGACATGTTCGGTCTGCCGGTGTCGACCACCCATGTGCTGTCCTCGGGGGTGGCCGGGACCATGGTCGCCAACGGTGGCGGGCTGCAGATGAAGACCGTCCGCAATCTACTGATGGCCTGGGTGCTGACCTTGCCGGCAGCGATTTTGTTGTCAGGCAGTTTGTATTGGTTGTTCACCCAAATATTTTAACCAGCCTCAACATGTAACCCCTGTAGGAGCGAGGCTTGCCCGCGAAGAACGATAACGCGGTATACAAATGACCGCGTTATCGTTCTTCGCGGGCAAGCCTCGCTCCTACAGGGATTTTTTTGGCCTGGAGAAAGCATTTCGTCGCAAATTCAGGGGATTACGCTTTTATTGATCCATCACCCGCCGGACCGCACTTCAGTTTGTTAACGTGTTGCCGATTCTTAAGAGACTCGATGCATTCAGGAGAGGAATCGTGAATCTGTACATCAATCAGCTTCAGCACAAAGCTGACTTCAAAGAAGCCATCTACGCCGGCGACATTTTCCTGAACACTCAGCTACGCGCCGCCAAAGAGCTGTGTGCGTTCGCCCAGGAAAGCATCACCGCCGCTTTCGACGGCGAGACCCGTCACCAGGCGCTGCACACGCTGATGCCGGTGGAAGAATTCGTGGTGCTGGTGACTCGCCTGAAGGGCCAGTTCACCAACAGCCAACGCGCCAAGGATCTGATCCTGTCGTTCATCGACGAGATCGGTGCCGACCCTCGTGAATACATTTTCGACGTACCGCGCATTCGCGTGGTGCCGAACTACGAGTACCTGCACGCCGGTGTCAGCTACGCCTACAAACCTCATCGCGACACCTGGTATGGCAGCGTCGATTGCCAGATCAACACCTGGATGCCGGTGCACACCATCAGCCCCGACCAGACCATGATGATCAACGGCGGCTACTTCGACGTGCCGGTGAAGAACACCTCCAGCGAATGGAGCCTCAACGACTGGATCAGCAACCAGCGGCATAAAGCCAAGGACAACCTCAAAGAGGAGGTCCGCGTGCATCCGGTGCCGCTGGAAGAAATCAATACCGCGTCCGAAGTGCGCATTGCCGGCAATACCGGTGAGATGCTGATCTTCTCCGGTTCGCACCTGCACGGCACGGTGGCCAACCACACCAATCAAACCCGCTTCAGCGTGGACTTCCGCCTGATGCACCTCGACGACCTCAAGCACAAACGCGGCGCCATCAACGTCGACAGCGCATGCCCGGATGTCGGCGCAGGCTTCAAAGACTATTTCCACGCCCACGACTTTTCTAATTTCCAAGGAATCGAAGCATGACCAAGCGTCGCATCACGCCTGCAGAGGCCCAGTACAACGAAACCCGTGCCAATGTCCTGAAACGGGTCGATGCCGAGTATGTAGCCGACGCACCCTTTGTCTTCGCCAACCGCATCGGCGTGACCGCTGCCCTGTCGCGCATGGAGCTGTTCAAGAAAGTCGCCGAAGTACCGGGCGCGATCATCGAGTGCGGCGTGTACAAGGGCAACTCGCTGATGCTCTATATGCACTTGTCGATGATTCTTGAACCGTATGCGATCAACCGTTCGATCGTTGGCTTCGACACGTTCGAAGGTTTCCAGAGCATCGACAAAAACGAAGACCCGGCCGACGTCAACGAGACCATGTTCTCCGACACCGACCAGTCGTTGATCCAGGACATGATCGACGCCAACGACCTGCTGCGCCCGGTCAACCGCATCCCGCGTTGCGAGCTGGTCAAAGGCGACATCGTCAAAACCGTGCCTGAGTGGGTGAAGACCCGTCCGGACCTGGTCGTGGCCATGCTGATCCTCGACACCGACCTGTACGAATCGACCAAAGTCGCGCTGGAAACGTTCCTGCCGTACATGCCAAAAGGCGCGATCGTGGTATTGGACGAAGTCGCCTACCGCAACTTCCCGGGCGAAACCAAAGCCCTGCGCGAAGTGCTCGACCTGAACAAGATCGAGCTCAAGCGCTTGCCGTTCGACTCCTGCGTAGGTTATTTCCACGTCTAACGCATAACCCTGTGGGAGCGAGCCTGCTCGCGAAGGCGCCCGATCAGTCAACATCAATGTTGAATGTGAAATCCTCTTCGCGAGCAGGCTCGCACACAAGATCTTTTTTCTTTTACCCTTCGCAAGACTCGCGCAGCACAAGCCGCTCGCGCACCACGTCATACACCCAGTGGTAAACGTAGGTGTACGGCAGGAAAAACAGCAACACGCCGATGTCCAGCAGGAACGCTTGCCACAGGCTGATGTTCAGCCAGCAGGCAATCAGCGGCACACCGACCGCGACCAGACCGCCCTCAAACAGTAACGCATGGACGATTCGAACCCAGGCGTTGTGCACGATGTTGAAACGCTCAAGCACACGATCGAACAGGCCGTTGAAGACCACGTTCCAGGCCAGGGCGAGGGCTGCGATCAGCAGGGTGACAACACCCATTTCCAGCATCGGCTTGTCCATGATCCAGGCCAGCAACGGCGTACAGATCAGGATGGCCAACAGTTCGAAACCCATGGCCTGGAAAATACGTTCGGTGATGGTTTTGTTGGCGTTCATGAGCAGAAATCCTTGAGTGACGATGGTTGCCATGATCGTCCCTCACCCCGATACTTCCTAACCAATAACCATCGATCAAGGCGATAGTTCATGGCTTCTCAGGAAGTGTTGCAAGCCTTTGTGCAAGCGGCGACCCAAGGCTCGTTCTCTGCAGCGGCACGTAAGCTTGGCCGCAGTCAGTCGACCATCAGCGCAGCGGTCGCCAGCCTGGAGATTGACCTGAACCTGACGCTGTTCGACCGTAGCAGCCGAAAACCTACACTCACCCCGGCCGGGCATGTGATGTTGCAACGGGCCGAAGACATTCTGGCCGCCACCAGCCGTCTGGAAATGACGGCCAGCCAACTGTCCCAAGGGGTTGAGGCGAAGCTGACGGTAGCGATTTCCGACACCTATCAGTCCGACCGGTTCGAAGCGGCACTGAGTGCCTTCGAACAGCGTTATCCGGACTTGGAACTCGAATGTTTGATTGCTGAGTGCGATGACCTGGTGGCGTTGGTGCAACGCGGTCGGGCGCACGTTGCTTTCGCAGAAATGCAGGACAGTTATCCGCCGGACCTGGTCAGTTCGACTGTCGAGGAACGCACGGAAATTGCCTTGTTTGTGTCCCGTGAGCATCCGTTGGCGGCGCTGAGCGGTATCGATCAGGAGGTGCTGCAACAGCATCGGGAGCTGCGTCTGGCGACCATCGTCAATCCGTATGAAAGCCGTGCGAAGGGGCGCGTCTGGTCGGCCCCGAGTTACCTGATGCTGCTGGAAATGGCCCAGGGCGGGTTTGGCTGGGCGCCATTGCCGCGCTGGCTGGTGGGGCGGTTTGATAGCGGGACGCTGGTGGAACTGGAGGTGCGCGGTTGGCCCAAATCGGTGTTTGTCGATGCGCTGTGGTCACGCCTGCACCCGCCGGGGCCGGCAGGGAGCTGGTTGTTGAGCAAGATGCTGGAATAGCGGTGCGCCCTTCGCGAGCAGGCTCGCTCCCACATTGGATCTGTGGCGCCATGAAGATCAACTGTGGGAGCGAGCCTGCTCGCGAAGGGGACAGCGAATTCACCTCACTCCAACGCCCTGATCCGCGCCTCGATAAACCGCTGCTCCGGCACCTGCCGGGTCAATTCCAGCGCCCGTTGATACGCCGCCCTGGCCTCCTCGACCCGCCCCAACTGCCGAAAAAATTCCGCCCGCGCCGAATGCGCCAAGTGGTAATCCAGCAACTCCCCGCGCGCCAGAATATCCTCCACCAGCGTCAACGCCGCTAACGGTCCATCCCGTTTGGAGATTGCCGCCGCACGGTTCAACTCGATCACCGGCGAAGGCACGGCGGCCAACAGTACGTCATACAGGCCGACAATCTGCGGCCAGTCCGTCTCCCCCGCCGAAGGCGCCTGCGCATGCACCGCCGCAATGGCCGCCTGCAGGCAATAAGGCCCGAAACGCCCCGTCGTCAACGCCCGTTCCACCAGCGCGCAGCCTTCGGTCATCATCCCGACGTCCCACAGCGAACGGTCCTGCTCATCCAGCACAATCAGATCCCCACTGGACGAGGTCCGCGCCGGGCGACGCGACTCGTGCAGCAGCATCAGTGCCAGCAGCCCCATCACCTCCGATTCCGGCAACAGCTCCATCAACAATCGGCCGAGCCGAATCGCCTCGCGGGTCAGGTCTTCACGGGTCAATTGCGCACCGACGGATGCCGAGTAACCTTCGTTGAACACCAGATAGATCACCCGCAGTACGCTGTCGAGGCGTTCCGGCAACTCAGCCAGGGTTGGCACTTGATAAGGGATTTTCGCGTCACGAATCTTGGCTTTGGCCCGCACGATACGCTGGGCGATGGTGGTCGGCGCCGAGAGAAACGCCCGGGCGATTTCTTCTGTGGTCAAGTCGCAGACTTCCCGCAACGTCAACGGCACTTGAGCGTCCGCCGCGAGTGCCGGGTGGCAACAGGTGAAGATCAGGCGCAGGCGGTCATCTTCCACGTCTTCGTCGCTCCAGTCAGCCTGCTCCAGCGCCTCCAGTTGAGTGACCAACATTGGCCGGGACGCGGCGAAGCGTGCGCGCCGACGCAACACATCAATGGCCTTGAAGCGCCCGGTGGACACCAGCCAGGCGCGCGGGTTGTCCGGCACGCCGTCACGCTGCCAGCGCTCGATCGCGACGAAAAACGCCTCGTGCAAGGCCTCTTCCGCGAGGTCGAAATCCCCCAGCAAACGGATCAGGGTCGCCAGCACCCGCCGCGAGTCTTCGCGGTAAACCTGCTCGACCCGCGCCCGAACCGACTCGCCAGGCATCAGTCCGGCATGCCTTCGGTCACCAGCGTCACCAGCCGATCGAGGCTCTGCCCCCAGCCGACGTGAAAGCCCATGGCCTCATGAGCCTTGCGATCCTCTTCGGACCAGTGCATGGCGCGCGCGGTGTAGAGGGTTTTGCCGTTCCGGTCCTCGAGCGTCACTTCGGCGCTCATGAAGGGTTTACCCGACGGAATCCAGCCCGGGATGAAGGCATCGGTGAACACCAGCCGCTCAGGCGCGGTGATCTCGAGGAACACGCCCATGGTCGGGTATTCGGCGCCGTCCGGGGCGCGCATCAGGGTCCGAAACTGGCCACCGACCCAAAGATCCATTTCGCACTCAGGGGTGGTCATCCCATGAGGCCCCCACCACTGCACGAGCAAGGCCGGCTCGGTCCAGGCGCGGAAGACTTTGTTGCGCGGTGCGTCGATCAGGCGGCTGATGGACAACCCGAATTCCGCAGGCGGGTGTTGAAAAGGCTGTGGGCTCATGGGGCTCTCCTGGGTTGTGATTTCTATTCAGGGATTCAACTGACGAACGGGACGCACCTCGACACAGCCCACCCGGGCCGCCGGAATATTACCGGCGACCTGAATGGCCTCATTGAGGTCTTTGGCATCGATCAGGTAGAAGCCGGCCAACTGCTCCTTGGTTTCGGCGAAAGGCCCGTCGGTGATCGACATTTTGCCGTTGCGCATGCGCACGGTGGTCGCGGTTTGCACCGACTCCAGTGCCTCGGCCGCGACCATCCGGCCGCTGCCCTGGATCGACTCGGCATAGGCCATGCACTCGGCGTCCTTGGGACTTTCAGGCGACGCGTGCAATTCGCGCTCGTTGCTGTAGACCAGGCATAAATATTTCATAGGGCTCTCCCTAATCGAACTGATCAACTATGGCTGCAGATAGGTGCTTTCGCGACATTCCCGACGAATCAACCGGACAATCAGGGTTTCAGGTCGAACAAGGCCGTGCCGCTCATCATGTCGAACGGGGCCCAGTGTTCGTCGGTCGCGTACAGCGCCATGACTTTTTCCACATCCTTGGCGATGACGGCTTGACGATAGGTTTCAATCAGGGTCTGGATTTCGGTTTGAGCGGTGAGAGCATTCATGACGATTCTCCGAAAGGTTTATCGTGAAGACACCCTTAGTCGTCTGGCGAAATACCAAATCGACACTCGAAATAAAAAAACCATGAACACAAACTCGCTAGAATCTGTGGCTTATCTTTGTTGGAAAAAGGACACTCCAGTGACAGCCCGACTCGTGCCTTACGAAAGCCTGAACGCGCTCCAGCGCCAGCAGGTCGAGGCCATCGAAGTTCACACAGAACAAATCAAATTCTCCGGCGACATCCACGGGGCGTTGCACACCCTGCTGTCCAAGCCGGGCCCTGGCGTCAAAGGGTTTGCCCTGCTCGCCGAAGAAGTCCCCGTCGCCTTCCTGCTGCTCAAACGCCCACCGGTATTACCGGCCTGGGCCGATGAACACAGCGCCACCTTGCATGCGCTGCAAGTCGATCACCGGGCTCAGGGCAAAGGGTATGGCAAGGCCTGCCTGCACGCCCTGCCCGAGGTGGCGCGTCAGGCCTTTCCGGAAATAAAAGCGCTGGAGTTGTCGGTGGATGCGGACAATGCAGCCGCCATCGCGCTTTACGTAAAATTCGGCTGGGCAGACAGCGGCGAGGCCTACAAGGGCCGGATAGGTTATGAACGGCGGATGGGCCTGATTTTCTGAGAGAGCAATAATTTCCACTGTTTGCCGACCCACGGACCGACTATCAATACAAAACCAGTGTGGGAGCGAGCTTGCTCGCGATGGCGGTCTGAAAGTCGATATTTCTGTTGAATGTCAGGCCGTCATCGCGAGCAAGCTCGCTCCCACATTTAATCTGCAATGTCCTGACGAGAGGGTTACAACTTCAACACCATCTCATGCCACGCCATGCCGCCATGGTCAGACGCTGAAGGCTTGATGTAGGCAAACCCGATCCCGGCATAGAGCGCAATATGCCGCTCCTTGCACATCAGGTTGATGCTGGTTTTGTTCAACGTACGCATCCGCTCGATGAATTCGCCCATCAAGCGTTTCGCCAAACCCTGCCCCTGATAATCCGGATGCACCACCACCGACATGATCACCACATGCGGGCCCTTCGGGTCGTGGCCAATCAATTCCTTGAATGCCTCGTCCGACATTTCCACCTGAAACGCCGCACCCGAGTTGATGAAACCGGCTACCACGCCGTCGACTTCGGCGACGATAAAGCCCTCGGGCCAGGTGGCAATGCGCGTGGCGATTTTCTCGCGGGTGGCGGCTTCGTCGCCTTCATAGGCGACGGTTTCGATGGCGTAGCAACGATCCAGATCAGCAGGTGTGACGTGGCGGATGACGAGGTTCATGGCAGCTCGGATTCAGCGATAAAGAGGCTGGCGATCATAAATTATTGCGCCTTGATCGGCAGCCAGATTTCCAGCACACCGGTGTTGAGCTTCGGGTTGAAGTCCTCGCTGTAGCGTTCGAACTCCGGCGCGTCCGCCGCTTTGTATTTGGACTGTGGCAGCCAGGTTTTCCAGATGTATTGAAAGGTTTGGGGCAAGGTGTCCAGCGTGCCCTGGTGTTCGAACACCGCGTACTGCTGAGGCTGAACCTCGACCCAGCGGTACTTGTCGGGCAGGTCGTCGAGCTTGCTGATTTCGACGCCGGCGATGTATTCGAAGCCGCCCTTGCCATCCGGATTGCAGCAGATGCCGTAGGTGACTTCATCTTTTTGACCGGGAATTTTGCCAATCTCGGGAATGAACCTATCCCAGAGCTTTGGGATGTTTTTCTTTGTAGCCGTGGTAAATCGTCCGCCAAACCCTGCAATGAGCAGAAAGTGCCCGCGTTCGATGCGTGGCCCAGTCGGTGCGACGCCTGTTGGCTCATCCATGACTCGACTCCTGGATCAAAAAGGTGGGTTTGGCTGGGAGTATAGAAGCCAAACCCGATTCGCCCAGTTACAGTGCGTGCAACGGCTCGATGGCGCCCGCACCGACAAACTCGTTGTAACCCGATAGGATCACGTAGACCGCGAAATAGCAGAAGATCGCCGCCGATGCCATGTACGAATAACGCAACAGTTTATCGCCCAACAACTTGCCGCCGTGGCTCGCCGCCAAGCACAACCCCACACACCAAAGCAGTCCGGCGCAGAAGAACCCGCTCAAGAACAACGCCGAGCTGAGCGCCCCGGCCCCACCCGAACGCGCGATCAGTGTGCCGCCCACCGCAGCGAACCAGAGAATCGCACTCGGTGAAGACATGGCCAGGAAGATCCCGCGAAAAAACTCCTTGCGGTGCGAGTTCTGCCCCACGTCCCCGGCCTGCGCCAGCACCGCTTCGTGGTGAATCGCCGAATAGATCATCTTCGCCGCGAAATACACCAGCAGCGCCGAACCACCGATCCATAGCACCCATCGTACGGTTTCGTACTGCAGCAAAACGGTCATGCCGGCCAACGCCAGCACTGCGTAAATCAGGTCACCGACACAGGTCCCCAACCCCAGCGCAAAGCCCTGGAAATAGCCGCGCTGCATCGCCAGCGTGATCATCGCGATATTGGCCACGCCAATGTCCAGGCACAGCGAAAGGCTCAGCAAGAAGCCACTGGTGAATTCCATTAATCCTTTTCCTTCGGACAAATTTGTTTACATCGTCTCTGGACAGTGTGCCATACCAGCCCTTATCTTCCGCAACAGGCCACCGCAGTGGCCAGCGTCGCTCGGACGGTTCCGGGCGCTCACGTTATACGAGGCAACAATGGCCAACCCAGGTTCGCCGCGCCGCTTTGCGCGCATAGATCGACTCCCCCCTTACGTTTTCAACATCACTGCCGAGCTGAAGATGGCCGCCCGTCGTCGTGGCGAAGACATCATCGACTTCAGCATGGGCAACCCCGACGGCCCCACACCGCCGCACATCGTCGAAAAACTGGTCACCGTTGCGCAACGCGAAGACACCCACGGTTACTCGACGTCCAAGGGTATTCCGCGTCTGCGTCGGGCGATATCCAACTGGTACAAGGATCGCTACGAGGTCGACATCGACCCGGAAAGCGAAGCCATTGTCACCATCGGCTCCAAGGAAGGCCTGGCGCATTTGATGCTGGCCACCCTCGACCAGGGCGACACCGTCCTGGTGCCGAACCCAAGCTACCCGATTCACATTTACGGTGCCGTGATTGCCGGCGCCCAGGTGCGTTCAGTGCCGCTGATTCCGGGCGTGGACTTCTTCGCCGAGCTGGAAAGTGCCATTCGCGGTTCGATCCCGAAACCGAAAATGATGATCCTCGGTTTCCCGTCCAACCCCACCGCGCAGTGCGTGGAGCTGGACTTCTTCGAGCGCGTGATCGCCCTTGCCAAGCAGTACGACGTGTTAGTGGTGCACGATCTGGCCTACGCCGACATCGTCTATGACGGCTGGAAAGCCCCGTCGATCATGCAAGTGCCCGGCGCCAAGGACATCGCGGTGGAGTTTTTCACCCTGTCCAAGAGCTACAACATGGCGGGCTGGCGCATCGGTTTCATGGTCGGCAACGCGGAGCTGGTCAATGCCCTGGCGCGGATCAAGAGCTACCACGACTACGGCACGTTCACCCCGCTGCAGGTCGCGGCCATTGCGGCGCTGGAAGGCGATCAGCAGTGCGTCAAAGACATCGCCGAGCAGTATCGCCAGCGGCGCAACGTGCTGGTCAAAGGCCTGCATGAGCTGGGCTGGATGGTCGAAAACCCGAAAGCGTCGATGTACGTCTGGGCCAAGATTCCCGAGGCATATGCGCACCTGGGCTCGCTTGAGTTCGCCAAGAAACTGCTGGCCGAGGCCAAGGTCTGCGTCTCGCCGGGTGTGGGTTTCGGGGAATATGGCGATGATCACGTGCGCTTCGCGCTGATCGAAAACCAGGACCGGATTCGCCAGGCCGTGCGCGGAATACGCGCGATGTTCCGGGCGGATGGGCTGATCAGCAAAACCAACGCCTGACACCTGACACATAACACCGAACACCGAACACCGAACACCGAACACCGAACACTGTAGGAGCTGTCGAGTGAAACGAGGCTGCGATCTTTTGATCTTGATTTTGATCTAAAAAAACAAGATCAAAAGATCGCAGCCTCGTTTCACTCGACAGCTCCTACAGGGACAGGGACAGGGACAGGGATTTCGATTCATCACCCACAAAAAAACCGCATCGCTGCGGTTTTTTTGTGTCTGGCGTTTGTGTCAGACGAACATCGACAACAGCAGAATAAAGCACAGCGCCACGATGGACAGGATGGTTTCCATCGCCGTCCAGGTCTTGAAGGTTTCCGCAACGGTCATGTTGAAGTACTGCTTCACCAGCCAGAAACCCGCGTCGTTGACGTGAGACAGGATCAACGAACCGGCACCGGTCGCCAGTACCAGCAGCTCACGGTTCACACCCGGAATCATCCCCACCACCGGCACCACAATGCCCGCGCCTGTAATGGTCGCCACGGTCGCCGAACCGGTGGCCACGCGAATCACCGCCGCCACCAGCCAGGCCAGCAGGATCGGCGAGATCTGTGCGTTCACCGCCATGTGGCCGATCACATCACCCACACCGCTGGTCACCAGCATCTGCTTGAAGCCACCACCGGCACCGATGATCAGAATGATCGCGGCGGTCGGCGCAAGGCTCGCATCGAGCAATTTCAGAATGCGTTTGGAGTCGATGCCCTGACGGTGGCCGAAGGTGTACAGCGACAGCAGCAAGGCCAGCAACAGCGCCGAGATCGGGTGACCGACCAGGTCCATGAAGGTGCGCAAGAAATTGCCATCCGGCAGCGCCACGTCAGCAAAGGTCTTGAGCAACATCAGGAACACCGGCAACAGCACGGTGACCAGGGTGATGCCGAAGCTCGGCAGTTCTGCCGCCTCAGGCTCGCGAGCCAGTTGATCCACCAGTTCCTGATTAGGATGGCCGGGGATGTATTTGGCAATGAATGTGCCGTAGATCGGGCCGGCGATGATGGCGGTTGGCAGCGCAACGATCAGGCCATAGAGAATGGTTTTACCGATGTCGGCACCGAACACGCCGATGGCCAGCAGCGGACCCGGGTGCGGCGGCACCAGACCGTGCACGGCGGACAGACCGGCCAGCAGAGGGATGCCGATTTTGATGATCGACACGCCGGTACGACGGGCGACGATGAACACCAGCGGGATCAGCAACACGAAACCGATTTCGAAGAACAGCGGAATGCCGACCAGGAAGGCGGCGAACATCATGGCCCACTGCACCTTGTCCTTGCCGAATGCACGAATCAGGGTCTGGGCAATTTGATCCGCCCCGCCCGACTCGGCCATCATTTTGCCGAGCATCGTCCCCAGCGCCAGGATGATCCCGACGAAACCAAGTACGCCACCGAAACCGTCCTGGAACGCTTTGATGATGGTGCCGATCGGCATGCCGGATGTCAGCCCGAGAAAAGCGGCGGCAATGATCAGAGCAATGAAAGGATGCAGCTTGAATTTGGTGATCAGGACGATAAGCCCGATCACCGTGACCACTGCATCGAGCAGCAGGAACGTCTCGTGGGACATGCCAAACATTAGGGGTGTCTCCTGGTTGTTGTTGTTATTAAAGCGGGTAATTCGCACGTCATAAGGACAGCGCTATCTCTGTGAGCAAAACTCATACGGCGCGCTTCAAGCCATGTTCCAGCCACCAGTGGTGCGCCTGAAGGGCCAATTCGTCGACGCTGTGGTTCGACGCATCGAGGGCCAGGGTCAGGGGCTCGCCCACGGGGGATTCGAGGGTCGCGAACTGGCTGGCGATCAACGTCGACGGCATGAAGTGGCCAGGACGATGGGACACACGGTCGGCGGCGACTTCAGGGGTCAGCTCAAGGAACACGAAGCCCAGGCCTGGCAAGGCGCTGCGCAGCACTTCGCGGTAACTGTGTTTGAGGGCCGAACACGTCAGCACCGGACGTTGGCCCTTGGCCTCTACGCGGCGCAGTTCATCGCACAGGCTGAGGAGCCAGCCGGCACGGTCGTCGTCGTTCAGGGGAATACCCGCGCTCATTTTTTCGATATTGGCGGCAGGGTGGAAAGTGTCGCCTTCAATGGCCGTTGCGCCGCTGAGTTGGCACAAGGCCTCGCTAACGCAGGTCTTGCCGCAACCGGCTACGCCCATGATGACCAGGGCGGTGATGGGATGATTCATGTAACACCTCAGCGCGCAGACAGCGCTACCTTTGCCAGTTATGACACTAGACGAAAAGTAGAAGTTGCCGACGCCTTCTTGTCATTTTTGTGGGTTGCAGCATGTTCGTTCCCAACGCCGAAAAGCGAGGTTCAGGCAAACCCCGCTCACGCATTTGCAGCTGCATCGAGACAGCGCTACCTTAGTGCCTCGAATTTTGTTTGGCAAGCCGTCCGATGATCTCTCCCAAAAACGATAAAAATACGCGCACCACTGGCCGCCCTACCCTCAACGAAGTGGCACGCCTGGCCGGTGTCAGCCCGATCACCGCCTCCCGCGCCTTGCGCGGCGTCAGCACCGTGGCCACTGAACTGGTGGAAAAAGTCCAGAAAGCCGCCCTCGAACTCAACTATGTGGTCAACCCCGCCGCCCGCGCGCTAGCCTCGGCGCAGAGCCATTCGGTGGTGGTGCTGGTGCCTTCGCTGTCCAACCTGTTGTTCATCGACACGCTGGAAGCCATTCATCAGGTGTTACGCCCCAAGGGCTTCGAAGTGCTGATCGGCAACTTCCATTACTCGCGCGATGAAGAAGAAAACCTGCTGCGCAACTACATGGCCTATCAGCCGCGAGGGTTGCTTCTGACCGGGTTTGATCGCACCGAAAGCTCGCGACGAATGATTGAGGCGAGCAACATTCCGTGCGTGTACATGATGGAACTGGACAGCGCGGCGGGCCTCAATTGTGTGGGTTTCTCGCAGCTCGCGGCCGGTGAAACAGCGGCGGAACATTTGCTGTCGCGCGGTCGCAAGCGTCTGGCCTATATCGGCGCGCAACTGGATCAACGCACGTTGCTGCGCGGTGAAGGTTTTCGCAAAGCCCTGCAAAAGGCCGGTTTGTATGACCCGGATCTGGAAGTGCTGACACCGCGCGCTTCCTCCGTCGGTTTGGGCGGCGAATTGTTTCTGCAACTGATCGCCAGTCATCCGGAGGTCGATGCGATTTTCTTCGGTAACGACGACCTGGCGCAGGGCGCGCTGCTTGAGGCGATGCGCTGCGGGATCAAGATCCCGGAACAAGTGGCGATCCTTGGCTTCAACGACCTGCCGGCCTCCGCCCACATGGTCCCGCGCCTGAGCAGCATCAGCACCCCACGCGAGGCCATTGGCCGCCGTGCGGCTGAGCAAATGCTGACCTTGATGGCAGGCAACACGGTGGCGAAACCGGTGCAGGACATGGGGTTTGAGTTGATGGTGCGCGAGAGTACCTGACACAGCCAGAGACTCGCGAAACACGCTCTTTGTAGCCGCTGGCGAAGCCTGCGTTCGACTGCGCAGCAGTCGTAAGATCAGCCGGCGCGGGGTTTCAGGAAGACCGTGTGCTCAGGTTTTACGACTGCTGCGCAGCCGAACGCAGGCTTCGCCAGCTGCTACAAAATAAGGTGGCAGCTGTGCGCGGGCTAGCAGACCAGGACTCTAGAACCCGGTAGACCCGAAGGTCTTCCCACGCACAGCCGCCATAACGTGAACTGATCACGAACGGTGGACGTTATGCGTCTAAAGTGCCCAGGCTGCTAGACCCGATCGCTGAATTGACAGCGACACGGAACGATAGAGTCCGGACACCAGACGCACAAGCCGGCGGATTCTGGCGTAGTTGTAGGCAATGGCGCAAGAAACCGTAGCCTCCGGAAACCGGCTGAAACCGCTTTCCTTCAGCCCCTTCCTACACAGCAGTACGGCTCCAAACGCCACGTCATGGGTTTTCAACTAATCTTGATGGTGTTCCTCATCCCGCTGATCGCTTGATGGATGAACACCAACCCGGTGCAAGCCTTCCTGCTCAAATTGGCACCCCGCTTGAAATCACTGTTAGAGTCCTGAAGCGTCGAATCGCTGAAGGAGTAGCCAAATGGAACATGCACTGAAAATTCTGGGTAAAGCTTCGTCCATCAACGTCCGAAAAGTCCTGTGGACTTGCGAGGAATTGGGAGTTTCCTATGAGCGTTAGGATTGGGGCAGCGGTTTCACCTCGACTCACCTTCCGGAGTTTCTGAGGCTCAACCCCAACGCGCAGGTGCCGGTGATCATCGACGAGGCCGGTGTGCTGTGGGAATCGAACACCATCTGCCGCTACCTGGCTGGCAAACACCAAAACACCGAATTGTTGCCGCACGAACCGGCGGCGCGTGCCCGGGTGGAACAGTGGATGGATTGGCAAGCCACCGAACTCAACCCTTCCTGGAGCTATGCATTCACGGCGCTGGTGCGCAAAGACCCGGAATTCCAGGATGCGCATCGCATTGCGGTCGGCATCCGCGGCTGGAACCAGAAAATGGCCATCCTCGAGCATCAACTCGCAGCCACCAAAGCCTATGTCACCGGGCCACACTTCACGCTGGCCGACATTGTCCTCGGGCTCTCCGTCAACCGCTGGCTGATGACCCCCATGGAACGACCCGACTACCCAGCCATCGATGAATATTTCCAACGGTTGGCGCAACGCCCGGGGTTCCTGAAACACGGCTGTAACGGCCTGCCTTGAGCGGCCCCACGCTATAAACCAGCAAAGTTTGAACGTTCATTGCAATAATCTGGCGAATCTCGATGCAAACGCGCCGAGATTCGCACGCATTGATTTCCGATAGCAGGCTAAGCTTCCTCTTCAACAAAAATTGGATCCGCTCATGCCTGCCCAATCCCCCATCACCGCTCAATCCGATGGCATCGACCCCGTTCGTGCCGCGCAGATCTCCGCCCGCATTGACCGACTTCCTGCTGTTTCAACTATTTGGCGGTTGGTGGCGCTGCTGTCGATCGGTGGTTTTTTCGAGCTCTATGACCTGTTCCAGACCGCCTACATCAGCCCGGGCCTGATCCGCGACGGCATCTTCGCCACCGGTAGTCAGGGGGTGTTCGGCTTCTCCGACCAGGCTGCCTTCGCCTCGGCAACGTTTCTTGGGTTGTTCCTCGGCGCGAGTGTCTTGAGTCCGCTGGCCGATCGTTTCGGCCGGCGCGCGATCTTCACCTTTGCGCTGGTGTGGTACACGGTCGCGACTGTGGCGATGGGCGTTCAAAGTTCAGCGCTGGGCATCATCTGCATGCGTTTTCTGGTGGGCATCGGGTTGGGTATCGAACTGGTGACCATCGACGCCTATCTCTCGGAACTGGTACCCAAACGCATGCGCAGTTCGGCGTTTGCCTTTGCATTTTTTGTGCAGTTTTTGTCGGTGCCGGCGGTGGCGCTGATGTCGTGGTGGCTGGTGCCGCAAGCGCCGTTCGGGGTGTCCGGTTGGCGCTGGGTGGTGTTGGCAAGCGCGGTGTTTGCGTTGTTCATCTGGTGGTTGCGCAAGCGCTTGCCGGAGTCACCGCGCTGGCTGGCCCAGCATGGACGGTTTGACGAGGCCAGCAAGATTCTCGATGGCATTGAAGCCCGCTGCGTAAAGGATCAGGGCAAGCCGCTGGATGAACCGGAACTGGCAGCGGTGGAGATTCAGGGCACGGGCCGTTTCGCCGATATCTGGCAGCCGCCCTATCGTCGTCGGGCCTTTATGCTGATTGTGTTTCACGTGTTCCAGGCCATCGGTTTCTTTGGTTTCGGCAACTGGCTGCCGGCGCTGCTCTCAGGCCAGGGCGTGAGCGTGACTCATAGCCTGATGTACGCGTTCATCATCACCCTCGCCTACCCGCTTGGGCCGCTGCTGTTCGTGAAGTTCGCCAACCGCTTCGAGAACAAATGGCAAATTGTCGGCTCGGCATTGGGCGCCATGACCTTCGGCACACTGTTCGCGTTGCAGACCAGCGCATTCGGCCTGATCTTCTGCGGGGTGATGATCACCTTCTGCAATGCCTGGCTGAGCTTCAGCTATCACTCCTACCAAAGTGAATTGTTCCCCACCAACATCCGTGCCCGGGCGGTGGGGTTCTGTTATTCCTTCAGTCGTTTGTCGACGGTGTTCAGCAGTTTGCTGATCGGGATTTTTCTCGAACACTTCGGTACGCCTGGGGTGTTGGCGTTTATTGTCAGCAGCATGCTGATCGTGATGTTGACCATCGGTTGGTTCGGTCCACGCACCCGCAACCTGGCGCTGGAGAATATTGCGCACCGTTGACGACAGTGCGGTCGACCACTGCCGCCAAGCGGCAAGCGTTGACCGCCTGCATCGTCATTCGCCGCTTGCGCTCTTTGAAAACACTGGGCGACAGTGACGGCATGGTAATTGCTCCTGCAGTGCGGACAGCAATTACCTACAGGTCCATTCATCATGTTGGTCAATGCAAAACAAACACCCATCGTTCAGCCACCGCAACGTACAGACATGGACCCGACCACGGCTGCGGCCAGTGCGTTGTACAGCGGCTTGATCCAGAGCGCGCAAAACAACGCGGTTGTGCAAACGGTGCAGAACAGCGCCAACGTCCAGGCCTCCGGCCTGACGTCCGCCACCCAGCAAGTCACGGCGGCCAACACCATCAGCGACAACGTCAATGAGGCATTCGCAAAAACCCGCGTGGCGCTGCAAGCCGCAGGGACCTCTAATGTGCCAACGTACGGCGATACCACGGCCATGACCGACTTCAAGGACTACATGAGCAAATCGCCCGAGCAGCGCTTGCACGACAGCATTCTCAAAGAGATGGGGTTGACGGAAGCCGATGTGAAAGCGATGCCGCCGGCACAACAGCAGGCCATCGGCAAAGAGATGGCCCAGCGCGTGCAAGACAAGTTGAAGCTGGCGACGACCGGGAATGCAGACAGCAGCAGCGGCAGCAGCCAGGTTATGGACAAGTTCCTCGCCTCGCTTTAACCACGCCCCGTAGGAGCGAGCTTGCTCGCGAAGAAACTGAGAGCAACGCATTTTATTCAGGAAGAACGCGTTATCGTTGAGTCCTTCGCGAGCAAGCTCGCTCCTACAGGAGGGGCTTAGAGCTTAATGACCGAACACATCCACCTTTTTGGCCTTTTTGTCCGCACGCTTTTCAATAGCGGTTTTCGCCGGTTTTTTCTTCGCTGCTTTCTTTGAATCCATGCCTTTGGCCATGATACTTACTCCACTCATACGGGGTGTGAGATCAGGTATACACCTATCCCCGCGCGCGCGTTCTTTTATAATCGCCCGCTTTGCACACCGACAGTCCACCACTATGCCTGACACCCAGTACACCTTGCTCGCCGAGCCTTTGTGGCCCTTGATGAACAAGTTTTATCGCGCCCACCAGTCATCGATGAAAGCGGTCCGCGACGCTCAATTGTGGGTCGCCCGGCGCGATGAGATCATTGGTGCGCTGTGTTTGCGACCCGTTTCAGGCGGCCACTGGCTGACCGGTTTGTTCGTCGATCCGGCCTGTCGTGAGCAAGGGATCGCGGCGGCGTTGATTGCGCAAGCGGTGAAAGGTCTCGAACAACCAGTCTGGCTGTTCTGCCATCCGGACTTGCGTGGCTTTTACGAACGCCGCGGGTTTTCCTTCGATCCGCAAATGCCGTATGCCATGGTCGAACGCCTGACCCGTTACGCACGCAGCAAACCGATGATCGCCATGGGCCTGGAACCGGCCGCCGCTTGAGGGGCTGAGTTCACCTGTGGGAGCGAGCCTGCTCGCGAAGGCGGTGTATCAGTCACTGAAAATGGTGAATGCAGCGGCCCC
>NZ_CATKPT010000015.1:0-91308 GCF_949768125.1 Pseudomonas sp. IT-P253 | reverse complement strand
CTGCGCAGCAGTCGTAAAGTCAGACAATGCGGTGCGTCAGACTCACCGCGCCCTCAGGATTTACGACTGCTGCGCAGCCGGACGCAGGCTTCGCCAGCTGCTACGAGGTATGTGTTGCTGCTGAGTTTGCTTAACTGATCGGCATTAGCCTTCGGGGCTCCGTTTTTTTATGGGTTTCAGGTAGACCGCGGTGGGGCATTCGCGAGCAGGCTCCACATTGGAGCGAGTTTGCGCCGTGCGGCTTCGGTGGACCGGTTTAAGCCGGTTCGATGCGAATGATCTCGATCGACTGGTCGCCGGCCGGACGCTGCCACAGCACCTCGTCACCGAGTTGCGCCCCGAGCAACGCCCGGCCCAGCGGTGAACTCCAATTGATCAGGCCTGCCGCCGCATCGGCCTGGTCCTCACCGACCAGTTGCACCGTTTGCTCGGTGTTGTGCTCGTCGGAGAACGTCACACGGCTGCCGATCTGCACTTTTTGTGTCGAGCTCGCGGGCGTCACCACCTGAGCACTTTGCAGGCGCTGTTTGAAGTACCTCAAATCCCGCTCGAGGTCGGCCTGACGTTGCTTGTCAGCCTGTTCACCTTTGCTCGATTGCTCGCTTAGCAGGTGTTGCAACTCGGCGACCTTCGTCTGCAACTGAGCGAGGCCGGCGGGTGTGACGTAATTGGGTTGCGCACTGACCTGCCGTTCGACTGGCTGATCGGCTTGCTCGGCGGCGTTATCTTCATTGACGAAAGCGCGACTCATGATTTTCTCCCGTTATAGGGTTTGGGCCATGGTCGCAGGCTTTAAGTTTCGATGGATGTCTGTCAGCGACGTCATCTCCCACTCCCAGACCGTTCAACGGCCTATAGGAGAAGTCTAGGCGTCAAAACCAGTGTAGGAGCTTGTTAGCTAGTAGTGATACCACTTCACCTCCAGCATCACTTCTTTCTCGGGTGTTGCGAGGTGGCTGAACTCGCGCTGGGCACTCAGGCGCACCCCGAGGTTGCGCGACAACTCCCACTGCTGATTCAGGCTCATGCTGCGGCGTACTTCGCCGTTGGTGAAGAAATCCCCTTTGGTCTCCAGGCTGAAATTGCCCAAAGGGTTTTTCCATAGCACACCACTGTTGAAACCGGCCGCCGGGGCGATGAAGCCCGCGAAGTCGTTGTTGTGCTCCACACGCACGGTGCCCAGGGCAAACCCAAGCAGGTCCTCACCCAGTTGCCATGTCCCGCCGCCGCCACCGTTGACGTGGCTGACCAGTGTTTCGTCGTCATGCTTGCCCGGCACACGCTCCAATCCGCCGGTGACTTGCCACGAAAGCGGTTGTAGCAGCTCATTGCGCGGGGTCAGGGAGCGGATGGTCGCCAGATCAAGCTGCTGGAATTGCCAGTGATTGCCTTCGTACTGGCGCAGCTTCATTTGCAGGATTTCGATCTGCGCGCCGAGGGGGAAGCTCTCGGCGTTGTCATTGAGGTCGTGATAGGCCATGCGCAGGCCATATTCGCCAAACGCTTTGTCGCCCCGGGTGCCGATACCCGCCTGCCAGGTGCGGGATTCGTGGCCGTCTTCGGGCAGGCCGGGTTGCGGGATGTCCAGCTCCGGTGGCGGGTTCTGGCTGATGGCTCGCAGCAGTTCGAAACTGCGCTGCGCCCGCTGCGGATCGCGTTCCTGGCCATTGGCGCGGTAGCGTTCAAGTCGGTAAGCCGCATCGATGATCAGCGCCTGACGGTCGTGCGGTTGCGCCTTGAAGGCCGGTGCCTGCAGTTGCTTCTGGTCGGCGCTGATTTTCAGCACCCATTGCTGTTCTTCCGGATTCAATGGCTGGGCGCGACTCAGCAGTTCACGCTCACGCGACGGACGATACTGAATGGATTCGACCAGTCCGGCTTCCTTCACGGCTTTGACCGTGTCGGTAGGAATGGCCGTCAGTGGAAATTGTTCGGTCAGACGCAGGCTCGGACGGGCCACTTGCAGCAGTTCCAGCAGGCGATAAGAGCAGTTTTCGTCGAAGAAGAAATAGTCGAACTGGATCTGTTTCAGCTCCCAGACGTGCTCGACCATGCGTTCGGTTTCGGCCTGAGTCAGGTTTAGTCGATATTCCCACAGGTCCCGGTTCTCGAGGCTACGGTACTCCGAGAGTTTTTCCTGGTAAGGCACCAGCGCAAACAGCCCCGGATAACCGCCCATCAAGCCTTTCCAGGCATAGAGAATGCTGTTGTCCGAACCTTCGATGTACGCACCGAAGTTGATTGCGTAACTGAGCAGGGCGGTGTGATCGCTCTGCACATCGGCCTGGTCGATGCGCAGCAAGGTGTGGCCAAACATCGATGACGGACTGTTCAGGTAGGCCGCCGGGAAAATCATCACCGCGCTGTGGGGTGAGACGTCCTTGAACCATTGTTTGAACCCGGCGCAGTCCAGTGTCGGTAAACCGGTCAGGTTGAGCTGCGCTTTCAGCCAGCGTGTGCGGGCAGGGTAAACGCATTGGGCGTGTTTTTCGCCGGCACTGGCCGGGGCGTACAGCGCCTGCACGGTTGCAGCCAGTTCACGGTCCGGGTGTTCGTTACCGTCGGGGGCCAGGAAGAATTTATTGTCACTGACGTAGCTGCGCCAGCCGCCGAGCTTGGCGGTTTCGTAGTGGCCCAGGGAAATCCAGAAGGGGTCATTGGCCAGTTGCTGCAAACGTTGATTGTCGATGTGGGGCGCAGCGGCCAGCGGGGCGCAGACACAGAGCGCCAGCCAGGCAAGGCGTTTAAGCATAGTGGGCAACTTAAGTCGAAAGAAACAAAGCCCCGGCGCGGTTGATGCCATCTTGAATGACATTACCCAAAGAGGGGCAGTTCCAAAAAACAAAAAACCCGCTCCCCGGAAGGAACGGGCGGGTCGAGCTTAAGCTTGAGTCGCGTACTTGGCCAGACGCGGATCGTTCTTCAGAACGGCCAGAGTGTTGGTATGCACATCGTCAGCAGTCACATCAGCCTTGTTGAAGATTTGCTGGAAATGCTCGTGTGTCACAGCAGCGAAATGCGCACGGTCTTCCGGCGCCACGCCCAGTACTACAGCGTAAGTCGTTAGCGCCTCGCCCTGACCTTTAGCCATGTCTTCGGACAGCTCGTTCATCATGCCGTTCATGGCAATCCAGGATTTGCCGCCGTAGGTCAGCGACGCATTTGTTGCGCAGCCGTTGGTGCCGGAGGTCATACCGAAAGTTGCGTTGCCGGAAGTGCCGTTGGTGGTGGATGCCAGGAAGTGAGCCGGGGTGCCACGCTGACCTTCGAACAGCATGTTGCCCCAGCCGCAATCCGGGCCGCCTGGCGCCTGCGCCATGGCGTTTAGAGATGCGACGGTGAAGAGAGTACCGAGAAGAATCCGTTTCATAGCTTTGTTCTCTTTATGTGCATACCAATGGACAGGGGGCTGGCCCATTTTGGCGCCAGTTGGGCGGTTATGAGTCCAGCCGCGCAGTCTGGAGTTTAGGCACGATCATGAGGTGGCGTGATTTTTTTGCAAAATATTCATTGAAAACATGGATTTGGCCCCGGCCCGCTTGGGGATGGCGTTTTGTCTAAGCTTTGGCTTGAGGCGCGCCTTGCCAGTCGGGTATTGGCAGCGCCAGAATGCCGCTATCTGCCCCGCCTGATGTAAGGAAGCCCGATGCCTGATCCTGTTGCTGCCAGCTTGCGTCTAGCGCCCGAAGCGCTGACCCGTCCGTTTTCCGCTGAACAGTTCAGCTTCTCTACCACCAATGATCTGGAGCCCTTTCGCGGTGTGCTTGGCCAGGAGCGTGCGGTCGAAGCCTTGCAGTTCGGTGTGGCCATGCCACGCCCCGGTTACAACGTATTCGTCATGGGCGAGCCGGGCACTGGCCGGTTCTCGTTCGTTAAACGCTACCTGAAAGCCGAAGGCAAACGCCTGCAGACCCCGGCGGACTGGGTCTACGTCAACAATTTCGATGAACCTCGCGAACCTCGCGCCCTGGAATTGCCATCGGGCACGGCTGGCGCCTTCATCGGCGACATCAACGGTTTGATCGATAACCTGCTGGCGACCTTTCCAGCCGTGTTCGAGCACCCGTCCTACCAACAAAAGAAAAGCGCGATCGATCGCGCCTTCAACCAGCGCTACGACAAGGCACTGGACGTGATCGAGCGCCTGGCGCTGGAGAAGGAAGTCGCGCTTTACCGTGACGCCAGCAATATCGCGTTCACCCCGATGAGCGAAGGCAAGGCGCTGGACGAAGCGGAATTCGCGCAGTTGCCCGAGGTGGATCGCGATCGTTTTCACGAGGATATTTCCTGGCTGGAAGAGCGCTTGAACGAAGAGCTCGCCAGCCTGCCGCAATGGAAGCGCGAGTCGAGCAATCAACTGCGCCACCTCAACGAAGAAACCATAACGCTGGCCTTGCAGCCTTTGCTCTCTCCTCTGTCGGAGAAGTACGCTGAAAACGCGGCGGTCTGCGGCTACCTGCAAGCGATGCAGGTTTACCTGCTCAAGACCGTTGTCGAGCAATTGGTCGACGACAGCAAGGCTGACGCCGTTGCCCGCAAGATGCTGGAAGAACAATACGCGCCGAGTCTGATGGTGGGGCACTCGTCCAGTGGCGGTGCGCCGGTGGTGTTCGAACCGCATCCGACCTATGAAAACCTGTTCGGCCGTATCGAATACAGCACCGATCAGGGCGCGCTGTACACCACCTATCGGCAACTGCGTCCGGGTGCCTTGCACCGTGCCAACGGCGGTTTCCTGATCCTTGAAGCGGATAAAATGCTCAGCGAACCGTTCGTGTGGGACGCACTCAAGCGTTCCTTGCAATCGCGCAAGCTGAAAATGGAATCGCCGCTGGGTGAGCTGGGCCGGCTGGCGACCGTGACGCTGACGCCGCAACACATTCCGTTGCAGGTCAAAGTCGTCATCATCGGCGCCCGGCAGCTTTACTACACGCTGCAGGACCTCGATCCGGACTTCCAGGAGATGTTCCGCGTCCTGGTGGATTTCGACGAAGACATCCCGATGGTCGACGAGAGCCTGGAGCAGTTCGCCCAGTTGCTCAAAACCCGGACCTCCGAAGAAGGCATGGCGCCGCTGACCGCCGATGCGGTAGCGCGTCTGGCGACCTACAGTGCTCGTTTGGCTGAGCATCAGGGACGTTTGTCCGCGCGAATCGGTGATCTGTTCCAACTGGTCAGCGAGGCGGATTTCATTCGCCACCTGGCAAGTGACGAAATGACCGACGCCGGACACATCGAGCGTGCGCTCAAGGCCAAGGCCACTCGCACCGGGCGCGTATCGGCGCGGATTCTTGACGACATGCTGGCCGGGATCATCCTGATCGACACCGATGGCGCAGCTGTCGGCAAGTGCAACGGGCTGACGGTGCTGGAAGTCGGTGACTCGGCGTTCGGTGTGCCGGCGCGGATTTCCGCCACGGTTTATCCGGGCGGCAGCGGCATCGTCGACATCGAGCGTGAGGTCAACCTCGGCCAGCCGATTCACTCCAAAGGCGTGATGATCCTGACCGGTTATCTAGGCAGCCGTTACGCCCAGGAATTCCCGCTGGCGATTTCCGCCAGTATCGCTCTGGAGCAGTCCTACGGTTACGTCGATGGCGACAGCGCGTCGCTGGGCGAGGCTTGCACGTTGATCTCGGCCCTCTCGAAAACGCCGCTCAAGCAATGCTTTGCGATTACCGGCTCGATCAACCAGTTCGGGGAAGTTCAGGCGGTGGGTGGGGTCAACGAGAAAATCGAAGGCTTCTTCCGGCTCTGCGAAGCCCGCGGGCTGACCGGAGAGCAGGGGGCGATCATTCCTCATGCAAACGTCGCCACGCTGATGCTGGACGAGAAGGTGCTGGCAGCGGTGCGCGCGGGGCAGTTCCATGTGTACGCGGTACGCCAGGCTGATGAGGCGTTGAGTCTGTTGGTCGGCGAGCCGGCGGGGGCGCCGGACGAGAACGGCCAATTTCCTGAGGGCAGCGTCAACGCGCGAGTGGTGGAGCGTCTGCGGGTGATCGCGGAAATGATCAGCGAAGAAGACCTCAAGGAAGCCGAAAAAGAAGCTGCACAGGAAGCACTGGTCGAAGCCAAGTCAGCCTGACATATAGCCCTTGTAGGAGCGAGGCTTGCCCGCGAAGAACGATAACGCGGTTAATCCGGCAAACCGCGTCACGGCTTTCGCGGGCAAGCCTCGCTCCTACAAGTGCCGTCACTCTGGCGTCAAGATTCACACAGTGACCATTCGGCGCCTTCTGGTCTTAGTTGACGTGCTAGTCAGACTTTTCCTCTATTCTCAGCTCAAGGATATCGACAGTAATCACTGGATCGAGACAGTCCTCCCGTGGGGGCTGAATACCGGATCTACCGAGGGTCGCCGCCATGTCGCGCAACCTCTGCCTCACCCGTCAATGCCTGGGCCTAGTGACCCGTATCGAATGTGCCATCCGCCCATTGGCGGGAGATACGGGCATGTGGACCTTGCTTTTCGCTGCCGGAATGGCCGGCGAACAACCTTCAGCCATCAAGGCCCAAGGCCCGTTTCACGGTCCTTTCGTGGCAGAGTCGATTCTCGACACTATTGTTGAAAGCCTGACGCTGCACGGCTATGAGCTGGCCGATGATCCGCAAATCTGGTGCCTGCATCTTCAAGCCCAGTTGCGGGAAATCAACGGTGGCCGGTGCCGCACACTCGGCGGCTCCTGATTCCGCGCCCGGATTGCCGAGCCGCTATTGGTCAAGGTGGGAGGTATCGGCCTTGTCGAGTTTGACCTCGAAACCATATTGCACGGTGGTGAGATTGGTTCGTTGATAGGTTTCCAGTCGGCTGGGCTGTCCGTAGAAGTAGTGCACGCTGAACAGGGCCGGGCCTTGGGCGCTGGCATCGTGCCTGACCGACAGAATCTCCTTTAGATAATTGTCGCTGTCGTCCTTGGCGAAAAACCGCCAGTCCTGGGCGGGAAACAGCTTTTGATTAGCCACCAGCGCATTGCCTTTGAGTTCCAGGCCCTTGGGCAGTTGGTGGGCGTCGATTGTTTTTTTCTCAATCGTGGCCAGGAACAGTGGCATGGAGCCTACCGCGTAGGCTGGCGTTTCCGGGAACAGGTTCAGGTCGTAGGTAATGGTGCCGCGCAGTGGATCGATCTGGTAGCCCTCTGGTGGCAATTCGATAGGCTCATTGCGTTTGCCGTTGCTGTCCTCGGTGAAGAAACTGACCGGACTGTCGCCAGGGTTGACGGACGTGCCGAGCAGCTCATCATTGAAGCTTCTGGGGTGATTGAACTCGATACGGGCGGCACTCGGGTCATCGACTGACTGGCTGATGCTGACACTTTTCTTCAGTTGCTCCTCACCCAGTGTTGCTCCCTTGAGCCAGATCGGGGCCTGATCGTCGTACACCACTACCGGCAGCGACAGTGGTTGAATGGTTTTCTCCGTGGTGCTGCTGTCGAAGTGCCGTATCGGCAGGTTCAGGTCTTTGCGGGTCACCGTGGCGGTTGAAAAATCCAGCACGCTGACTTCGAGCGTGTCGATCAGTCCATTGAAATACACCTTGGTGTAATGGTGGTTCTGTTGCTTTTCAAAGGCGCGCTGTTCTTCATCAATCTGTTTTTCGAACGCTTCGCTCCAGGTCTTCTGTTGCTGCATTTTCGCCAGTTGTTTTTGATAAAAGGCAATTTGGGTGGCGGTTTCGTTGATCGAGCCTGAGCGTGAGAGGAATTGCCCGGTGGTGTCTTTGGCCTGGACGACCAGCGGGTTCAGCGGCGTGTCGCTGACCTCGGGCGCCAGCGGTGCACTGTTGTTGAATTCGACTTCGGCGTAATTGTTTGCAAGTTTCAGCAGAGTGACGCTGAGGTTGTCGTTGGTGCGAGTCTGGCCAACATCCTTTTTCGTCAGGTCGAAGCTGTAGAGTCTGCGCGGGGCAATGACTTCTACTTTGCCTTGCAGGCTGACGGGTTGTGGCTGGCTTTTCTTGTCGACCTGCAGGCCATCGATGAAGGGGTAGGTCACCGTCAGATCGTCGGGGTTGGTCAGGTTGGAGCTCGACGGGCTCAGCTGAATGCCTGGATCGGTTTCCGACCATTCCGGCTGGAACGCAATCACGCGTTTGTTGCTCAGGGTTACCGACTGCCATTCCAGGCCGTGGGGAAACAGAAATGCGGCCGGAATACTGAAGTTGAAGGGGAATACCGGTTCCAGGTCAGTCAGGTAATCAGAGCTGGAGTCTTTGTGAAGCACGAACAGACCGTTAATGTACGTGTCGACCAGGGCCTGTGGGGTGGGGTAGTGCTTCAGTACGGCGAGTACATCTTCACCGTATTCGGTTTCCACCGGTTTGCTGTCAAGCTTGAGCTGCGCACGTTCGAGCAACAACAGTGAACCACCGAGCTCGGCGACGGCATCCTTGAGCTTCGGATCCGTAATCGCGTCCAGGGATTTTTCGAACTGTGCGGTTTTTTCCTCAAGGCTGGGCGGGCGCTTCTCGTCGCTGGGTGAGCAGCCGCTGATCAGCAGGACCAGGCAAAGTCCGGCGCTCATTAAAGGCAATCGCACATCCATTTCCAGTCTTCCTGTCCGATGTCGCTGAGCTGTCAATACTTTGGACACTAGCAGAAAAACCTTGTCACACACGCGCAGGTGGCGGATTTCCCGATGGTTTCTGGAGGGTAACTGGCCGCTGTTATACTCGCGGCCATTTCCAGCCTACCTGTGAGATTCAATGGAACGCTTTATCGAAAATACAATGTACGCCTCCCGTTGGCTGTTGGCGCCGATCTACTTTGGCTTGTCCCTGGGGTTGCTGGCCCTGGCGCTGAAATTCTTCCAGGAAGTGTTTCACGTCATTCCTGGCGTCTTTTCGATGGCCGAGTCAGAACTGATTCTGGTGCTCCTGTCGTTGATCGACATGGCGCTGGTGGGTGGTTTGCTGGTGATGGTGATGATTTCCGGGTATGAGAACTTTGTCTCTCAACTGGACATCGATGAAAGCAAGGAGAAACTCAACTGGCTCGGCACCATGGACTCGTCTTCATTGAAGATGAAAGTGGCCGCGTCCATCGTGGCGATTTCGTCCATTCACCTGCTGCGGATTTTCATGGACGCTAAAAACGTCGATCCCGAGCATCTGAAGTGGTACGTGATCATTCACATGACTTTTGTAATCTCGGCGTTTGCCATGGGTTATCTGGATAAGCTGACCAAGCACTGATCTACACAACCCCTGTGGGAGCGAGGCTTGCCCGCGATGGCATCACCTCGGTCTGACGATAAACCGCGGTGATGCCATCGCGGGCAAGTCTCGCTCCCACAGGGGGATTTGCTCGAACCGGACGGGCGGTGTCGTTTCTGGCTTGTACTTTGATGCGCTGAGGCTTATGCCTGTAAGTATCTTGGCTCGACACTGTATGAGGTGCCTACATGAACTTCGAAGAGTTGCGTGCTTATGCCATCGCCGGGAAGGTCGATGAGCTGAACCTGATCTCCATGGAAGGCGGGATCTACCTGCTGGAGGCACGCATGCATGGTGCTGCGTATCCTTTGAGCGACGCCCATGGCCAGGTGTTTCACCTGCGCTCGGTCGAGCATGCACGTGAAGTGATTCATGCCTTCCCCACCTTGCCATTCAATCTGGTGCATACCTCGGTTCATGACGAAATGTGCGGGCTTGTTGCCAATGCAGAGGAAAGCCTGAAGGTGCCGATCGCCTTCCGTTCTGTCTGGCAGCGCTGACGCCTCTCATCAGTGCGATGACATCTGTGCTAGTCTGCTGGCCCTTTTGGTTCCGGGCGCTCCGGGACGCGCTGTGCACGCACGGCAAGTTCCTGGGCCGTCCGCACAGCGGAGCAGTGTCATGTCCGAAGTAAATCTGTCCACCGACGAAACCCGCGTCAGCTACGGTATTGGCCGTCAGCTCGGCGACCAACTGCGCGACAACCCGCCACCGGGCGTTAACCTGGACGCGATCCTGGCAGGTCTGACCGACGCTTTCGCCGGCAAGCCAAGCCGTGTGGGGCAGGAAGAAATGTCCGCGAGCTTCAAAGTGATTCGCGAAATCATGCAAGCTGAAGCGGCGGCGAAAGCTGAAGCGGCTGCGGGTGAAGGCCTGGCCTTCCTGGCTGAAAACGCCAAGCGTGACGGCATCACCACCCTGGCTTCGGGCCTGCAATTCGAAGTGCTGACTCAAGGTGAAGGCGCCAAGCCAACCCGTGAAGATCAAGTACGCACTCACTACCACGGCACCCTGATCGACGGCACTGTTTTCGACAGCTCCTACGATCGTGGTCAGCCTGCAGAATTCCCGGTTGGCGGCGTGATCGCTGGCTGGACCGAAGCCCTGCAACTGATGAACGCCGGTAGCAAATGGCGTCTGTATGTGCCGAGCGAACTGGCTTACGGCGCTCAAGGCGTTGGCAGCATCCCGCCGCACAGCGTTCTGGTATTCGACGTCGAACTGCTCGACGTTCTGTAACCCAGAAGCCCTGTAGGAGCGAAGCTTGCTCGCGATGCTGGTGACTCGGTTCAATGATTGGACCGCGTCGATGCCTTCGCGGGCAAGCCTCGCTCCTACAAGGGTTGGTGTTACTCATATTTCGATCTTGTGGTTCAGTTCGCTGGTCGGGCGCAATGCCCGGGCATAGCAGAACAGAAACAGATTGCGCACCAGTTCCTTGAGCACTACCGGCTCGCTGGAACTCAAGCCGCTGACGTCCAGGTCACCCTGATCCTGCAGCTCGTTCAAGGCTTCTTCTTCAAGCACCGCACAGACTGCCCCTGTTTCCCGATGCAGGATCCTGAGGTAAGGATGTGGACGGTCCAGCCAGGCATCGATCAAATAAGTCATGTCTGATCTCCATTGATTTAGATTTCAATGAGAATAATTCTTATTCGTTAATTAGCAAGTGGCTATTGGCGGCTCGCGCTTTTTTCTGGATGAAGATTGCGTGGGGTGAAAACGACTTGTGTTTGGCTATTGCGAGGTAATGCTGGGCGAAGCAGGGGAGGGAGAAGCACCATCCCACGCCGGGCGCGGGATGGAATACAGCAGATTCAGACTTTTCTGACGAACTCGGACTTGAGCTTCATCGGGCCGATGCCGTCAATTTTGCAATCGATGTCGTGGTCGCCATCGCACAGGCGGATGTTCTTGACCTTGGTGCCGACCTTGACCACCAGCGATGTGCCTTTGACCTTGAGGTCCTTGATCACGGTGATGGTGTCGCCGTCCTGCAGGACGTTGCCGACCGAATCTTTTTTCACGGTGTCATCGGACGCCACTTCGGCTTCGCCACTGGCGGACCATTCGTGGGCGCACTCGGGGCAGATCAGCTGCGCGCCATCTTCATAGGTGTATTGGGAATTGCATTTTGGGCAGGGTGGCAACGTGCTCACTAAAGCTCCTTGGATTCAGAATCGCTAAAAAGCGCACATTATATAGGGTTTTAGCTGGAAGAGGGCGGAGCGCTGACGAACCTGTGGGAGCGAGCTTGCTCGCGATGGCGGATTAACCTTCAACATAGTTGTCGACTGTCAGTCCGCTATCGCGAGCAAGCTCGCTCCCACAGGGGATAGTAGTTCTTAGTGCGTGCGGGCTACCGCAAATTCGCTCAACTCTACCAATGCATCGCGGTATTCGCTGGCAGGCAGCACGTCGAGGCAGGTGATCGCATGGGCCACATATTGCCGTGCAAGCTGCGCGGTGTAGTCCAGCGAACCCGAGGCCTCCACGGCTTCGCGGATGCTTTCCAGGTCTTCGATGCCGCCTTTCTGGATTGCTTTGCGCACCAAAGCCGCTTGCTCGGGTGTGCCTTCGCGCATGGTGTAGATCAGCGGGAGGGTCGGCTTGCCTTCGGCCAGATCGTCACCGACATTCTTGCCCAGGGTTTGCGCATCGCCTTTGTAGTCCAGTAGGTCGTCGACCAGCTGGAAGGCTACGCCCAGGTGGTCGCCAAAGGTGCGCAGGGCTTCGGCCTGTTCCGCAGTGGCTTCGCAGAGGGCGGCAGCACTGTGGGTCGAGGCTTCGAAGAGCATCGCGGTCTTGCCGCGAATGACTTCCATATAGGTTTCTTCGGTGGTGCTGGCGTCACGAACCTTGGACAGCTGCAACACTTCGCCTTCGGCGATGATGCGCGTGGCTTGCGAAAGGATCTTCATCACCGGCATCGAGCCCAGTTCGACCATCATTTCGAAGGAACGCGAATACAGGAAGTCGCCTACGAGGACACTTGGCGCGTTGCCCCACATGGCGTTGGCGGTCGAGCGGCCACGGCGCATGCCGGACATGTCGACCACGTCATCGTGCAGCAGGGTGGCGGTGTGCAGGAACTCAATGGTCGCGGCCAGCAGGCGCAGGTCATCGCCTTCGCGGCCCAGGGCCTTGCCACACAGCAACACCAATAAAGGACGCAGGCGTTTACCGCCGGCCGAGGTAATATAATCGCCGATTTTCGAAACCAGCGGCACTCGGGAAGTCAGCTGCTTCTTGATGATGCCGTCGACGGCGCTAAAATCGTCCGCCACCGCGCGGTAGAAAGCTTGGGGTTGCATCAGCGACAGTTGCTCCAGAAGGGTTGCGCGGCATGCTAGGACCCACGTCGGCGGGTGTCAAGGCACGATGGACGGCCTCTTGCATCGCCTCGGCAGCTTGCGTACAATCGCGCACCCTGAACTTCCTGGGCAGCACCTGCCTTACGCAATTGCAAACAGGCCTTCCAGCCCAATGCAGCCATGCCAGCCAATACCTCTTCTTATAAAGAGCTGGGTGAGCAGGATTATCGGAGAAATACCATGTCGTACGCAGTAATTGTTACTGGTGGCAAGCAATACAAGGTCGCCCCAGGTGAATACCTGAAGATCGAGAAACTGGAAATCGCTACCGGCGAATCCGTTACTTTTGATCGCGTTCTGTTGGTCGCCAATGGCGATGACGTGAACATCGGCGCTCCAGTTGTTGCTGGCGCTACCGTTGTGGCTGAAGTGATCTCCCAAGGTCGTCACGATAAAGTCCGCATCATCAAGTTCCGTCGTCGTAAGCACCACATGAAGCGTATGGGCCACCGCCAGTGGTACACCGAGATCAAAATCACCGGTATTCAGGCTTAATTTCAGCCTAATTCCTCACTAGGAGAATTGACTCATGGCACACAAAAAAGCTGGTGGTAGTACCCGTAACGGTCGCGACTCAGAAGCCAAACGCCTTGGCGTGAAGATGTATGGCGGCCAGGTTATCATTCCGGGCAACATCATCGTGCGTCAGCGCGGCACCCAATTCCACGCAGGCTACGGCGTTGGCATGGGCAAAGATCACACTCTGTTCGCTAAAATCGACGGCGTGATCAAGTTTGAAGTAAAAGGCGCCTTCGGTCGTCGTTACGTAAGCATTGTCCCGAAGACTGAAGTCGTCGCGGCATAATTACGTAGTTGCTGGAAAAGCCCTGTCTCGCGACGGGGCTTTTTCGTTTGTGGGGTGAGTCTCTTGCAAAGCTGTTTGTAATGGGCTCCAGCGCTGGATTTGCGGTCGTTGATTGAGGTCGCTGCGCTCATTTTTGCAAGAGTCTTATGTCTTAGTGTTTTTCGGCTCGTCCGTATGACGAGAGGCGTTTTGTTATGAAGTTTGTTGATGAAGTATCGATTCGAGTAAAGGCCGGCGACGGCGGTAACGGTTGCATGAGTTTCCGTCGCGAAAAATTCATTGAAAACGGTGGCCCGAACGGTGGCGACGGTGGTGATGGCGGCTCGGTCTACATGATCGCCGACGAAAACCTCAACACCCTGGTGGACTACCGTTACACCCGGCACTTTGATGCCGAGCGCGGTTCCAACGGCGGCAGTACCGACTGCACCGGCAAGAAAGGTGAAGAGCTGGTGCTGCGCGTTCCAGTCGGCACGACTGTTATCGACTCCGCTACTCAGGAAGTCATCGGCGACCTGACCAAGGCCGGTCAGCGTCTGCTGGTTGCCCATGGCGGCTGGCACGGTCTGGGCAACACCCGTTTCAAATCCAGTACCAACCGTGCTCCGCGTCAGACCACTCCGGGTAAGCCGGGTGAGGCGCGTGACCTCAAGCTGGAAATGAAGGTGTTGGCAGACGTTGGTCTGCTGGGCTTGCCGAACGCTGGCAAAAGTACCTTCATTCGTTCCGTTTCGGCTGCCAAGCCGAAAGTCGCCGACTACCCGTTCACCAC
This sequence comes from Pseudomonas sp. IT-P253, assembly GCF_949768125.1. NCBI lineage: Bacteria > Pseudomonadati > Pseudomonadota > Gammaproteobacteria > Pseudomonadales > Pseudomonadaceae > Pseudomonas > Pseudomonas sp. IT-P253. The sequence goes on along the minus strand of NZ_CATKPT010000015.1, from coordinate 77,146 downwards.
GCTGGTGCCGAACCTGGGTGTGGTCTCGGTCGACCGCTGGAAAAGCTTCGTGGTCGCGGACATTCCGGGCCTGATCGAAGGCGCTTCCGATGGTGCGGGCCTGGGGATTCGCTTCCTCAAGCACTTGTCGCGTACTCGTTTGCTGCTGCACCTCGTCGATATGGCGCCGCTGGACGATGCCAGTGCTCCGGATGCTGCTGAGGTGATCGTCAGTGAATTGACCAAGTTCAGCCCGTCCCTGGCTGAGCGTGATCGTTGGTTGGTATTGAACAAATGCGACCAGATCCTTGAAGAAGAGCACGATGCTCGCGTCAAGGAGATCGTTGATCGCCTTGAGTGGACTGGCCCGGTCTACGTGATTTCGGCCATCTCCAAGCTGGGCACTGAGCGTCTGTGCCATGACATCATGCGTTACATGGAAGATCGTGCCGATCGCCTGGCGAATGACCCGGCTTACAAGGAAGAGTTGGCCGACCTCGATCAGCGCATCGAAGACGAAGCCCGTGCCCAGTTGCAGGCGCTGGATGACCAGCGTGCCCTGCGCCGCAGCGGCGTGAAGTCGGTCCATGACATCGGTGACGACGATTGGGATGAAGAAGACGTGGATGACGAAGACGGTCCGGAAATCATTTACGTACGTGACTGATCTGTAGGAGCGAGCTTGCTCGCGAAGGGTGTCAACGATGACGCGTGCATACTGGATGAGCGCGGCGCCCCTGAACCCTTCGCGAGCAAGCTCGCTCCTACAGGCGGTGTTATCATCGCTGGCACGCCGGCTCACTAGGCGCCGCTCAATTGAGCGGCGTTTTAGTATCTGGAAATCGGTAGTCACGAATAACGTTACGGGCAGCGCTGGGTCGTGCTGTCCTCAAGCTAAGGTTGAAGATGATGCGGAGCAAGGTGGCAGGTGCGCAGCGTTGGGTTGTGAAGATCGGCAGCGCATTGCTGACGGCGGACGGCAAGGGCCTGGATCGCGCGGCAATGGGTGTCTGGGTTGAACAGATGGTGGCCTTGCATGAGGCGGGTGTCGAGCTGGTACTTGTGTCCTCCGGGGCCGTGGCTGCGGGCATGAGCCGTCTGGGGTGGACCGTACGACCCAGCGCGATGCACGAGTTGCAGGCCGCTGCCGCCATCGGTCAGATGGGTCTGGTGCAGGCTTGGGAGTCAAGCTTTGCCGAGCATGGCCGGCACACCGCGCAAATTCTCCTGACTCATGATGATCTGTCTGATCGCAAGCGCTACCTGAATGCTCGTAGCACCTTGCGTGCGCTGGTTGAGCTGAAGGTTATCCCGGTGATCAACGAGAACGACACCGTGGTCACCGACGAGATCCGGTTCGGCGACAACGACACGCTTGCAGCGCTGGTGGCGAACCTCGTCGAGGCTGACTTGCTGGTGATCCTTACGGATCGTGATGGCATGTTCGACGCCGATCCGCGCAACAACCCTGACGCCAACCTGATTTACGAAGCGCGCGCCGATGATCCGGCGCTGGATGCGGTGGCGGGGGGTACTGGTGGAGCCTTGGGGCGCGGCGGGATGCAGACCAAATTGCGTGCGGCGCGTCTGGCGGCTCGTTCGGGTGCTCATACAATTATCGTCGGCGGGCGCATTGAGCGTGTGCTGGATCGCCTGAAAGCGGGTGAGCGCATTGGTACATTGCTGTCGCCGGAGCGTGGCATGTTGGCGGCGCGCAAGCAGTGGCTGGCCGGGCATCTGCAAACCCGCGGCACGCTGGTGCTGGATGCGGGGGCGGTGACGGCGTTGTCCCAGGGCAACAAAAGTTTGCTGCCGGTCGGCGTCAAACTGGTCCAGGGCAGCTTCCGTCGCGGCGAAATGGTGGTGTGCGTGGCGGCGGACGGTCGTGAAATAGCTCGCGGACTGGCCAATTACAGTGCTCTGGAAGCGCAAAAAATCATCGGTCAGTCGTCAGAGGCGATTGTCGGTCTGTTGGGTTACATGGCTGAGCCGGAGCTGGTTCACCGCGATAACCTGATTCTGGTTTGAAGGAATGCCTGAATGCGCGTAGCAAAAGGATTGTTGGGCTTGTTGTTGGCGATGCCGCTGCTGGCCTCGGCCGAGGAGATTGGTCAGGTGTCGACGGTGTTCAAATTCGTCGGCCCGAACGACCGTATTGTTGTCGAGGCGTTTGATGATCCGAAGGTCGAGGGTGTGACCTGCTACCTGTCGCGAGCCAAGACTGGCGGTGTGAAGGGTGGTCTGGGGTTGGCTGAGGATCGTGCTGAAGCGTCTATTGCTTGTCGTCAGGTCGGGCCGATCAGCTTCAAGGGTGAGCTCAAGGACGGTGAAGAGGTGTTCAAGGAGCGCACTTCGCTGGTGTTCAAGACCATGCAGGTGGTGCGGTTCCTCGATAAAAAGCGCAATACGCTGGTGTATCTGGTGTACAGCGATCGCTTGATCGAAGGCAGTCCGCAGAATGCGGTGACGGCAATTCCGATCCTGCCGTGGACGCACGGCCAATAACCTGACGAAGATCCAAAATGTAGGAGCGAGCTTGCTCGCGAAAAAACCAGAGCGCGCCGCGTTTCGTCAGGTGGCGCGCGTAAACATTGGCGACCATCGCAAGCAAGCTTGCTCCTACAGGCAGGCAATAAAAAACCGACCCTAGGGTCGGTTTTTTAACAAGCTTATCGCTTATGCGGCAACAGCAAGGTTCAGAGCCTTGACGTGACCGTTCAGGCGGCTCTTATGACGAGCAGCCTTGTTCTTGTGGATGATGCCTTTATCGGCCATACGGTCGATAACTGGCACGGCCAGAACGTAAGCAGCTTGAGCTTTTTCAGCGTCTTTTGCGTCAATGGCTTTAACTACATTCTTGATGTAGGTACGAACCATGGAACGCAGGCTGGCGTTGTGGCTGCGACGCTTCTCAGCCTGTTTTGCACGTTTTTTGGCGGAAGGTGTGTTGGCCACCGTCGAGCTCCTCGAAAGACTTTTTAGGAAATAGCAAACAAAATAGGCCGCGAATCATGCCGATGAGTTGATGTCTTGTCAAGGGCGGTTGAGACGTTCCGCTAAGTGGTAGGTATAAAGAGGCGGGATATTTATTTCCGGCGCTTGACCTGTAAACTCGCGAGCTTTGGCTCTGTGCTGCTGCGGCGCGGAGTATCGCATAAGTAGGCGCTTTGTTCGCCTGCTGTTTATCGACAGGCACAAACTCTTTCAATGAATCTGCTCAAATCGTTGGCCGCCGTCAGCTCTATCACAATGATTTCCCGGGTTTTGGGGTTCGTTCGTGACACGCTCATCGCGCGTATATTTGGCGCCGGAATGGCGACCGACGCATTCTTCATCGCCTTCAAACTGCCCAATCTGCTGCGGCGAATCTTCGCCGAAGGTGCATTCTCCCAGGCATTCGTACCGATTCTTGCCGAATATAAAAGCCAAAAAGGTGAAGAAGCGACGCGAACGTTCGTTGCGTATGTCTCGGGCCTGCTGACGCTGGTGCTGGCGTTGGTCACCGCATTGGGCATGCTCGCTGCGCCGTGGGTCATCTGGGCCACGGCGCCCGGGTTCACCAATACCCCGGAAAAATTCCAGCTGACCTCCAGTTTGTTGCAGGTGACTTTCCCTTATATTTTGCTGATCTCCCTGTCTTCATTGGCCGGTGCGATCCTCAATACGTACAACCGCTTCTCGGTGCCGGCCTTCGTGCCGACACTGCTCAACGTCAGCATGATCATCTTCTCGGTGTTCCTGACGCCGTACTTCGATCCGCCGGTCATGGCCTTGGGCTGGGCTGTTCTGGCGGGCGGCCTGGCGCAATTGCTTTACCAGCTGCCGCACCTGAAAAAGATCGGCATGCTGGTGCTGCCGCGCCTGAATCTGCGCGACAGCGGCGTCTGGCGGGTGATGAAACAGATGCTGCCGGCGATTCTCGGGGTGTCCGTGAGTCAGATTTCGCTGATCATCAACACCATTTTCGCCTCATTCCTGGTGGCGGGTTCCGTGTCCTGGATGTACTACGCCGACCGCTTGATGGAGTTGCCGTCGGGCGTGCTCGGTGTGGCGTTGGGCACGATTCTGCTGCCGACGCTGGCCAAGACTTACGCCAGCAAGGATCGCCATGAGTACTCGCGAATCCTCGATTGGGGCCTGCGCCTGTGCTTCGTGTTGGTGTTGCCGTGCTCGCTGGCGTTGGGGATCCTGGCCGAGCCACTCACTGTTTCGCTGTTCCAGTACGGCCAGTTCAGTGCGTTTGATGCGTCCATGACCCAGCGAGCGCTGATCGCTTATTCGGTTGGTTTGTTGGGAATTATCGTGATTAAAGTGTTGGCGCCGGGCTTTTATGCGCAACAAAACATCCGCACGCCGGTAAAAATTGCAATTTTCACCCTGATCGTCACCCAGTTGTTCAACCTGGTGTTGATTGGTCCGCTGGCCCATGCCGGCCTGGCCCTGGCCATCAGCGCCGGTGCCTGCATCAACGCCGGGCTGTTGTTTTATCAGCTGCGCAAGCAGCAGATGTACCAGCCACAACCGGGCTGGGCGAAGTTCGGCGCCAAACTGGTGGTCGCTGTTGTTGTGATGTCCGCGGTCCTGCTGGGCGCGATGCACTTCATGCCCGCTTGGGATCAAGGGCGCATGCCTGAACGCTTTTTACGTCTGGGTGCTTTGGTCGTCGCAGGTGTGGTGGCATATTTCGGTATGCTGGCGTTGATGGGCTTCCGGTTGCGCGACTTCAATCGCAAGGCCTTGAGCTGAGGTCGTTACCTCGATAAACGCGGGCGGGCCGGCGGTTTGGTCGGCTCGATCACTTTGGTTACGGTGTTGCCTGTCGTCGGCCGCCGGGTGTGGTTATAATCGACCACTTTATGAGCAAGAAGCGCGTTATGCAGCTGGTTCGAGGCCTCCACAATCTGCGCCCCCAGCATCGGGGCTGTGTCGCCACTATTGGCAACTTTGACGGTGTTCACCGTGGCCACCAGGCGATCCTGGCGCGTCTGCGTGAACGTGCGATCGAGTTGGGCGTGCCCAGCTGCGTGGTGATTTTCGAGCCGCAGCCTCGGGAGTTCTTCGCTCCGGACACCGCGCCTGCTCGTCTGGCCCGGCTACGGGACAAGCTGCAGCTGCTGGCCGTCGAAGGTGTCGACCGGGTCCTGTGCCTGGCCTTCAACCAGCGCTTGAGCAAGCTCAGCGCCAGCGAGTTCGTCGATACCATTCTGGTGGACGGCCTCGGCGTGCAGCACCTGGAGGTCGGTGACGATTTCCGTTTCGGCTGTGACCGGGCAGGAGATTTCGATTTCCTGCAACATGCAGGCATCGTTCAGGGCTTTACCGTCGAAGCGGCACAAACTGTCGAGCTGGACGGTATTCGCGTCAGCAGCACCCAGGTCCGCAATGCCCTGGCCGCTGCTGATTTTGCCTTGGCCGAGCGCCTGCTTGGTCGACCGTTCCAGATTTCTGGGCGGGTGCTGCATGGCCAGAAGCTGGCGCGCCAACTGGGTACGCCAACCGCCAACATACAACTCAAGCGGCGTCGCGTGCCGCTGACCGGGGTTTACCTGGTCAACGTCGACATCGACGGCAAGACCTGGCCAGGCGTCGCCAACATTGGCGTGCGACCCACGGTCCAGGGAGATGGCAAAGCCCACCTCGAAGTGCACCTTTTAGATTTTGCCGGCGATCTGTATGACCGGCGTTTGACGGTGGTTTTCCACCACAAGCTGCGTGAAGAGCAGCGTTTCGCCTCTCTGGAGGCGCTTAAGACGGCGATCAATGCGGATGTCGCCGCCGCCCGTGCCCTGTCGCACCTAGCGCCAATCGCTAATGAAGAGCCTTAAATGACCGACTATAAAGCCACGCTAAACCTTCCGGACACCGCCTTCCCAATGAAGGCCGGCCTGCCTCAGCGCGAACCGCAGATTCTGCAGCGCTGGGACAGCATTGGCCTGTACGGTAAGTTGCGCGAGATTGGCAAGGATCGTCCGAAGTTCGTACTTCACGACGGTCCTCCGTACGCCAACGGCACGATTCACATCGGTCATGCGCTGAACAAGATTCTCAAGGACATGATCATCCGCTCGAAAACCCTGTCGGGTTTCGACGCGCCTTATGTTCCGGGCTGGGACTGTCATGGCCTGCCGATCGAGCACAAAGTTGAAGTGACCCACGGCAAGAACCTGGGCGCGGACAAGACCCGCGAACTGTGCCGTGCCTACGCGACCGAGCAGATCGAAGGCCAGAAATCCGAGTTCATCCGTCTGGGCGTGCTGGGCGACTTCGCCAACCCGTACAAGACCATGGATTTCAAAAACGAGGCCGGTGAAATCCGTGCCTTGGCTGAAATCGTCAAAGGCGGCTTCGTGTTCAAGGGCCTGAAGCCTGTGAACTGGTGCTTCGACTGCGGTTCGGCCCTGGCGGAAGCGGAAGTCGAGTACGAAAACAAAAAGTCCTCGACCATCGACGTGGCCTTCCCGATTGCCGATGAAGCCAAGCTGGCTGCCGCTTTCGGCCTGCCTTCGCTGGGCAAGCCTGCTTCGATCGTGATCTGGACCACCACCCCGTGGACCATCCCGGCCAACCAGGCGCTGAACGTTCACCCGGAATTCAACTACGCCCTGGTCGATGTCGGCGACAAACTGCTGGTGCTGGCTGAAGAGCTGGTCGAATCGTGCCTGGCGCGTTACAGCCTGGAAGGCTCGGTCATCGCGACCACCACCGGTAAAGCGCTGGAACTGATCAACTTCCGTCACCCATTCTACGATCGCTTGTCGCCGGTTTACCTGGCCGATTACGTCGAACTGGGCGCTGGCACTGGCGTGGTTCACTCCTCGCCGGCCTATGGAGTAGACGACTTCGTGACCTGCAAGAAGTACGGCATGGTCAACGATGACATCATCAATCCGGTACAAAGCAACGGCGTTTACGTACCGTCGCTGGAGTTCTTCGGCGGCCAGTTCATCTGGAAAGCCAACCCGGCCATCGTCGACAAACTGACCGAAGTCGGTGCGCTGCTGCACACCACCACCATCGAACACAGCTACATGCACTGCTGGCGTCACAAGACCCCGTTGATCTACCGCGCCACTGCGCAGTGGTTTATCGGCATGGACAAAGAACCTGTGACCGGCGATACGCTGCGCAAGCGTGCGATCAAAGCCATCGAGGACACCAAGTTCGTCCCGGCCTGGGGTCAGGCGCGCCTGCACTCGATGATCGCCAACCGTCCGGATTGGTGCATCTCCCGTCAGCGCAACTGGGGCGTGCCGATTCCGTTCTTCCTGAACAAGGAAAGCGGTGAGCTGCACCCACGTACCGCCGAGCTGATGGAAGAGGTCGCCAAGCGCGTCGAAGTCGAAGGCATTGAAGCCTGGTTCAAGATGGACGCTGCCGAGCTGCTCGGCGATGAAGCGCCGCAATACGACAAGATCAGCGACACGCTGGACGTCTGGTTCGACTCGGGCACCACGCACTGGCACGTCCTGCGCGGTTCGCACCCGATGGGCCACGAGACCGGTCCACGCGCCGACCTGTACCTGGAAGGCTCCGACCAACACCGTGGCTGGTTCCACTCGTCGCTGCTGACCGGTTGCGCCATCGACAACCACGCGCCATACCGCGAGCTGCTGACCCACGGCTTCACCGTCGACGAGTCCGGTCGCAAGATGTCCAAGTCGTTGGGCAACGTGATCGCGCCGCAAAAGGTCAATGACACCCTGGGCGCCGACATCATGCGTCTGTGGGTGGCTTCCACCGATTACTCGGGTGAAATGGCGGTTTCCGAGCAGATCCTGCAGCGCAGTGCGGACGCCTACCGGCGTATCCGTAACACCGCGCGCTTCCTGCTCTCCAACCTCACCGGTTTCAACCCGGCCACCGACATCCTGCCGGCGGAAGAAATGCTCGCCCTCGACCGTTGGGCCGTGGACCGTACCCTGCTGCTGCAACGCGAGCTGCAAGAGCACTACAGTGAGTACCGTTTCTGGAACGTCTACTCCAAGATCCACAACTTCTGTGTGCAGGAGCTGGGCGGTTTCTACCTCGACATCATCAAGGACCGTCAGTACACCACTGGCGCCAACAGCAAGGCTCGCCGTTCGGCGCAAACCGCGCTGTATCACATCTGCGAAGCGCTGGTGCGCTGGATCGCACCGATCCTGGCATTCACGGCCGACGAGCTGTGGGAGTACCTGCCGGGTGAGCGTAACGAATCCGTGATGCTCAACACCTGGTACGAAGGCCTGACCGAACTGCCGGAAGGCGTCGAGCTGGATCGCGCCTACTGGGAGCGGATCATGGCGGTGAAGGTCGCGGTCAACAAGGAAATGGAAATCCAGCGCGCGGCCAAGGCCGTCGGTGGCAACCTGCAAGCCGAAGTGACGTTGTACGCCGAAGAAGCGCTGAGTGCCGACCTGGCCAAGCTGAGCAATGAACTGCGTTTCGTGCTGATCACCTCGACGGCTACCGTTGCACCGTTCGCGCAGGCCGCGGCCGATGCCGTGGTCACCGAAGTCAGCGGTCTGAAACTGCAAGTGGTCAAGTCGAGCCACGCCAAGTGCGCCCGTTGCTGGCACTGCCGCGAAGACGTCGGCGTGAACCCGGAGCATCCGGAAATCTGCGGTCGGTGCGTCGACAACATCAGCGGCGCTGGCGAGGTTCGTCACTATGCCTAATGCCGTTGGCCGTTTTGGACGGCTGAGCTGGCTCTGGTTGAGTTTGCTGGTCCTGGTCATCGACCAGGCCAGCAAGTTCTACTTTGAAGGCTCGCTGAGCATGTACCAGCAAATCGTGGTGATCCCCGATTACTTCAGCTGGACCCTGGCTTACAACACAGGCGCGGCGTTCAGTTTCCTGGCCGACAGCTCTGGCTGGCAGCGCTGGCTGTTTGCCCTGATCGCGGTAGTGGTCAGTGCGGTGCTAGTGGTATGGCTCAAGCGTCTGGGCCGCAAAGAAACCTGGCTGGCGATTGCGCTGGCCCTGGTGCTCGGTGGCGCGCTGGGCAATCTGTATGACCGCATTGCCCTGGGCCATGTGATCGATTTCATTCTGGTGCATTGGCAGAACCGCTGGTACTTCCCGGCGTTCAACTTTGCCGACAGTGCGATTACTGTAGGTGCTGTAATGCTTGCATTGGACATGTTCAAAAGTAAGAAGACCGGAGAAACCGTTCATGACTGAACAGGTATTGGCTGAGCAACGCATCCGCCAGAACACGGAAGTCACCTTGCACTTTGCATTGCGCCTGGAGAACGGCGACACCGTCGACAGCACGTTCGACAAAGCCCCGGCGACCTTCAAGGTTGGCGACGGTAACCTGTTGCCAGGTTTCGAAGCTGCGCTGTTCGGCTTCAAGGCTGGCGACAAGCGTACACTGACGATTCAGCCGGAAAACGCCTTTGGCCAGCCGAACCCGCAGAACGTGCAAATCATCCCGCGCTCGCAGTTCAAGGACATGGAACTGTCGCCTGGCTTGCTGGTGATTTTCAACGATGCGGCGAATACCGAGTTGCCCGGCGTGGTTAAAGAATTCGATGACGAGCAAGTGACCATCGACTTCAACCACCCGCTGGCTGGCAAGACATTGACCTTTGACGTCGAGATCATCAACGTCAAATCGCTGTAACTGACCCGCTTTTTGTAGGAGCGAGCTTGCTCGCGATGATCGCTAACGATAACGCGTTCTTTCTGGATTAACGCGGTGTCCTTAAGTCCATCGCGAGCAAGCTCGCTCCTACAGGGCAAGACACGAGGCACAGCATGCAAATCAAACTCGCCAACCCCCGTGGCTTCTGCGCCGGCGTGGACCGTGCGATCGAAATCGTCAATCGCGCCCTGGAAGTCTTCGGGCCGCCGATCTATGTGCGCCACGAAGTGGTTCACAACAAGTTTGTCGTCGAAGACCTGCGCGCGCGCGGGGCGATTTTCGTCGAAGAGCTGGATCAGGTGCCGGACGATGTGATCGTGATCTTTAGCGCCCACGGTGTTTCCCAGGCGGTACGTACCGAAGCCGCTGGCCGTGGCTTGAAAGTGTTCGACGCGACCTGCCCGCTGGTGACCAAAGTGCACATCGAAGTCGCGCGCTACAGCCGTGACGGCCGTGAATGCATCCTTATCGGCCATGCCGGTCACCCGGAAGTCGAGGGCACCATGGGCCAGTACGATGCCAGCAATGGTGGGGCGATTTACCTGGTCGAAGATGAGAAAGACGTTGCCGCGCTTCAGGTGAACAATCCTGGAAAACTGGCGTTCGTGACCCAGACCACCCTGTCCATGGACGATACGAGTCGCGTCATCGACGCCCTGCGTATGCGCTTCCCGGCGATCGGTGGCCCGCGCAAGGACGACATCTGCTACGCCACGCAAAACCGTCAGGACGCCGTCAAGCAACTGGCCGACGAATGCGACGTGGTATTGGTGGTTGGCAGCCCGAACAGTTCCAACTCCAATCGCTTGCGTGAACTGGCAGAGCGCATGGCCACCCCGGCCTATCTGATCGATGGCGCCGAAGACCTGCAAAAGAGCTGGTTCGAAGGTGTCGAGCGCATCGGCATTACCGCTGGCGCCTCCGCACCGGAAGTCCTGGTGCGTGGCGTGATCCAACAGTTGCATGCCTGGGGCGCAACCGGCGCCGATGAACTGGCCGGTCGCGAGGAAAACATCACGTTCTCCATGCCTAAAGAGCTACGCGTCCGTTCGCTGCTCTGAATTTTCTTCTCTCGCGCATAACGCCTGTGCAGTTTTTTTGCTGCGCAGGCTGACGCGGCCGTTGGAGGCCAGTACCACCTGGAACTCGCTTACCGGTTCGCGGGTTGCGCAAATGTGCAACGTCCCTGATTGAAACCCACCATGCAGCGGTTCGCCCAAATGGCTGAATCGTACGGATGTCTTCACATATTGATTGCCGAAAATCGGCACCCGATTGCCGCTCCTGCGTTCGACTAGCAGCGGATTGCTGCTGTCGTCCTGTCCCTTGCCATTAACATCCAGAATGATCCGCCAGCCCTGGCTCCAGTCATCGTTTATCCCGTGAATGACGACGGCCTGATTGCGGGCAATCGCCTCGCTCCTGGCACTGCGCATCCCACTGACCAGAGACCTCGCCGCCTCCTCGCGATGGTTCGTTTCCTTGAGTGTTGCGAGCGCCGGACTGACCAACAGCAGAACAATCCCGACAATTGTCAGTCCCATGAGCAGTTCGATCAGGCTGAAACCTTGTTGACGCATGACATGTCCCTCCTTGGAACGTGGCGACCCGCGCGATCCGGCGCGAGTAATGGCAACACAAGCGAACATCTGCCGGGTCGAATGTTCTGCGTGTAGATGCAGGTATAGCCGACGGCTACGGAGGGCACTGATGGATCATCGTACAAAAGGTTTCACGCTGATCGAGTTGCTGGTCACGCTCGCGGTCTTTTTGATCCTGATCACCCTGGCCGTTCCGGCATTCACCCGCTCGGTACAAAGCACCAAGGCCGACACCGAGATCGGCGACTTGCAACGAGGTTTGAATTTTGCCCGGCTGGAAGCGATTGATCGCGGCGTTACCACCCGGGTTCGCCCCACGCTTGGCGGTAGTGTCTGGACCGGGGAGGTGACGGTCTATGGCGGTACTGGCACACCGGCCAATGTATTGCGGGTTGTTCCAGCGATGAGCAGTGGCGCAACTCTGACACTAACCTCAGGCGTGACCGCCATCGATTTCAACAATCTCGGCGGTTTGTCGGCACCGTCCGAGGCGGTGGTGATCAGTTATGTATTGGGGGCGCAAAGCAGGACGCTGAACGTGTGTCTTAATGGACGAATTCTATTGGGTGGAAGTTGCGGATGAGGGAAGGGAGCAAGCGTGCACAGGAGGGCATGACGCTGATCGAAGTCCTGGTGGCGTTGGTGATTCTGAGCGTTGGGCTGTTGGGGGCGGCGGCGATTCAGCTCAATGCGCTGAAGTACACTGACAGCTCGCGGATGAGCAGCCAGGCGAGTTTTATCGCCTACGACATGATGGACCGCATTCGCGCCAACTCCGGTGCCGATTACACCGTCACACCACCGACCTCGGGCAACCTGAGCGTCGCTCGGGATCAGGACCTCTACGACTTCACCTCCAACATCGTCAATTTCCTCGGCACCAGCGCCACGGGCAGCGTGACCCTCAATCAGCGCGTGTACACCATCACTATTACCTGGGACGACTCAAGAGCAGCCAATACCGCCGACTCCCGTCGCAGCTTTGTCCTGACCAGTCGCGCTACCGTCGACCCGGTGTCGACGCCATGAACCGGTCCGGCAAAGGTTTCGGCCTGATCGAATTATTGATCGCCCTGGCATTGAGTTTGGTCGTGGTTCTGGGCGTGGCGCAGATATTCATTGCGGCCAAGAACACCTACGTCAGTCAGAACGCCTCGGCCAGCATGCAGGAAGATGCGCGTTTTGTGCTGAGCAAACTGATTCAGGAAATCCGCATGGTGGGGATGTTCGGGTGCCTGGGGGCGATCACTGATGCAAGCGCCGGAGGGAGCTTCAGTGCCAGCCAGACAATGCCGATCAGTTGGGACAACACCCGCCTCAAACTGACCCTGGTGACCGCCGATGTCGGTGGGAGCGGCGGGGCGCCGACCTGGACGGTGGTGTCCGATTGTCGAAACGCGGCAACGGCTTATTCCAATGCGCAGGCTCCCGGGTCGGGACAACTGGCGTTTCCGATTCGGCGACTGGTGTACAGCCTCAAGAACAATCAGCTGACGATGAGCGTCGGCATCGGCACACCCATTCCAGCGGTGTTGGTCGACAACGTCAGTGCCTTCGACGTGAGCTTCGGCCTCGCCGCTTCGGCCACCGATGTCGCTGCTTCCAGCTACAGCACCAACCCATCGGACCCGGCGCGAATCCGCAGCGTGCGACTGACCTTGACGCTCACTGACCCGAACAAACGGGTGCGTGATCAAACTTTCAACGTGGTTGCTGCGTTGCGCAACCGCTTGCCATGAGAGGAGGGCCGATGAACTGTTCTCCCGTGACGGCTAACGCCCAGCGCGGCATGGCGCTGCTGGTCAGTCTGGTGTTCCTTTTGTTGCTGACGCTGATCGGCATTTCATCGATGCAGAACGCAACCCTGCAGGAAAAAATGGCCAATAGCGTGACCTTGCGCAATCAGTCATTCCAAGCCGCCGAAGCCGCGCTGCGCATCGGTGAAAGTGCAGTGCAACTGGACACCTATACATTGCCGGTGTGCAGCGGCACGACTCGATGCGCGCCACCGGCAGAATCATCGTTGATCACTGCTGCCGGGTTCAATTCCACCTCGGGAGTGACCTGGATCGCGGCCGGCAGTGGCTTCTACGGGGTACAGAACATCGGTACAACGTTGACGGCCGTAAATGTACCGAGCAACACCTCCGCGACGCTTTACCGGGTTACAGCGGTGGCCATTGTGGGCAACAACGTTCGCAGTGTGGTGGAGAGTATTTATGCGAAGTACTGAGAGGCGCGCCACGTTATGGCAACTGTTGTGCGGCGCGCTGTTGGGGATTTATCTCTCGGCGCCCGCGTATGCCTTCACACCCTCGGATTCACCGTTGTTGAGCGCTGCGGCGGTTGCGCCGAACGTGATGCTGATGATTGACGACTCGGAGAGCATGAACAGCATTATCTGGGCGGCGGGTTTCGATCCGACAATGACCAATCGCCCGCAGGTGACCGTTTGTAGCTCGGATTTTTCCTGTCTGGAAGGGAAAAAACTCGACATGACCGATACCAATATATTTCTGTCCAGCCTGAATCGCGGAGGCTGTTCATCAGGCTGGTATGGTTTTTACGGCGGTTTCCAGGGGGGCAATTCGTTTTGCCTCAAGCTTCCCGATCCGGTCGGCGGCCAGAACACTCGTTACTCGGCCAACTATCTGGCTTACCTGATCAGTCTGGCGAACAGTTCGAGCAAGGATTTCACCACCGGTTCAATCCCCACCGACTACCGCATGAACGTCGCGCGTAAAGTGTCGACCGATCTGGTCGCCAGTAACCGAGCACTGCGTATCGGCCTGGCGACGTTCAACCCGGCTACCAGCAAAAACCCCGGCAACGGGGGTTACATCGCTCGTGCCATCAGCGATCTGTCGGACCCTGACAACTACAACGCCTTGATCACCTCGATCAATGGTTTGAGTGCGGTCGCCAAAACTCCACTGGCAGAAACCTATTACGAAGTGACCCGGTACCTGCGCGGCATGGCGCCGTACTACAACTCAATCCCGCCCACCTACACCAGCCCGATCCAGTACCGCTGCCAGAAAAATTACGGCGTGGCGATCACTGGCGGCCTGCCGACGTACGACCGAACCTTCCCGACCAACGATCCCCTGGGCGGTACCCGACTTCCGAACTGGGATGGTGTGAACAACGATGGCCCGAACCCCACGGGCGATGACGAGGGCGACACGCTTTATCTGGATGACATTGCCAAGTTCGCCTTCGACATCGACATGCGCACGACGGGCGTCGACCTGGCGAATAAAAGCTGGAACGCAGCGGATTTTCCCAAACAAAACATGAACACCTACACCGTGGGTTTTACCACCGCCAACCAGATGTTGTTGGACGCGGCAAATTACGGGCAGGGCAAGTATTACCAGGCGACCGACAGTGCAGGGCTCAACAGTGCACTGTCGTCGGCGCTGAGTGACATCACCTCCAAGGCTGGCTCCGGCGGCAGTGGTGTCGCCACCGGAACCACCCTGGCCAGCGGATCGAGCTATTTCCAGACCAGTTATGATCCCAAGGATTGGCGCGGCACGATCAAGTCTTTCGGTTTCACTTCCGGTGGCGCGGTCGATACCGCCTCGGTACTGTGGACCACCGATACCGCTATCGTGCCGGGTGCTACGGCGCCCACCTTTCAATCCTGGAACACCCTGACCAACGCTGCGGTGACTCTGGCCTACGCCAACTTCTCCCCTGTCCAGCAAACGTCCCTCAGCCAGAGTTTACCCACCGGCATCACCGGCAGCGATCTGGTGGAATGGAGCAAAGGCACGCACAAAACCGGCCTGAAAGTACGTAGCGTACTGCTGGGCGACATCATCAATTCACCGCTGGCCCTGGCATCAGCCACGGAAAAAACCGCGTCTGATCTGTCGGGCGACACGTCTTACAGCACCTACCTTGCAACCAAAGCGGCCAACATGAACGCCAGCCTGGTAGTGAACGCCAACGACGGATTTGTGAACGTCATCAACGTGGCCAACGGCACGCGGAGTTATGCGTACATGCCGTCCAGCGTATTGCCGTCACTGCGCTTTATCGCCGATCCCACTTACATCAATGGCGTCAGCCACAAGTTTCTGGTGGACGGTCAGGTAGGGGTGTTCGATGCCCAACTCAACAGTGCCTGGAAAACCCTCACGTTGGGCGGGACTGGCACAGGCGGCAAGACGTTTTACGCGCTGCAACTGTTCGACGCTTCGGCAGGCAATGTGACCAAGGCGTTGTGGGAGATCAGTGCCCCGGCCACTGCCAGCACCGCGAACGTTTTCAATGATCTGGGTTATGCCTACGCCCGTCCCGAAGTGGCACGCTTGGCCGACGGTCGTTGGGCGGCGTTCATCTCCAATGGCTATGGCAGCAATTCGGGGGTAGCGGCGTTGTACGTGGTGGATATCCGCGACGGTTCGCTGATCAGGAAAATCGTCATCGACAGCACCGAAACCACCAATGGCCTGTCCTCGGTGAAACTCAAGGTCAATTCACAGAATGTGGTGCAGGCCGCCTATGGCGGTGACTTGAAAGGCCGGTTGTGGAAGTTCGACTTGAGCGGTACGACCACGGACACCTGGGGCTTGGCGTTTTCTGGCAAACCGTTGTTCACCACCGCCGGTGGCGCCACTCAGCCGATCACTGCGCAACCGTTATTGGCCGATAATTCCCTGGGGGGCAAGGAAGTGTTTTTTGGCACCGGAAAATTCAACGAGACTGCCGACAAGACCAACAAGGATTTGCAGGCGTTTTATGCCGTGTGGGACGCGGACGGTGGCTCGGGACAGATCACAGCCTCCAGTTTGCAGGCCCAGGCGGTGACGGGCGTGTTCTCGGGGAGCACCGGGCAATTGATCACCACCAGCCAGAATGACGTGACCTATCCGGCGCAAAAGGGCTGGTACCTGCCACTGGTGTACAACAACGTGCTGACCGGCGAGCGGGTGATCAATCAGGCCAGTATGGTGCTGGGGCGGATCGTTTTCACCACGGCCAGTGTTGACACCACTGATCCTTGTGCCAGTTTCGGCACCGGCAAATTGGTCGAACTGGATGCGTTCAGCGGTAAGATGCTCAACTACGCGGTGCTGGACAGTAATGGCGACGCAATGGTCGACAGCACTGACATGGTTTCCAGTGGGGTGATATTTACCGGTGGCATCCCGACCCTGAACGCTATCGTCAACGGTGCGACCCGCAAGATCGTGAACGATTCCAGTGGCGGCATCAGCACTCTGGTGGAAAAATCCGGCGGCGGCAGCCGTCGCATCATGTGGCGACAAATACAGTAAGTGAGAGTTGAGGCATGCGCAGATCCATCCGAGGTTTTACCCTGATCGAAATCATGATCGTGATTGCGATCATCGGGATCGTCATCACCATTGGTTACCCGAGCCTCATCGAGTACGTGAACAAGGGGCGACGCGCCGAAGTGGTCGGTCTGCTCTCCGAGCAGGCGCAGACGCTTGAACGGTTCTACTCGAACAAGAATGTCTACACCGGTGCCACCGGCCTGAGCGCCGGCAATGACTACTACACCATTACGTCAACCCTGACCGACCAGGCGTTTTTGCTGACCGCCGTACGCAAGGCCGGCGCCATGGCGACTGACAAGTGTGGGGATTTCACCCTCACCAACACCGGCGTCAGAAGCATGGTCAATGCAACGGCGGGGCTGACGACCAAGGATTGCTGGGGTCGCTGAGTTACATTTTTCGGGCGCCCTTTGCGCCTCTGTCTATTTATCGGTTGGATCAGAACATGAGCAGGCAAGAGCAAGTGGTGATTGTCGGCGGCGGGGTGATTGGCCTGCTGACGGCATTCAATCTCGCGTCAGAGGTGCAGAGCGTCGTGCTGCTGGATCGTTCGAGTGTGGGTCAGGAGTCGTCCTGGGCCGGTGGAGGAATCGTTTCGCCGCTTTATCCGTGGCGTTATAGCCCGGCGGTCACCGCGCTGGCCCACTGGTCTCAGGACTTTTATCCACAGCTCGGCGAGCGCCTGTTTGCTGCGACCGGCGTAGATCCCGAGGTTCACACCACGGGTCTTTACTGGCTGGATCTGGATGATGAGGCCCAAGCGCTGGCCTGGGCCAAGCGGGAGAACCGTCCGCTGCGGGCTGTGGATATCTCGGCGGCACACGATGCTGTCCCGGTATTGGGCGCCGGTTTTTCCAGGGCGATCTACATGGCGGATGTGGCCAATGTGCGCAATCCGCGGCTGGTGAAGTCCCTCAAGGCTGCCTTGCTGGCGCTGCCGAACGTGACGATTCATGAGCAGTGCGAAGTCAGCGGGTTTGTCCGTGACGGCGATCAAGTCGTCGGCGTTCAGACTTCGGCGGGGGTTATCCACGGTGATCAGGTGGTCCTGACCGCAGGCGCCTGGAGCGGTGATTTGCTCAAAAGCCTGGGGCTGGACCTGCCGGTCGAACCAGTGAAAGGGCAGATGATTCTCTACAAGTGCGCGGCCGACTTCCTGCCGAGCATGGTGCTGGCCAAGGGGCGTTATGCGATTCCCCGGCGCGACGGGCACATTCTGATTGGCAGTACGCTGGAACATGAAGGCTACGACAAGACGCCGACCGAATCTGCACTGGAGAGTCTGAAGGCTTCGGCGGTGGAGTTGATTCCTGCACTGGCGGATGCCGAGGTAGTAGGACATTGGGCCGGGCTACGGCCAGGTTCGCCAGAGGGCATTCCCTATATCGGTCGGGTGCCGGGATTCAATGGACTTTGGCTCAATTGCGGGCATTACCGTAATGGGCTGGTATTGGCGCCGGCATCGTGTCAGTTGTTTGCAGATGTGATGCTGGGGCGTGAGCCGATTATTGATCCTGCACCGTATGCGCCGGCCGGGCGGATCTAGCTGCGGGAATTTGGCGCCGGTTAGATCGCCTTCGCGAGCAGGCTCGCTCCCACAGTTGATCGGCGGTGTTTTCAGATTTTGTGCACGCCACTGAACCCTGTGGGAGCGAGCCTGCTCGCGATGGGGCCTTCAATCCAGTCCCAATTTCTTCAGCCGATAGCGCATCGACCTGAATGAAAGACTCAACCGCTGAGCCGCCGCCGTGCGGTTCCAGCGGGTTTCTTCCAGGGCCTGAAGGATGAGTTTGCGTTCGACATTTTCCAGATAGTTTTCCAGGTTATCGATCTGCGTCAGGTCTGGCACACCACCTTCGGCGGCACAGTTGCCTTCGGCCAGTCGCAGGTCGCAGGCTTCGATCTGTTTGTTTTCGCACAGGGTGTGAGCCCTTTCGAGCATGTTCTCCAGTTCCCGCACATTGCCAGGGAAGCGGTAGCTTTTCAGCGTGTCGAGGGCGTGTGGGTGGAGTTTTGCGGCAGGCTGGCCGCTACCTGCTGCCAGGCGCTTAAGCACATGGCTGGCCAAGGGCTCAATGTCGTCCCGGCGTTCGCGCAAGGGCGGAACGCGTAGCTCGATCACATTCAGCCGATAGTACAAATCCTGGCGAAAGCGTTCGGCGGCGACTTCGGCGTCGAGGTCTTTGTGGGTGGCGCAGAGGATGCGCACATCGACCACGATCTCCTGTTGCCCACCGACACATCGGATGGCTTTTTCCTGAATCGCCCGCAGCAGCTTGACCTGCATTGCCCGCGGCAAATCAGCCACTTCGTCGAGGAACAACGTGCCGCCGTGAGCCGCTTGAAACAGGCCTGGTTTGTCTTCGATAGCGCCCGTGAAGCTGCCTTTGCGATGGCCAAAAAACTCGCTTTCCATCAATTCCGACGGGATTGCCCCGCAGTTCACCGGGATAAACGGCTGGTGGGCGCGTGGCCCTTGCTCATGGATCAGTCGCGCGACCAATTCCTTACCGCTGCCGGATTCGCCGCTGATGTACACCGGCGCCTGGCTGCGCGCCAGTTTGTCGATGTGTTGGCGCAGGCTACGCATGGGCAAAGAATCGCCCAGCAACCGGCGATCAGTGGAGTGACTGACGCCGACGGGTGCGGGCAGGCTCAGAGCGCTGGTGACCAGTTCCCGCAGGCGGGTGAGATCGGCCGGTTTGGTCAGAAAGTCGAAGGCGCCGGCCTTGAGGGCATTGATCGCCGTCTCAAGGCTGCCGTAAGCGGTAATCATCGCCACGGGTACGTGCGGATAGCGTTGCTGGATGTGTTGCACCAGCTCCAGGCCGGTGCCATCTGGCAGGCGCATGTCGGTCAGGCACAGGTCGAATGTCTCCCGGCTCAGCAGCGTTTGGGCTTCGCCAAGGTTACGGGCACTGAAGGTGTCGAGTTTCATCCGTCCCAGGGTGATTTCCAGGAGTTCGCGGATATCCGGTTCGTCGTCGACGATCAGGATTTTTTGTCGTGAACTCATGTTCAACCTTGTTTCCGTCCGTGAGCAAAGGTGATGCGAAAGCAGCCGCCTCCTTGTCCTTGGCGTGGTTCAAAGTCCAGGCGGGCCTGGTTGCTTTCGCACAGCTCACGGGACACATAAAGCCCGAGCCCGGTGCCTTGGGGGCTCGTGGTGAAGAATGGCTCGAACAAGTGCACCTGATGGTCTGGTGCGACACCGGGACCGTTGTCCAGAACCTCCAGGGTCGGTAGTTGGCTGTCCGGGTGGACAAACAGCTTAAGCCAGGCTTGCGCATGGTCATGGCTCAGCGCGCTGTGGCGCCAGGCATTGCGCAACAGATTGTCGAGAATCTGGTTCAACTGGTTCGGGTCCATCAGGGTTTTGAAGTCGCCAGAACCGATGTGCAGGTGAATCTGCTGACGCTCGGTCACGCCCTCGCGGGTTTCGGCGACGAACCGTTCCAGCCACGGCTTCAGATCGAGCCGTTGTGGCTCGGTTTGCTGGCGGCGGGACAGTTGCAGGACGTTTTCGATGACTCGATTCATGCGCTTGGAGTGGTCTTGAACAATTTGTGTCAGACGTCGGTCCGCGCCGTTCAGTTCCTCTGATTCCTGCAATAGCTGTGCGGCATGACTGATGGCACCCAGAGGGTTGCGGATTTCATGGGCAATGCTGGCAGTCAGGCGGCCGAGGGCGACAAGTTTCAATTGCTGGGCTTGCTGGGCGATCTGGGCAAGGTCTTCGAGAAAGACCAGCGTCTGGTGATGGGGTCTTTGGTCAAGGGCAATGAAGCTGGGTTGCAGCTCCAGACCCGTGCTGGCAATTTTCAGGCTCTGGGGGCGCAGTGTCGGATTGTTGAACCACAGTTGCAGGCGTTCAACGAGGGCAGGGCAGTGGTTGTCGATCACTTGGTTTTCGAGGCTGCCGCTTCCCAGCAGGGTCAAGGCGCTGTGGTTGGCCAGTTGAACCCGCCGGTGGTTGTCGAGCACCAGGATGCCGGTACGCATGCGTTTCAGAATCAGCGCATTGAGGGTTTCGAGGCCAATAACTTCGTTAGCCCGTTGTTCGGCCAGCGTTTCGCTGACGTCCAGGCGTCGTATCAGGCCCTGCACCAGCAAAGCCGCTGCAAAGCACAAAGCGCCAAGCGTGCCGGTTTGCAGGTAATCGTTAGGGCTGGTGGGGTGGCTGAAGCTCAGGAAAAAGCTCGAACCGACGATGCCTAGCGCGCCGACTGCAGCAATCAACAGACCGATGCGGCCTCGCAACAAGGTGTTGCTGATGGCCACCGACACGATCAGCAAATTGCCGATGGCACTGGCCACACCCCCCGCGGCATAGAACAGGCCGCACAGCAGCAACACATCGGCCAGCGACAGGGCAACCAATTGCGCCGGTCGTCGGGTGTTTTCGAGGAAGACCACCAGCAGGATATTCAGTACCAGGTAAAACCAGCTGCCACCGCTCAGCAGGTCGTCATTGGCAAACGTCAGCAGCTGGTTATCCATGTTGCTGGAGATCAACAACACCAGAGTGATGCCGACGCTTAAGCGGTAGAGGTGATAAAGGCGCAGCAGTCGCTGGGCCTGTTTGCTGCCGGGACAGGACGTCTCAGCGATCACTGGAACTCGGGCCTTGCTCGAGGTGAGCCTGGCTGCAATACCACTGTTGTTGAAGATTCAGCGCGCGGTCGCGGGGCAGGTGGACGCCGCAATGAGCACAGCGGACCATGGGCGCCGCTTCCAGTTCGGCAGAGGACTTGGGTACAGAAGCCTGACCTTTGAACTTGCGCCAGAACCATACCGCAGCGGCAATCAAAGCGATCCAGAACAATAAACGGAGCATGGTGAGCTGCTATTTGATTAATGAATCAGCAGTTTAGCCAAGGACGGGTCAGGCGCACAGCGTAATAGCTCGCCAATAAATAGCAGGCAATAAAAAAGGAGCCTCGAAAGGCTCCCTCTTGAAGGACTTTGTAGGAGCGAGCTTGCTCCGGGCGGCGTTCCGACGATGGACTCAAGAGCGCCGCATTTAGCCAGTAAACACGCGTTATCGTTAACGACCATCGCGAGCAAGCTCGCTCCTACATCCTACAGGTCAGTCGAACACGCCGAAGGTCAAGCGGCTGAACCACGAACGGTCAGTGTTATTGCCTTGCGCGTCATGCTTTTCCTCTTCGATCACGTCGCCATTTGTATCTTTAGGCTTGAGATCGCTTGGAATCGCGTCTTTGGCGTCCTGGAACTGCTTCTGCACGTCCTGGTTGGCGCGGGTTTCGCCCGGCGGCAGCGGTGGGCGGGAATCGATCAAGCCCAGAGTCGCCTTGCTCAACCACGAACGGTTGTCGGCTTCTTCCATCGATGGCTTGAACTGACCGTCCACCAGGCTCGGGTGGTTCGGGTAATTGAGCTTCAGGGCTTCGAGGCTGGTGTTGGCCAGTTCGTCCAGGTGCAGGCGCTGGTACGACTCGACCATTACTGCCAGGCCGTCACCGACCGACGGTGTTTCCTGGAAGTTTTCTACCACGTAACGACCACGGTTCGCGGCAGCGACGTAGGCCTGACGGGTCAGGTAGTAGTCTGCAACGTGAATTTCGTAGGCCGCCAGCAGGTTGCGCAGGTAAATCATGCGCTGCTTGGCGTCAGGCGAGTAGCGGCTGTTGGGGAAGCGGCTGGTCAGCTGGGCGAACTCGTTGTAGGAGTCACGAGCGGCACCCGGGTCACGCTTGCTCATGTCCAACGGCAGAAAGCGCGACAGCAGGCCGACGTCCTGATCGAAAGACGTCAGCCCCTTGAGATAGTAGGCGTAATCGACGTTCGGGTGCTGTGGGTGCAAGCGAATGAAACGCTCTGCAGCGGATTTCGCAGCCTCAGGCTCAGTGTTCTTGTAGTTGGCGTAAATGAGCTCGAGTTGAGCCTGATCAGCGTAGCGACCGAACGGATAACGCGACTCCAGGGCCTTCAGCTTGGCTGTGGCGGCGGTGTAGTTACTGTTGTCCAGGTCTTGCTGAGCCTGCTGGTACAGCTCGACTTCACTCAGGTTTTCGTCTACGACTTCCTTCGATGAGCAAGCAGCGGTCAATGCGAGGATGGCGATCAGCAGCAGGTGTTTCACTTGCATGGCGGCTTGCGTCCCTATGACGGCCGCTGTCTTGGGCGGGGCCGTCCTGTTATGATGAGTGCCCCGTTGAATAGCCTCGGGGCAAAAGACGCCGTATTTAACCACAAGCGCGCAGCCGAAACCAAAGGCTGTGCCGACGCCTAGTCTGAGCATGTCCGATAAAATTGAACTTCGCGCAGAGGTGCCGTCCGAATTGGGCGGCCAACGCCTCGATCAAGTCGCCGCACAATTATTCGCTGAGCACTCGCGCTCGCGCCTTTCCGCCTGGATCAAAGACGGCCGCCTGACTGTGGATGGGGCGGTTATCCGCCCGCGAGACATCGTTCATGGTGGCGCCATTCTTGAGCTGACTGCCGAGCAGGAAGCTCAGGGCGAATGGATCGCTCAAGACATCGAGCTGGACATCGTCTATGAAGACGACGACATCCTGGTCATCAACAAGCCTGCGGGCCTGGTGGTTCACCCGGCTGCCGGCCACGCCGATGGCACCTTGCTCAACGCCTTGCTGCACCACGTGCCGGACATCATCAATGTGCCCCGCGCCGGTATCGTGCATCGACTGGACAAGGACACCACCGGTCTGATGGTGGTGGCCAAGACCATTCAGGCGCAGACGCAGCTGGTTACACAGTTGCAGAGCCGCAGCGTCAGCCGGATCTACGAGTGCATCGTGATCGGCGTGGTGACGGCGGGCGGCAAGATCAATGCGCCGATCGGTCGCCATGGCCAGCAACGCCAGCGCATGGCCGTGATGGAAGGTGGCAAGCAAGCCGTCAGCCATTACCGCGTGCTTGAGCGTTTCCGCTCCCACACTCACGTGCGGGTGAAGCTGGAAACCGGTCGTACGCACCAGATTCGTGTGCACATGGCCCACATCAACTTCCCGTTGGTCGGAGATCCTGCCTATGGCGGTCGTTTCCGTATCCCGCCGGCAGCCAGTGTGACCATGATCGAATCGTTGAAGGCGTTCCCGCGTCAGGCGCTGCATGCGCGGTTCCTGGAGCTGGATCACCCGACGACCGGTAAACGCATGAGCTGGGAATCGCCACTGCCCGACGACTTCGTCTGGTTACTGACGCTGCTCAAGCAAGACCGCGAGGCGTTCATCGGATGAGTGACTGGCTGATACCCGACTGGCCTGCGCCTGCCGGGGTGAAAGCCTGCGTCACCACCCGTGCGGGCGGCGTCAGTCTGGCGCCGTTCGACAGCCTCAATCTCGGCGATCACGTCGACGACAGCCCCGAAGCTGTGGCCGAAAATCGTCGTCGTCTCACCGATCATTTCTCTATTCAACCGGCCTGGCTGCAACAGGTTCACGGCATCGTCGTGGCCCATGCTGAACCGGGCCGGGTCGTCACTGCTGACGCCAGCTGGACGGCAACGCCAGGGATTGCCTGCGCGTCGATGACGGCTGATTGTCTGCCAGCATTATTTTGCGACCGTGCCGGTACTCGCGTCGCGGCGGCCCACGCGGGTTGGCGCGGATTGGCGGCAGGCGTGCTGGAGGCCACTCTCGACAGTCTGGACGTGCCGCCAGAAGAAGTGTTGGTCTGGCTTGGCCCGGCCATTGGCCCCCAAGCCTTTGAAGTCGGCCCGGAAGTACGCGAAACCTTCGTCCAGCAATTGCCCGAAGCCGCCACCGCTTTTGTGCCAAGCCACAATGCCGGCAAGTTCATGGCCGACATCTACAAGCTGGCACGTTTGCGCCTGGCCGCTCGCGGTGTAACGGCTGTCTACGGTGGCGGTTTCTGCACCGTGACCGATCCGCGCTTCTTTTCCTACCGTCGCAGTCCTCGCACGGGTCGGTTTGCCTCCCTTATCTGGCTTGAAAGCTAGACTTCTCTGATCTGCATCAACCTCATGACGCTTGAATCTCCCAGAATTGACCACATCTAATGAGGTATCTGGCAGGTTTCTTCATTCAGGATGTTTATAGGTCCGGCCTGCTCAAAAGGAAGGTGACCCATGCGTATAGACCGTTTAACCAGCAAGTTGCAGTTGGCCTTGTCCGACGCCCAATCCCTGGCCGTCGGCCTCGATCATCCTGGCATTGAACCGGCGCACATGATGCAAGCCATGCTTGAACAACAGGGTGGTTCGATCAAACCCCTGTTGATGCAGGTGGGCTTCGACGTCAACAGCTTGCGTAAAGAGCTGACCAAAGAACTCGACCAGCTCCCGAAAATCCAGAACCCGACCGGCGACGTCAACATGTCGCAGGATCTGGCGCGCCTGCTCAATCAGGCCGATCGTCTGGCCCAGCAGAAGGGCGACCAGTTCATCTCCAGCGAACTGGTGCTGCTCGCCGCTATGGACGAGAACAGCAAGCTCGGCAAATTATTGCTCGGCCAGGGCGTCAGCAAGAAAGCCCTGGAAAACGCGATCAACAACCTGCGTGGCGGCGAAGCAGTCAATGATGCCAACCACGAGGAATCACGCCAGGCGCTGGATAAATACACCATCGACCTGACCAAGCGCGCCGAAGAGGGCAAGCTTGACCCGGTCATCGGCCGCGATGACGAAATCCGTCGGACCATTCAGGTCCTGCAGCGTCGCACCAAGAACAACCCGGTGCTGATCGGTGAACCAGGCGTGGGTAAAACCGCCATTGCCGAAGGCCTCGCCCAGCGCATTATTAACGGTGAAGTGCCGGATGGCCTGAAAGGCAAACGGCTGTTGTCCCTGGACATGGGGGCGCTGATTGCCGGTGCCAAGTATCGCGGCGAGTTCGAAGAGCGCCTGAAATCCCTGCTTAACGAGCTGTCGAAGCAGGAAGGCCAGATCATTCTGTTCATCGACGAATTGCATACCATGGTCGGTGCCGGTAAAGGCGAAGGCTCGATGGATGCGGGCAACATGCTCAAGCCTGCATTGGCTCGCGGTGAACTGCATTGCGTTGGCGCAACGACGCTCAACGAGTACCGCCAATATATAGAGAAGGATGCGGCCCTCGAACGACGCTTCCAGAAAGTGTTGGTGGACGAGCCGAGCGAAGAAGACACCATCGCTATCCTGCGTGGCCTGAAAGAGCGTTACGAGGTTCACCACAAGGTGGCGATCACCGACGGTGCGATCATCGCCGCGGCCAAGCTCAGTCATCGCTACATTACGGATCGTCAGTTGCCGGACAAGGCCATCGACCTGATTGATGAAGCCGCCAGTCGTATCCGCATGGAGATCGACTCCAAGCCGGAAGTGCTCGACCGTCTGGAACGTCGCCTGATTCAGCTGAAGGTGGAATCCCAGGCGCTTAAGAAAGAAAGCGACGACGCGGCGAAGAAACGCTTGGAAAAACTCCAGGAAGAAATCGTTCGTCACGAACGTGAGTACTCGGATCTCGAAGAAATCTGGAGCGCGGAAAAGGCCGAAGTTCAGGGCTCCGCGCAGATCCAGCAGAAAATCGAACAGTCCCGTCAGGAACTGGAAACTGCCCGCCGCAAAGGCGACCTGAACCGCATGGCCGAACTGCAATACGGGGTTATCCCGGACCTGGAGCGTAGCCTGCAAATGGTCGACCAGCATGGCAAAAGCGAGAACCAGTTGCTGCGCAGCAAGGTGACGGAAGAAGAGATTGCCGAAGTCGTCTCGAAGTGGACCGGCATTCCCGTGTCGAAAATGCTCGAAGGCGAGCGCGACAAGTTGATGAAGATGGAAAGCCTGTTGCACCAACGTGTGATTGGTCAGGACGAAGCGGTTGTTGCGGTTTCCAATGCGGTACGGCGTTCCCGAGCCGGGTTGTCCGACCCGAATCGTCCGAGCGGTTCATTCATGTTCCTCGGCCCGACCGGTGTCGGTAAAACCGAGTTGTGCAAGGCGCTGGCCGAGTTCCTCTTTGATACGGAAGAGGCGATGGTGCGGATCGACATGTCCGAGTTCATGGAGAAACATTCCGTGGCCCGACTGATTGGTGCACCACCAGGCTATGTAGGCTATGAAGAAGGCGGTTACCTGACCGAGGCGGTGCGTCGCAAGCCTTATTCGGTAATCCTCCTGGACGAGGTCGAGAAGGCCCACCCCGATGTTTTCAACATCTTGTTGCAGGTGCTGGAAGATGGCCGACTGACCGACAGCCATGGCCGCACGGTAGATTTCAAAAATACCGTGATAGTCATGACATCCAACCTGGGCTCGGTGCAGATCCAGGAACTGGTCGGTGATCGTGAAGCGCAACGTGCGGCGGTGATGGATGCGATTTCCACGCACTTCCGTCCGGAGTTCATCAACCGGGTCGACGAAGTGGTGATCTTCGAGCCGTTGGCTCGGGATCAGATCGCCGGCATTACCGAGATCCAGTTGGGTCGCCTGCGCAGTCGTCTGACCGAACGCGAGCTGAAACTGGAACTCAGCCCTGAGGCCATGGATAAGCTGATCGCGGTGGGTTACGACCCGGTGTATGGCGCACGGCCGCTCAAACGAGCGATCCAGCGCTGGATCGAGAACCCGTTGGCACAACTGATTCTGTCGGGTCGTTTCATGCCCGGCGATACCGCCAAAGGTATCGTGGAGAACGACGAAATCGTCTTCGTCTGATCCTCTGTTGTAGGAGCGAGCTTGCTCGCGATGGTCGTTAACGATAACGCGTACCTCTTGGATAAACGCGGTGTCATTGAGCGCTTCGCGAGCGAGCTCGCTCCTACACAATCCATATCTGAACAGCAGGTCTCGCATTGCGAGGCCTTTTTTTCGTTAGGCTGTTGAACTTAAAGGAAAAGGCTTGTAAAGTGCGCCCCGCAGTAAGTCACCCGGTAGGGTTTCTGCTCCCCAAGCAGGAATCTGAAATAAGTTGCAAATCATTAACTTGAATGCAAATTAGGGGGTTGACAGAGGTGCTTAAAATTGTAGAATAGCGCGCCTCAGACACACGAACGCAGCGATGCGAACGGGTCGAAGAGGTGAAGCAAGCTTCACAGTTGTAAATTGAAATATGTAGTTCCGTGATAGCTCAGTCGGTAGAGCAAATGACTGTTAATCATTGGGTCCCAGGTTCGAGTCCTGGTCACGGAGCCAATTTCAAACCGGGGTATAGCGCAGTCCGGTAGCGCGCCTGCTTTGGGAGCAGGATGTCAGGAGTTCGAATCCCCTTACCCCGACCATTTTTGGGTCGTTAGCTCAGTTGGTAGAGCAGTTGGCTTTTAACCAATTGGTCGTAGGTTCGAATCCCACACGACCCACCATTTTTGAAACCAGTTAACGCTGGAATCGAATCTTAAGATCAGAGGCCAAAAGCGCTGATCGTAGAAGGCGATTTGTAAAGGTCGCCTTTTTTTACCGGGGTATAGCGCAGTCCGGTAGCGCGCCTGCTTTGGGAGCAGGATGTCAGGAGTTCGAATCCCCTTACCCCGACCATATTAAAAATCCTCGTATCGAAAGATACGGGGATTTTTTTTGTCTTCGAAAAAAGTGAGGGCATGGTTCAGCGCTTGCGGGTTTAAATCTGTCAGGCGAAAAAAAGCCCTGCTGCTCGATGGAGGGGCAGGGCGGGGCTGGTGCCCGGACGCTTAGGCGCCGTCTTGGTCTCTCAGGTGCTCGAACAAGCCTTTTGGCATTTTCTTGCCATTGGCTTCGAAGTTGGCTTTTACGTTGTTGTAAGCCTCTTGCTCGTCGATGAAGCCATCATGGTTGGTGTCGATCTTGTCGAAATCGGACTTCGGCGCGACTTTCAGAAATTCGGCTCGGGATACTTTGCCGTCGCCATCGGTGTCGGTTTTTGCCATCGACGCATCGCCACACTTACCTTCACCGCATTTGCCTTCAGGGGTTTTCACGACCTGCTCAGCCGATGCCAGGAGGTAGCCCTGAGTCAGAGGTTGCGAGGCGAACACAGAGCCGGACAACGTCATGCCACCCGCCAGGAAAGCGCCGAGCAGGCCAATGGTGTTCTTGGTGAGAGTAGTGGTACGGGACATTTACATTCTCCTGGGTTGCACAACACAACCGCTCAATAGTGGGCGCCACGAAAATGCGGCGTTAGCCGAAGCGGGCGGGGTGCCTTGCTCGGATGTGGCTATTTAACGGGCGGGGTGTATCGCTACTGTGTCGCGCAAGGGAGAGTTTGTAAGCGAAGGGGTTCAATCGCGGGGATAGATACACAGAGACACAGATCTGATGGAAATCACCTGTGGGAGCGAGCCTGCTCGCGAAGAGGCCATCACATCAACATCAATATTGACTGTTAGACCGCCATCGCGAGCAGGCTCGCTCCTACAGTGGATATCAGTGCAGCTTGAGCCGTGGCTCAGTACCGCGGCCGATCTTGCTGCCGAGCATCAACATTGCCGTACGAAACGCGCCATACAACGCCATCTGGTGCATGCGGTACAGCGACACGTAAAACATCCGCGCCAGCCAGCCTTCGAGCATTACGCTGCCGGTCAGGTTGCCCATCAAGTTACCCACAGCCGAAAAGCGCGACAGCGAAATCAGCGAGCCGTAGTCGGTGTAGCTGTACTCCGGCAATGGCTTGCCTTCGATTTTCAGCTTCAGTGATTTGGCCAGCAACGATGCTTGCTGATGCGCAGCCTGGGCACGTGGCGGCACATTGCGATCGGTGCCCGGTTGCGGGCAGGCCGCGCAGTCACCGAAGGCGAAGATGTTCTCGTCGCGGGTGGTTTGCAGGGTCGGTAACACTTGCAGCTGGTTGATGCGGTTGGTTTCCAGGCCATCGATATCCTTGAGGAACCCCGGCGCCCGAATCCCCGCCGCCCAGACTTTCAGACTGGCATTGATCACTTTGCCATCAGCGGTGATCAAGCTGTCGGCCGTCACTTCACTGACGGCGGCATTAGTCATGACATTGACCCCGAGTTTCTCCAGGGTTTTATGCACCGGCCCGCCGATGCGTTCCGGCAGGGCTGGCAACACCCGTGGTCCGGCTTCAATCAGAGTGATGTGCATGTTTTCCGGTTTGATCCGGTCCAGGCCATAGGCCGCCAGTTCATGGGCGGCGTTGTGCAGTTCCGCCGCCAGTTCGACGCCTGTGGCGCCCGCGCCGACGATGGCGACACTGATCTGCTCAACCTTGTCGGTTTGTCCGGCATGGGCGCGCAGATAGTGGTTGAGCAATTGCTGGTGAAAGCGCTCAGCCTGTTTGCGGGTGTCGAGAAACAGGCAGTGCTGCGCCGCGCCCTGAGTACCGAAGTCGTTGGTGGTACTGCCGACCGCGATCACCAGGGAGTCGTAGCCGAGTTCCCGGGCCGGCAGCAGTTCAACGCCGGCTTCGTCGTAAGTGGCTGCCAGCTGGATTTTTTTCTGCGTGCGATCAAGCCCGCTCATCCGCCCCAGCTGGAACTGGAAGTGATTCCATTTTGCCTGGGCAACATAGTTGAGTTCATCCTCGGAAGAGTTCAGCGACCCGGCCGCCACTTCGTGTAACAGCGGTTTCCAGATGTGAGTCAGGTTTGTGTCGACCAGCATCACACTGGCCGTGCCACGCTTGCCCAGAGTCTTACCCAGACGGGTAGCCAACTCCAGACCGCCGGCGCCGCCGCCAACGATGACAATACGATGAGTCATGGGGATATCTCGCAAGGCTAAAAGAAATCGGAGCAATTACCCGAGCGAGCGCGAGGCTGCTCATAGCGTCAGGTAACTGATAAGTCGGCTCAACAGGCCCAGACCAATGGTCACTGCCAATACCACCACCAGGAGCATCCACGGCCGGAAAGGCCGGCGCTCGACTCGGTGCTGGGACAGGTGCAGGTACTCTTCGACATGCTTTTGGTCGTCGGGGTTCAGGCGGCTGGTCATATCGGGCCTCGTCAGGGGGTAGACGTTGCTAAATGTGTAGAAGCTACAGGCAGGTGTTATCCCACGTTGAACGGAGCATAGCCGCTGGTGGGGATTGGCTCGACGCTCACCCTGTCGTCCAGGCGAATGATTCCACTTTGTAACACTCGCGCCGTGATTCCGCCATGTCCGCGAACGGCCTGAAAGGTACCGGGGCCGAGGTTGTTTTCGAGGCGTGCGCAGGGCTGACACCAACCGGTGGTTTCGAAAATGGCCTGGCCGATTTTGAAACGGCGGCCCTTGAGGCTAAACAGGTTGATACCGCTGATAACGAGGTTGCGCCGCAAATCTTCAGGTAACACCGGTTGGTCTTCCGGCCGCCCCATCAGCGAGTTGATCACGGCCAGGTGTTCCCATTGAATCAGCGTCACCTGCCGCGCATTATGCACGCCGGGATGCGCGTGATCGCCAGTCAGGCCGGCTTCAAGGCGCGCCTCCACGGCGTCCAGTTCGATCATGTGTGAGCGAGATTGCGGGCGCACGCCAATCCAGCGAACGCGACCCTGTTGCGGCACTTGGGCAATCAGTTCTTGCAATGGACTCACAGGCTGATCCCGACATCGAACACGATGCTGCGCCCCAGGTTGCTGCGCAGGAAATCCGGTGCGTCCGGATGCGCAAATAAAACACGAGCAAACGTCGGACCGACCAGCGACAACGAGCGCCAGCCCTGGCGCAGGTATTCGGTCGGCGGCGGGAAATGGCTGTTGAGGTCCAGCACTTCGCGCTTGAGGCTGGCGAAGGCGATGATGTCCAGTTCCCCCAGATCCATACCGCGTTCTTTGTAGTTGTGGGCTTTTTTGCGCAAGGTCGGCGCCAGTCTCAGCAAAAATTCGTTGGCCGGAATGCGCTTGGGCTTGGCTTCGCGGCGCACCAGGGAACTCAGGGAAAACGCGCTGCGTCGGCGTTGCAGTTCGTCCCTCCATTCATCGTTGAGACGCCGGCCTTCGTCGAGCACGAAAAAAACCTCGAAATTCGCATCGCGAAACAGCACGTCTGGCGGTTCCCCTGCGGGCGCGAATTCATCGATGCGGTAGGCAATGTTCAGGCCTTGCAGCAGGCGCTGGCACACCCAACGCTCTCGCTCCCATTTGCGGGCATTGGACAGGAACGCGTTGGCTTGCTCGGCCGCGATGGTCAGCAGGCGTAAATAATCTGAGTCATCCATAGGCCCAAGCTTAGCGTTCAAATGCGACAAGCTGAAAGCGTTTACCGGTAAAGGTCGTCACTGGGCAGTCAGAACGGGCGGTGTAGACTGATAGCCACTGTGCGTAAGCGATTGAACAAGGAGTTGAACGTGAAATATTGGCCGCTGTTGCTGCTCAGTCTTTTGCCCCTGTGGGTCCAGGCGCTAGAGGTCGGTGAGCGATTGGCACCCTGGACGTTACTTGATCAGTTCGATCAGGCCTACAGCCTCGACAGCCACACGCAGACGTTACTGGTGGCGCGTAGCATGGACGGCGCCAAGTTGGTCGATGCCGCGCTTCAAGGCCAGCCAAAAGGCTATCTGGAAGCGCGCCATGCGGTATTTGTCGCAGACATTCAGCGCATGCCGCGGCTGGTTGCAAAAATGTTCGCGGTGCCAGCCATGCGCGCCTATTCCTATCGGGTGATGCTTGATCGTGATGGTCGTGTGGCGCCACGCTATCCGGGGGCTGTGGATAAAGTGCTGTGGTTGCAGCTCAAGGATGGCCAGTTGTTGGATCAGCATGAATACGCTACGGCCGCGCAATTGCGGGAGGCGCTTGAGAAGGCCGGGCCATGATTGGCGCAGAGCTGTTGTTACCGCAGACGTTAACGGTCGGCTGGCTGATTTATGTACCTGTGGTTATCTGGGCCATCTGGCGCGCACCGTGGGTCGAACTGTTCACCGACAGCCGGCGTCAGCATTTGCTGTTCGGCACGGTGTTCGCGTTGTTCGTCTTGTGGCTGGTACGACGTGATTTCGATACAGGCGTCTCGTACCACTTTATCGGCATGACGGCGGTGACCTTGCTGCTGGACTGGCCGTTGGCGATTGTCGGCGGGCTGGTTGCGCAGATGGGCCTGGTGCTGCTCGGCCGGCAGGATCTGGCTGCCGTGGGCGTCAATGGATCACTGTTGATCCTGCTGCCGGTGTTGGTCACTGAGTGTTGCGCGATGCTGGTGGAGCGAGCGCAACCGCGTAATCCCTTTGTGTATATCTTCGTTTCCGGTTTCTTTGCGGCGGCGCTATCGGCCTTGCTGTGTCTGCTGTTGGCGCTGTGGTTGCTGTGGTTCGACGAGCGTTTCGAAATGCCGTACTGGCTGGAAGATTTTATCGGTTATCTGTGGCTGCTGATTTTTCCGGAGGCCTTTATCAACGGCATGATCGTCAGCGCACTGGTGGTATTCAGTCCCGAGTGGCTGGAGACGTTCAACCGCACGCGCTACCTTTCGGCACCATGGAAAGACGACGATCCCAAGTCTTGATCCACATCAAATCCTCAACTCACAGACGATCTCATGCTCTGGCAAACCTTCAGGAGCATCGGCATGAGTGTCTACGAGTGGGCAAGGCAGGAGTTGCGACAGAGTCTGGATGCAGCGCAAGAGCTGGGGTTTGATCCGGGATTGAGCCTGCGCGCCTTGCTCAGCGCAGTGGTGCAGCAGAGCAAGGCAGTGCGCAGTGTCGAGGACCTGGCGGACGAGTTGCAGTTTCTCGCCGAGAACCTCGATGAAGGTCAGGACTACGGCTTTATGCGCCCTTAGTGACGCGGGTCGAAGTCTTCGCTGAACAGTTCATCCTCGGCATCCGGACTGACCGGAATCTTGTGTTCTTCCGACGCCCAGGCGCCCAGGTCGATCAGTTTGCAGCGGTCCGAACAGAAAGGCCGGTAGGTGCTGGTGGCGCTCCATTCAACAGGGGCGCCGCAGGTTGGGCATTCGACGACAGGGGGTTGGCTCATGACTGGCCTCCACGCAAAGTAAGGTAAAAGTGATGCAGGCGTTCGACCTCGCTGTGCAGCCAGGCGAGGTCGCGGTCGTTGACCACGATATCGTCGGCATGGCTCAGACGATTCTGGCGGCTGGATTGCACCTTGAGAATCGCCTGAACCTGTTGTTCGCTGGTCTGGTCACGCTGCAGGGTTCGCTGGATCTGTAACTGCTCGGGGGCATCGATCACCAGGACCCGTTGGGTCATGGCGTACTGCCCGGACTCGATCAGCAGCGGCGAAACCAGAATCGCATAAGGTGATTTTGCCAGCGCCAGATGTTGGGTGATTTCCTCGGCGATCAACGGATGCAGTAATGCTTCGAGCCAGCGGCGTTCATCCGGCACCTCGAAGATCAGCTTGCGCAGCGCCGCGCGATCCAGTTGCCCGTCGGCTTGCAGTACGCCTGGGCCAAAGTGTTCGGCGATCTTCACCAGCGCGGGGCGCCCCGGTTCCACCACCCAACGAGCGGCGTGATCGGCGTCCACCACGTGTACGCCCAAGTCGATGAAGTGCTGGGCCGCGGCGCTTTTGCCGCTGCCGATGCCGCCGGTGAGGCCGAGAATCCAGGGTTTTTCCACAGGGGTATTCATTTCAAACCGACAGACTGCCAATAGAGGTCGGTTATTTGACCACCCCAGAGCAAGGCAATCCAGCCGGCAATCGCCAGATAGGGGCCGAAAGGGATCGGTGTTGAGGTTTTCGCATGGCGAACGCGCAGCAAAATCACGCCGATAACCGCGCCTGCAATGGATGACAAGAGGATGGTCAGCGGCAAAATCTGCCAGCCACCCCAGGCGCCGAACATCGCCAGCAACTTGAAATCACCGTAACCCATGCCCTCCTTGCCAGTGATCAGCTTGAACAGCCAGAACGCCGACCAGAGCACCATGTAGCCGGCAATCGCGCCCCACAAGGCGTCATGCAGTGGCACGAACAGCCCGAAACTGTTGACGATCAGTCCCAGCCAAATCAGCGGCAGCACCAGTACATCCGGTAGCAGTTGATGCTCGGCATCGATCAGGCTCATGGCCAATAGACCCCAACTGAGGACCAGCGCCATACAGGCCGGCCATCCGAAGCCGAAGTGCCAGGCAATAAACGCCGACAGCAGCCCGCAGGCCAGTTCGGTCAACGGGTAACGTTTACTGATAGAGGTGGTGCAACTTGAACAGCGGCCCCGTAGAAACACATAACTGATGACCGGAATGTTTTCCCAGGTGCGTATCCGGTGGCCACAGTGCGGGCACTGGGAGTGGGGCAGCACCAGGTTATAGGTCGGCTGCGGGGTTTGCGTTGGCAAACCCAGAATGTCATTGGCCTGCTGGCGCCATTCCCGTTCGAGCATTTTCGGCAGGCGCCAGATCACGACATTGAGGAAGCTGCCGATCAGCAGGCCCGCCACCAAGGCGATGACGACGAAGGCTTGTGGATAGAGGGCCAGAATTTCGTTCAAGGGCATGTCAGATCGCTGAGCCGAGTTGAAAGATGGGCAAGTACATCGCAATGACCAGGCCTCCGACAATAACACCCAGCACCACCATGATGAACGGCTCCATCAGGCTGGTGAGGTTATCGACCATATTATCGACTTCGGCCTCGTAGAAACTCGCGACCTTGTCGAGCATGTCGTCCAGTGCGCCAGACTCTTCGCCAATGGCGGTCATCTGAATCGCCATGTTCGGGAAGATGCCGGAGGCGCGCATGGAGAAATTCAGCTGCATGCCGGTGGACACGTCCTGCTTGATCCGCAGCACGGCACGCTTGAACACGATGTTACCGGTCGCTCCGGCCACCGATTCGAGGGCCTCCACCAGCGGTACGCCGGCGGCAAAGGTGGTCGACAACGTGCGGGCATACCGGGCCACGGCGGACTTGTACATCAGCGTGCCGATCAACGGCAATTTCAGCAGCCAGGTGTCCGTCCAGTCCCGAAAAGCCTGCGACGTTGTGAAGGCGTGCCGCACGCCAAAGATCCCGGCGATCAGTCCGCCGAGCAGCGCCCACCACCAGGCTTGCATGAATTGCGACAGGCCGATGACCATCACGGTGAAAGCCGGCAGTTCGGCGCCAAACCCTTTGAACACCGACTCGAACTGCGGCACCACCTTGACCAGCAGAATCGCGGTCACAATGATCGCGACGAACACCACGGCCAGAGGGTAGGTCATGGCTTTCTTGATCTTGGCCTTGAGGCTTTCGCTCTTTTCCTTGTAGGTGGCGACCCGTTCCAGCAGGGTATCCAGGGCACCGGCCTGTTCGCCGGCGTCCACCAGGTTGCAGTACAGCGCATCGAAATACCGCGGTTTTTTGCGCAGGGCGGCAGCGAAGCTGTTACCCGCCGCGACGTCCTGTTTCACCTCGTCTATCAGTTTGCGCATCGCCGGGTTATCAAAGCCTTCACCGATGATGTCGAACGACTGCAACAACGGCACGCCAGCTTTCATCATGGTCGCCATTTGCCGAGTGAACAGGGCAATGTCCTGAGCCTTGATGCGCTTGCTCTTGCTGAAAATCGAGGAAGGTTTTTTACGTACCTTGCCAGGATTTATGCCTTGCTTGCGCAGTTGCGCCTTGATCAGCGCCGGGTTTTGACCGCTCAGTTCGCCGGTCATTTTCGAGCCTTTGCGGTCCGTGCCTTCCCAGGCATAGACACTGATTTTTACTGCTTTGACCGCCATGTTCAGTCCTTGGTGACCCGGTTGATTTCTTCAAGGCTGGTAATGCCTTGCATCGCTTTGAGCAGGCCTGAAGTACGTAGGTCCTTGAAGCCGTCCTCGCGCATCTGGGTATCGATTTCCAATGAATTGCCTTCGGCCATGATCACCCGATGCAGACAGTTCATGACTTATAGCCTAGTCAAGGCGCTGAGCCAAACCTGCGGGGTTGAGGTGACAAAAAGTGTCAGATAGTGCGGATACTGGGAGTAGCAAAGGGCGCGGAGTTAGTCTCGCGCCCAGTCAGCAGGGGGGCAGGGCTTGGCATGGGCTGTGCTGCGGTTCATTCAGATCATGAGATTTCGACTCATGCATGGAGCTTGTCTATGAGTACTCAGAAAGGGTTTACGCTTATCGAACTGTTGATCGTGGTGGCGATCATCGGGATTCTGGCGACGTTTGCGTTGCCGATGTATTCCAAATATCAGGCCAGGGCCAAGGTAACGGCGGGACTGGCCGAAATATCGGCGATGAAAGTGCCATATGAAGATCTGATGAATGAGGGCACTGTGCCCACCGTCGGTACCATCGCACCCGCGGGTGGTGCTGCTGCTTCCAGCAATTGCACCTTTACCGTCACAGGAGTGGCGGCTACAGGGGTCGGCTCTATCGCGTGCAAGATCGAAAATGCGCCGAGCCCCGTACTGGGATTGGCAATTACCTTGAATCGCGATCCAGAGAAGGGTTGGTCATGCACTACAACTGTTGCGCAGGACTACGCGCCTAAAGGTTGTAAGAGCGTTTGATTTTTGGATGAATTGTCAAAAAACCGCACCT
Source organism: Pseudomonas sp. IT-P253 (assembly GCF_949768125.1). NCBI lineage: Bacteria > Pseudomonadati > Pseudomonadota > Gammaproteobacteria > Pseudomonadales > Pseudomonadaceae > Pseudomonas > Pseudomonas sp. IT-P253. The sequence continues at coordinate 40,278 of NZ_CATKPT010000015.1, read as the reverse complement.
TAGTGCGGTTTTTTTATAACAAAGCGAAGCGTCAGAAAAGTCCCGACAATTCATTGCCTTAGGCCTGCGATAAAACCCGCAACTTGCATGTAGAGAATGGCGAAGTCATGCATTTTGCATGATTACGGAAATCACCTGTTTTTTTAAGTTGTTGATTTATAATAATTTAATGGTTATTTCTAAGTTGGCACAGCGTTCGCACTATCCCTGTTAACCCTGCTGACAAGACACGCAGCAGACTTTAGAGAAAAACAGGAGTTACTCGTATGAAGAAGTTCGCTATCGCTGCCGCTACTGCAACCGCGTTGACCCTGACCATGGCCAACGTAGCATTTGCACAGACTCAAACCACCCAGGGCCCGATGACATTGGCCGCAGGTGAAATGACCAAGGCCACGGAAGCTACTTCCGACACCTGGATTACCACCAAAGTAAAAAGTGACCTCGTCACCGAAAAAGGCATTCCTGGTACCGACATCAAAGTCGAAACCAACAAAGGTGTAGTATCGCTGTCGTCGACTGTCGCTATCACCGAAGCACAGAAAACCACTGCAGTGAACATCACCAAAAAAATCAAAGGCGTCAAAGCGGTCTCTGCTGACGGCCTGAAAACCGAGTAAGGCCAATGACAGGCCCCGGCATTCGTGTCGGGGCCTGTTCTATTGTCGGCTGATAAACATCTCTGTAGCAGCTGGCGAAGCCTGCGTTCGGTTCGGGCCGCGTTCGGACGAAGCAGTCGTAAATCCGGAACACATGGTCTTCCTGATGCACCGCATTGCCTGAACTCGCGGCCGCTTTGCAGCCGAACGCAGGCTTCGCCAGCTGCTACAGAGAGCGTGCCTCCCAGTGACAATTGCCTGATCTTCACTCGGCATCCAAATGCATCGGCGTCACGACCCGGCCGTCACTTTCAGCTTCGCCAAGGCTGGCGTCGATGAAGTACACGCGGTCATCGGCCAACTGACCCTTGTTCACCAGATAGTCCTTGATGCTGCTGGCGCGATCCTGGCCCAGCTGGCGTAATAGAACTTCGCTGGAACTCCAGAACTTGATCACTTCTGCGCGCATTTTCGCCGCGCGTTCTTCCTTGCCCAGATTCTTCCATTCGGCGGGCGGCTGAGTCTCCAGGCGCGTGCGGTAGATGCCTTCCAGGAGCGGGCCTTTCTCGCTTTCCGGCACTTCCAGCAGGGACGCCTGCGCGGGCACCTTGTCGCCACGATGCTGGAGCATTTTGTAGTAGTTGTACTGGTATTCGCGCTCAAGCCGTTGCTCGGCAATCAATGGACCGTCGCTGCTGGCGGCAGCAGTACCTTCAATTTCCAGGCGCAAGGCTGGCCGTTCCTTGAGCGCACTGGACAGTTTGTTCAGTGCGCCTTCAGCTTCCTTGCTCAGATCGCTTGAGCCTGGGGCGAACGACACGCTGCCCAAATCTTCCGAACCACCGCCACTGACCAGCCCGCCAATCATTTTGAAGGGCGCCGAGACGGCCTTCACGATCAGGTTGCGCAGGGTCTGCCAGATGATAGGCATGACTCTGAACTGCGGGTTGTTCAGGTCACCGGTCACTGGCAACTCGATGGAGATTTTGCCGTCGGCGTCCTTGAGCAGCGCGACCGCCAGTTTCAGCGGCAGGCTCACGGCGTCCGGACTGTCGACTTTTTCCCCCAGTTGCAGCTGCTCGATCACCACTTTGTTTTCGGCCTTGAGCTGGCCCTTGGTGATCAGGTAATGCACGTCGAGATTGAGTCGGCCCTTGCGAATGCGGTAGCCGGCGAACTTGCCGGAATAGGGGGTCAAGGTGGTCAGTTCAACGCGTTTGAAACTGGTGGCGATGTCGAGGCTGGCCAATGGGTCGAACGGGTTGACGGCGCCTTTGATGGTCACCGGCGCATAACGGTCGACTTTGCCCTTGATATCGACACTGGCCGGTTTGGCCTGACGGCTGTCGATGGTGCCGATCTGGCCATTGAGCTGCTGGATGGCGGTGGCGAAGTTCGGGGTCAGGCTGAAGTCGGCGAAATTGGCCGAACCGTCATTGATGGCAATGCCACCGATATGAATACCCAGAGGCTTGCCCTTGCTGGCGTCCGGTTTGGCGGCGTCAGTCTTGGCGCCGGAGTCTGGGGCTTGCGGGATCAGCAAGTCATCGATGTTGGTGGTGCGGTCATCGTTGATCATGACGCGTGCGTACGGCTGGAACAAGTTGACCTTGTCGATCGACAGGCTGTCGCCGTGCTGATAGTTCAGGCCTTCAAGCACCAACTGCTGCCACTTGAGGAAGTCACGGGTTTTGAGGGTGTCCAGGGTATGCAGTTGATCGATCTGGGCGCGGCCGGTGACGCTGAATGCCAGCGGCTCGGTGCTTTTCAGATCGACCGCCAGATCACTGCCAAGCATGCCGCTACGCAATTCGAGGCGAATGAAAGGGGTGATGTAGGACTGGGCAACTCGCAGGTCGATGTCCTTGGTCTGCACTTTTAACTGGGCGCTGACCGGGGCGAGATTGACTACGCCGTCTGCCGTGATCTTGCCTTGCTTGCCCAGGCCGGTATCGAGCTTGAGGTTAAAAGGGGAGCCATTGAGGCTGTCGAAATTTTGCAGGTCCAGGTTCAACGGGCCCACTTCCAGTGCGACTGCCGGTTGTGCCTTGCGGTCAGCCAGGTGCACTTGGTAATTGCGCAGCTGCACGTCTTTGAGCAGCACTTGCCAGGGCTTGCTCGGTGCGGCGGGCTCTTTCGGTGAGTCCGCCGCCGCCGGGGTTTTGGCCGGTTCGGCTTTGGCCTTGGTGGCCGACTTGGACGGTTGGCTGGCGAACAGTTTTTGCCAGTCGAGTTGCCCGTCGGCTTCGAGGGCTGCCCAGGTTTCCAGTTTGTTGCTGCGGATTTTACCGACCACTACTTGCTGCCTGGCCAGGTCCACCGTGGTGTCGCTGACTTCCAGTCGTTCGAGTTTTACCAGAGGTCGACCGTCCGGCGCCTTGATCGCGAAGGGCGCAACGGTCACGGCGACGTTACTCAGCAGCAGTTCGGTTTGCTTGTCCAGACTCATCTTGTAGTCGGTGCTGAGGCTGAGGACGCCGTCTTCGAGCTCTAATGGCAAAGCATCGCGCACGTAGGGCCAAAAGGATTTCATTTTGCCATTGCTGATCTTCACCTTACCTTCGGAGGCGATCGGGATCAGGCTGAAATTGCCGCTCCAGTCGAGCTGTCCTCCTCCCGGGCCGTTGGCCACCAGCGTCATGTTGGCGCTGTCGTCGGGCAGGGTGCTGAGATTCTTCAGTTCAAAATCGAGTTTGTCGTAGAGGAACTCAATGGGTTCGCTGGGGCGTTCATCCTTGAAATGCACTGAGCCGCCCGCCAGATTGATCCGCTCCACGCGCAGCGGGAACGGTTTGGCGTTCGGGTCGGCCGGGGTCGGCTCGCTGGCGGGTAGTTTGAACAAACCAAGCAGGTTGAGTTTGCCTTCTTTGTCAAAGAGGACTTCGGTCTTGGATTTGTCCAGTTCGATATCGGACAGGTGCAGGGCCTTGGTCCAGAGGCTGTCGATTTGCAGGTTGGCATACAGGCGTTCGAAGCCGACCTGCTCCTTGCCCGGTTCGCCGATGATCAGGCCCCACAGCGTCACTTCAAGGCTGAACGGGTTGAGTTCGATCCGCTGGATGTGGGCGGGCACCGTGGCGTAGTTGGCCAGTTGTTGGTTGACAACCCGCAAAGCGATGCCCGGCAAAATCAGAAATCCCAACAGGCTGTAGAGGGCCAGAGCAGTCAACAAGGCGCCTATAGCGCGAATCAATCCTTTGGGCATGTGCGGCTTCATCTGTCTAAATCGGAGTGCGTTGGAGTATGGCACGCGAATCCGGTTCCGAAGTGATCCTGCTTTATCGGATTTATCTGATTTTGTGGTTGTTTTTCAGAGTTGCAGGATCAGGGTTTTCAGCGGCGGCTGCTGATCCATGGACGGGAAGTCGGCACCTGGTTTCATCACGGTCCATTCACGCACCGGCCGCCCGGCTTTCTCGGCACAACGCAAAACCTGCTCGCGCCAGTCGTCCATGCTGACTTTTGCCAGGTTGTTGCAGCAGATCAGCACGCCATTGTCGGCGGTGGTCAGCAGTGCCGGTTTCAGTAAGCTCTGGTAGTCGCGCAGCAAGTCGACAGTGCCGAACGCGCTCTTGGCCCAGGCCGGAGGATCCAGCAGCACCAGGTCGTACTGACGTTGGTCCAGACGTTGATAGCTCGGCAGTTTCTGTCCGCGGCGCTGACTGATGGGCAGGCCGGCCAACTGGCGGATCGCCGGGAAGTAATCGGACTGGATGAACTGCATGGCCGGCAGCTGCGGGTTGAGCAGGCCGTTTTCGCGACCGACCGCCAGATTGCCCTCGGCGAAGTCCAGATTGCAGACCTCGCGCGCGCCACCCGCCGCTGCACTGAGGCCGACGCCGCAGGTGTAGGCAAACAGGTTCAGCACGCTTTTGTTCTGGCTGTGATCCTTGACCCAGCCGCGGGTATTGCGCAAGTCGAGGAACAGCAGCGGGTCCTGGCCAGGGTGACGACCGCGAACCCGGTAATTCAGGCCCCACTCGTGACCGATCAAGTCTTGCAGCGCGGCTTCGTCAGCGCGGTAGACGGTGTCTTCGCGGTCGATGCGTGAGTTGCCCCGGGAACGGTCGTTGTACACCAGCAGGGTGTCGAGGCTCAGATGCTGATTTATCGCCTCGTGCAATTGCAGCAGCTCATCACGCTCCAGGGACTGGTGAAAACTTTGTACCAGCAATTGCGGGCCGTAGCGGTCGATGGTCAGGCCGCCGGCGCCTTCCTGGCTGCCATGAAACAGGCGATAGCAATCGGTGCCTTGCTGATGCAGTTCGGCAAGCAGGTCCTGGCGATGTTCGAGGGCGGCGCGCAGCGCCTGATTCAAGGAAGACATGCTGGGCGCCTTGCAGGAGGTAATTTGGCGCGAGAGTTTAACAGCTTGAGCGGTGAAGAACCTGTAGGAGCGAGCGGTGCGACGATTCGACTTGCCCGCGAAGAACGATAACGCGGAGTATCAGCCAGACCGCGCGACCTTCTTCGCGGGCAAGTCGAATCGTCGCACCGCTCGCTCCTACAGGAATGATTCAGGTCAGCAAGCCCATCCGCCGCTTCGCCCGATGCACCGAGCCGTTACGCACGGCCCAGCGCAGCATCGGCGCGCTACGGTTGACGCTGGCGCGGATCAGCTTGCGTTGCAGCGGGCTCTGGCTGATGCCGAACATGTCGCTGGCCCAGTCCGGCAGCAGGTCGATTCCGGCCTGCATCATCAACCCGCCAAATGGCTTGGCCAGACGACTGGGGGACGGTGCGTTCAACAGCAGGCGCAACACTTCCCGACTGCGTTCGTCGCAGAGCAACTGTGGGCGAATACGCTCAAGGTAGTCGGATATTTCCTGGCGTGAGCGAGGCACTTCGCGAGCCCCGAGACGTTCGGCGACCAGCGCGATTTCAGCGTAGTAACGGTCCTGATCGGCCGGCGACAGCTGCGGATTCCGGTAACGCAGGTGTGCGGCGAGGAAGTTACTGACTTCAGCGACGTGCACCCAGGTCAACAGCTCGGGATCGCTGGCGGCATAGGACCGGCCATCAGGCGCCGTGCCGGTCACTTGCAGGTGGATGGTGCGGACTCTCTCGATCAGCCAGTCGGCATCTTTGCGCGAGCCGAATGTTGTGCCAGAGATGAACTGCCCGGTGCGGCGCAACCGGCCGAGCATGTCCTCGCGAAAATTCGAATGGTCCCAGACACCGGCCAGGGCCAGTGGGTGCAACGCTTGCAGCATCAGGGCACTGATGCCGCCGATAAGCATGCTGCTGAAGTCGCCGTGGACTTGCCAGCTCACCGAATCTGGCCCGAACAGGCCGGGATCGCCCTTGGGGTTTTCCAGGTCAAGCTTGCCCAGGGACAGGCCGGTCAGGCTCATGATCTGGGTTTCGATGCGGGTGCGGATGAATTCCATGGCAACTCTGTAGGAGCGAGCTCGCTCGCGATGGACGTTAACGATAACGCATGTTGCCTGAATATACGCGGCGCGCCTGAGTTCATCGCGCGCGCTCGCTCCTACAGAAGGCAGTGCGTCATTGGTTCAGGCGTTTATCGATCAGCCCCTGAACCACGCTCGGATCAGCCAGGGTCGAGGTATCGCCCAAGCTATCCAGTTCATTGCAGGCGATCTTGCGCAGAATCCGCCGCATGATCTTGCCTGAACGGGTTTTCGGCAAGGCCGGTGCCCACTGGATCAGGTCCGGCTTGGCGAACCTGCCGATTTCCTTGCTGACGTGTGCCAGCAATTCTTTCTTCAAATCGTCGTTGGTCTCGATGCCGTTCATGGGGGTGACGAAGGCGTAGATACCCTGGCCTTTTATGTCATGAGGGTAACCGACCACTGCGGCCTCGGCGATGCTGTCGTGGAGCACCAGGGCGCTTTCCACTTCGGCGGTACCGATACGATGCCCGGAGACGTTGATCACGTCATCGATGCGCCCGGTGATCCAGTAATCCCCATCCTCGTCGCGCCGCGCACCATCACCGGTGAAATAATAGCCAGGGTAAGGCTTGAAGTAGGTGTCGATCATCCGTTGCGGATCGCCGTAGACACTGCGGATCTGTGCTGGCCAGCTGGATTTGATCGCCAGCACGCCACTACCGGCGCCCTTGATTTCCTTACCCACCTCGTCGAGGAGCACCGGTTGCACACCGAACATCGGCTGGGTGGCGCAGCCAGGTTTGATCCTTGTGGCGCTGACTAAAGGGCTGAGCATGATGCCGCCGGTTTCGGTCTGCCACCAAGTGTCGACGATGGGGCAACGCTGTTCCCCAACCACGTTGAAGTACCAATCCCACGCTTCAGGGTTGATGGGCTCACCGACACTGCCGAGCAACCTGAGGCTCTCGCGGGAGGTTTCCTTCAACGGTTCGGCGCCCTCACGCATCAGGGCGCGCAGAGCGGTGGGGGCTGTGTAGAAAATGTTGACGTGGTGCTTGTCGATCACTTGCCAGAAGCGCGAACTGGTCGGGTAGCTCGGCACGCCTTCGAAAATCAGTGTGGTCCCACCATTGGCCAGCGGGCCGTAGACGATGTAACTGTGGCCGGTGACCCAGCCGACGTCGGCGGTGCACCAGAACACTTCGCCGTCGCGGTAGTCGAGCACGTATTTGAAGGTCATCGCCGCTTGCAGCAAGTAGCCGCCCGTGGTGTGCAGCACGCCTTTGGGTTTGCCGGTGCTGCCAGAGGTATAAAGGATGAACAGCGGATCTTCGGCGTCCATCGGCTCAGGCGGGCAATCGTCGCTGACGTCGCGCAGCGCCTGGTGATACCAGAGGTCCCGGCCTTCGACCCAGTTAACCTCGCCTTGGGTGCGCTCGACCACGATCACGGTGCTGACGCCCGGGCAACTTTGCAGCGCCTTGTCGACGTTGTGTTTGAGCGACACGAATCTTCCGCCGCGCACGCCCTCATCGGCGGTGATCACGGTGCGGCAGTCGGCGTCGAGGATCCGGTCGCGCAGAGAATCCGGGGAAAAACCGCCAAACACTACCGAATGCACGGCACCGATGCGTGTGCAGGCGAGCATGGCGTAAGCGGCTTCGGGGATCATCGGCATGTAGATGCACACCCGGTCACCTTTCTTCACGCCACGACTTTTGAGCACGTTGGCCAGGCGACAGACATTGCGATGGAGTTTTTTGTAAGTGATTTGGGCGGATTCGATCGGGTTGTCACTTTCCCAGATGATGGCGACTTGATCGCCGCGTTGTTCCAGGTGACGGTCAATGCAGTTGTAACTGACGTTCAATTTTCCGCCGGCGAACCAGCTCGCTTCACCGGTTTTCAGGTTATAGCGCTGGACGGTAGTCCACGGCGTGCTCCAGTCGAGGAAGCGGGTAGCCTGCTCGGCCCAGAAAGTGCTGGGATGCTCGATGGATTGACGGTACAGGCGCTGATAGTCGTCTTGACTCAAGTGTGCAGCCCGGCGGACGGCATCGGCTTTGGGGAACGTGCTGATATCGAACATGACGGTTCCTTATGCTTGGTTTTGCGACAAGGATAAAGATGCGCCCTGTGAATATTGAGTTCAAGGTGTACATAGAACCAATGTGGGAGCGAGCTTGCTCGCGATAGCGTCGTATCAGTCAACAGCAATGTTGAATGACAAACCGCCATCGCGAGCAAGCTCGCTCCCACAGGGATCGGGTCTGGAGTGACTTAACCGCGGTGACGGCCGCGGAAGTAGTTGATCAGGCCCTGGGTGGATGCATCGTCCGCCGGGGTTTCTTCGCTGCCGACCAGGCGGTTGTAGACGCCTTTGCCCAGCTCTTTACCCAGCTCCACGCCCCACTGGTCGAAGGCGTTGATGCCCCAGATCACGCTTTGCACGAAGACTTTATGTTCATACATCGCCACCAGTGCACCGAGACGACGCGGGCTGATGCGCTCGACCACCAGAGTGTTGCTCGGACGGTTGCCCGGGATCACCTTGTGCGGCGCAAGTTTCTGTACGTCTTCTTCGCTCATGCCCTTGTCGCGCAGCTCGGCTTCGGCCTCGGCGCGGGTCTTGCCGAGCATCAGCGCCTGGCTTTGGGACAGACAGTTGGCGTACAGCCACTGGTGGTGGTCGGACACCGGGTTGAAGCTGACAATCGGCACAATAAAGTCGGCCGGGATCAGTTGGGTGCCCTGGTGCAGCAATTGGTGATACGCGTGCTGACCGTTGCAACCCACGCCGCCCCAGATCACAGGGCCGGTATCAGTGGAAACCTGCGTGCCGTCCTGACGCACGCTTTTGCCATTGGATTCCATGTCCAGCTGTTGCAAGTGCTTGGTGATATTGCGCAGGTAGTGGTCGTACGGCAGGATCGCGTGGCTCTGTGCGCCCCAGAAGTTGCCGTACCAGACGCCGAGCAAGGCCAGCAGCACCGGCATGTTCTGTTCGAACGGCGCGCTCTGGAAATGCTGGTCCATGGTGTAGGCACCGGACAGCAGTTCCTTGAAGTTCGACATGCCGATGGCCAGGGCGATTGGCAGACCGATGGCCGACCACAGCGAGTAACGCCCGCCAACCCAGTCCCACATCGGGAAGATGTTTTCTTCGCGGATACCAAAGGCCACGGCCGCAGCATTGTTGCTCGACACCGCGATGAAGTGGCGATACAGCTCGGCCTCGGAACCGCCCTGAGCCAGGTACCAAGCACGAGCGGCCTGGGCATTCTTCAGGGTTTCGAGGGTATTGAAAGATTTCGACGAGACGATGAACAGCGTGGTCTCGGCGCGCAGCTTCATGGTCAGTTCGTGGAACTCACTGCCGTCGATGTTCGCCAGGTAATGGCAGCGCACGCCTTTCTGGGCATAGGACAGCAGCGCTTCGGAGACCAGTTCGGGGCCGAGGAACGAACCCCCGATGCCGATGTTCACCACGTCAGTGATCGGCTTCTCGCTGTAACCACGCCACAGGCCATCGTGGATTCGGCCTACAAGGTCGGTGATCTGGTTCAGTACTTTGTGTACTTCCGGCATCACGTTGACGCCATTGACCGACAGCTTGTCGCCGACAGGGCGGCGCAGGGCGGTGTGCAGGGCCGGGCGTCCTTCCGACGAATTGACGATTTCGCCTTCGAACAGCGATTTGATTGCGCCCCCGAGGTCGACTTCATTGGCCAGGCCCACCAGCAGATTGCGGGTCTCGGCGTTGATCAGGTTTTTCGAATAATCGAGGAACAAGCCGCAACTGCTGAGGGTGAATTGGGTAAAGCGCTGCGGATCGGCATTGAACGCTTCACGCATGCTGAAATCCTGCATGGCTTGGCGGTGGTCATTCAACGCTTGCCAGGCGGGCAGAGCGGTCACATCGTGAGGGGTGCGGTAGTACGCCATCGCTGCGGGTTTCCTTTTTACTTGAACGGCCTTTTGAACACGAAAAATCCCGGAGCGCTGCGGGTGGGCGTCCGGTTAACTGCGTCGACACGATTTAATGACACAGGGCGAATACAGTAAACCTCGCGCTGCAATCTGTCTTGGCTTTGTCTGACCCGTCCCCGGTACTTTTTTATACATAAAGCCGGGAACGGTCCGACAAACGGTGTAGGGGGGCAGATCAGGCGACCTGCACCGGGATGGCATTGCTGGTGTGGCTCAACTCGTTACCCGGCGCCATGTAGAGCATGCGAGGCTTGAAGTTGAGCAGCTCGGCTTCGCTGTAGTGAGCGTAAGCGCAGATGATCACACGGTCGCCGACCTTGGCCTTGTGCGCGGCTGCACCGTTGACCGAAATCATCCGCGAGCCTGCTTCGCCACGAATGGCATAGGTGGTGAAGCGTTCGCCGTTGTCGACGTTATAGATCTGGATCTGTTCGTATTCACGGATGCCGGACAGGTCCAGCCAGTCGCCGTCGATGGCACAAGAACCTTCGTAATCAAGTACAGCGTGGGTGACTTCGGCGCGATGCAGCTTGGCCTTGAGCATGATGGCGTGCATGAGTATTTTCCCCAGGTCGAATCGAGTTGTGGAAACTGAAGCAGGTCGAATGTGTGAGCGAGACCGGCTTGCCGGCGATGGGGTGTGTATTCAGCATTGATGCCGACTGATCCACCGCTTTCGCCGGCAAGCCGGTCTCGCTCCCACAAGGTCTTGTAATGTTTAGCTCGGGGTGTCGAGATTCAGGTGCAGGTTGTCGATCAACCGCGTGGTGCCCAGGAACGCCGCCACCAGAATGACCAGGTCCCGATCCTCCGCCGTCGCCGGACGCAATGTCAGGGCATGACGGATTTCCAGGTAATCCGGACGCAAGCCAGCCGTTTCAAGCTGCTTGATTTGCGCGCCGATCAACGCCGGATAATCGCGCTCACCCTGCTTGATGGCATCGGCCATCTGGGTGAGAGACCGATACACAGCCGGCGCAACAGCACGCTGCTCTTCGCTGAGGAAGCCATTGCGCGACGATAGCGCGAGGCCATCGGGCGCACGCACAGTCGGTTCGCCGATGATCTGGATGGGCATGTTGAGGTCATGCACCAGCGCGCGGATCACGGCCAGCTGCTGATAGTCTTTCTGGCCGAAGATCGCCAGGTCCGGCTGGACCATGTTGAACAGCTTGCTGACTACCGTTGCCACACCTTCGAAGTGCCCCGGACGGCTGGCGCCGCACAGGCCTTCGGACAGTTGCGGCACGCTGACGCGCGTCTGGCCGGCCATGCCGTCGGGGTACATTTCTTCGACGGATGGTGCAAACAGCAAGTGGCAACCGGCGTTGAGCAGTTTCTCCTGGTCGGCAGCGAGGGTTCGCGGGTACTTGTCGAGGTCTTCGCCGACGCCAAACTGCAGCGGGTTGACGAAAATGCTCGCGACCACGAAATCCACCCGTTGGGTGGCTTTGGTAATCAGCGCGACGTGGCCGCTGTGCAGGTTGCCCATGGTCGGCACAAAGCCGATGCGCTTGCCTTCGCTGCGGGCACGGGCCACGGCGGCCCGCAGTTCGCGTACGGTTTTTACGGTATTCATGCAGAAAATCCGTGTTCGATGCCTGGGAAAGTCGCTGCTTTGACTTCAGTGACGTAAGCGTTCAAAGCCGCTTGAATGCTTGCTTGGCCCGTCATGAAGTTTTTTACGAATTTTGGTACACGGCCGGTTATGGACAGGCCGAGCATGTCGTGCAAGACCAATACCTGGCCGTCAGTAGCGTTGCCGGCGCCAATTCCAATCACCGGGATTTTTACCGCTTGGGTGATTTCTTCGGCCAGTTCGCTGGGCACGCACTCGAGCAACAGCATCGCAGCGCCGGCCTGTTCCAGGGAGATTGCGTCGGCACGCATTTGCCGCGCCTGGTTTTCGTTGCGGCCCTGGACTTTATAGCCACCGAGGATGTTCACCGATTGCGGCGTCAGACCCATGTGCGCGCACACCGGAATACCACGCTCGGCCAGCAGGCGGATCGAATCCGCCAGCCAAAGTGCACCTTCAACCTTGACCATATGCGCACCGGCCTGCATCAACAGGGCACTGTTGGTCATGGCTTGTTCGGGGGTGGCATAGGCCATGAACGGCAGGTCGGCGAGGATCAAGGCGTCAGTGTTGCCGCGTTTGACGGCTGCCACGTGGTAAGCCATCTCAGCGGTCGTGACCGGCAGGGTGCTGTCGTGACCTTGCAAAACCATGCCGAGAGAGTCGCCCACCAGCAGCACCTCGACACCAGCCTCGTTGCAGGCATGGGCGAAGGTTGCGTCATAGCAGGTCAGCATGGTGATTTTTTCACCTTTTTGCTTGATACCTTGCAGGGTGGTCAGGGTGATGGCTGGCATGAAAAGTTCCTCATTCAGGCGCTATGAAAACTACTGCGAGTAACGCGCGTGATTCTTCGTTAAATACAGGCGCACGGTCTGTTGTCGCGCTTTTAAGGCCTGGATTGCGCCCTTCAACGCCGTGTTGGCGGCAGCGGGACGCCTATAGTCGTGAGGAGACCTCTGGAAGTCAATTGCGTGTGTTACCGCATTGTTACGCATGGGGTGTTACCGGGGTAACTGATGCGTTTCAGCAGAGGCGGATCTTGTGTTCGGCACAAAACCCCGTGTGGGAGCGAGCTTGCTCGCGATGGCGGTCTGCCATCCAACGATGATGGTGACTGCACTATCGCTATCGCGAGCAAGCTCGCTCCCACAGGGTATTTGCGTTAAGCCGGGGGCAGGCGTTCCAGGCCGACGAACGGGCAGGCTGCGAGTAATTCCTTCAGGCTGCGACCATCAGCCAGCCGCAACTCCGCAGGTGCCAGTTCGGCCAGCGGATACAGCACGAATGCGCGTTCCTGCAGGTGGTAGTGAGGAACCTTGAGGCGGGGCTCGTCGATCAGCCGGTCACCGAACAACACAATATCGAGATCAAGCGTGCGTGGCCCCCAGCGTTGAAGGCGTTCGCGGCCCTGTTCGTTCTCGATGGCTTGCAATGCATCAAGCAGCTCCAGCGGAGCTAGCGTGCTGTCGAGCGCGGCGATCGCGTTGGTATAGCGCGGTTGGCCAGGCAGCAGCGAGTCGCTTTGATAAAACGCGGAAACCCCGACCAGTTCGCTCTGCGGCAAGCGGGCCAGCGCCCCGACGGCGCTGCGCAATTGTTCGGCGGGGTCAGCCAGATTGCTGCCCATGCCGATGTAGATGCGTTCCATGGATTATTCGCCCGTGGCACTCGGTGCGCCGGCTGCGCGTTTGCGCTTGGCGCCACCACTGCGACGACGTTTGCGTGGCGCGCCAGTCCCGTCTTCCTTGCCGCTGAGGTCGCGGATCATGTCGCGGCGCTCGCTGTCGTTGGAATCCTGGTAATCCGTCCACCATTCGCCCAGGCCATCAGTCTGCTCGCCCGCGCTTTCGCGCAGCAGCAGGAAGTCGTAGCCGGCACGGAACCGTGGGTTGTCCAGCAACAGGTCGGCACGCTTGCCGCTGCGGCGTGGCAGACGCTCCTGCATGTCCCAGATCTCGCGGATCGGCATGGTGAAGCGTTTTGGGATCGCAATGCGCTGGCATTGTTCGGCAATCAGTTCGTGCGCCGCTTCCTGCATTGCCGGAATCGGCGGCATGCCGCGTTCCTGCAGACGCAGCACGCGAGCCGGCAAGGCAGGCCAGAGCAGGGCCGCGAACAGGAACGCCGGGGTCACCGGTTTGTTCTGCTTGATCCGCAAGTCAGTATTGATCAGGGCTTCACTGATCAGCGTGTGGGTGTACGTCGGGTTGTATTCCAGCGCCTCGGCACTGGCCGGGAACAGCGGATCGAACAATTGCAGGTCGACCAGCATCTCGAAAGTGTCTGCGGCATGGCCGGAGAGGAACAGCTTGAGCACTTCCTCGAACAGGCGTGCCGATGGGATTTCGCGCAGCATCGGTGCCAGTTCGCGGATCGGCAGGGCGCTGTGCTTTTCGATACCGAAATTCAGCTTGGCGGCAAAACGCACCGCCCGCAGCATCCGTACCGGGTCTTCCTGGTAACGTTGCTTCGGATCGCCGATCAACCGGATCAGGTGATTGCGGATGTCGTGTACGCCGTTGGCGTAGTCGAGAATACGCTCGCTGACCGGGTCGTAATACAGGGCGTTGATGGTGAAGTCGCGACGTTGCGCGTCTTCTTCCAGCGTGCCGTAGACGTTATCACGCAGGATGCGCCCGCTCTCGTTGCGAGAAGACTGGTTGCTGTCTTCCTCTTCATCGTTTTGCGGATGATTGGCGCGAAAGGTCGCGACTTCAATGATTTCGCGGCCAAAGTGGATGTGCACCAACTTGAAGCGGCGACCGATGATCCGCGCGTTGCGGAATTCGGCCCGAACCTGCTCAGGTGTGGCGCTGGTGGCGACGTCGAAATCTTTTGGCGTGATGCCCAACAGCATGTCGCGCACGCAACCGCCGACCAGGTAGGCCTGGTAGCCGGCGCTCTGCAGGCGTTCGACGATGTTCACCGCATAACGGCTGAATTGTGCCTTTTGCAGCGAATGTTGGCCGCTGTTGAGCACTTCAGGCGTACTGCGAATGTGTTGCGTATGACGCTTGGGAGAACGGAATGACTGGAACAGCTTCTTCAGCATGGGATGCACTGTTTGAAGGAATGTTCGGCCATAACCAAGAATGACCGCATGATGGGCCGGGATTCTAGCATTTAGTCGGGGGATGGTGTAGGAAGCTGCGAAACCGCTTGAAGGGGGGGCTGGTACGCGCGATCTGTGTAGCAGCTGTCGAGCTTGCGAGGCTGCGTTCGGCTGCGCAGCAGTCGTTATATGGACGCCCGCATTCTGCCCACACACCGCAATTTCTGATTCTACGACTGCTTCGCAGCCGAACGCAGCCTCGCAAGCTCGACAGCTGCTACGGTTGCGTAAACGCCAGGAACCACAAGGGGAGCCGAAGCTCCCCAAGAAGTAGTTGCATGCTCTATTTTTATTATTGATTTCGGGCTTTTTGTTTTTGTTAAGTGCCCACGTCATGAAGCTTATCCTTCATGACCCTCCCAATCGGGAGCCAAGAGCAAACGGATTGCTTTGGTCGCTGTGCTGCAGTGATCTTTCGATCCAACCAGTTCAGGCTCTGTCTTGAGACAGTTTTTTGTTGTTCTCGGCCTGGTCGTGGGGCAAGCCCCAAATACAACGCCTCTCCAAAAGAATCAGTTAGCTGCGCCTCTCGCCGTCTTGTTTTTATTGTGCGTGAGTCGATACGTCTTATTTTTATTGTCTTGTACATTGCTTGTTATTGTTCTTGTACTAAACATATAGCAGGGTGCGTGCCAACTTTTGCAAACCCCAATAAAACAAGGGGTTAGGTCGTCAGGTGGCCTTACTGAGGACCAAAAAAAGCCGGGGCTTCGTTACCGTAAGCCCCGGCTTCTGTTACGTGAAAAAGCTGAGGTAACAGTTTTTTCACAATGTCACGTGTTACCCATGGGTCAGACAGGCAAGGTTCAGCTCTCGCTGGCCACCCCGGTCTTGCGCCGTGGTATGCCCAGGCGTTGACGGCGTTCCCACAGGCATTTGCGACTGACCCCGAGTTTGCGTGCGAGCTCGGTTTCGGTCATGTGGTCCTGATGTTCGAGTACGAAGTGCTGGAAGTAGTCTTCCAGCGACAGGTCTTCGGTCGGTTCATGGCTGGTGTTACCGGCACTGGTGCCCTGTTGTGGCGCCAGGCCAATGAAGTCGTCGTCTTCCAGATCGCTCAGTTCGATGTCGATACCCAGCAGCTCGGCGGAAATCTCCGGGCTCTCGCACAGGATGACGGCGCGCTCGACGGCGTTCTCCAGCTCACGAACGTTCCCCGGCCAGGTGTAATGACGAATCGCCTGCTCGGCATCCGGGGCAAATTTCAGGTCGGTGCGGTTCACCCGCGCGCTTTGTCGCGCCAGGAAGGCATTGGCAATTTCGTTGACGTCAGCACCACGCTCGCGCAGGGCCGGCAGTTTCAGGGCGATAACGTGGAGACGGTAATAAAGGTCTTCACGGAACTGACCGATCTTCGCCAGGCTCTTGAGGTCCCGGTGAGTGGCCGCAATCAGGCGCACATCGACTTTCTGCGACTGGACCGAGCCGACCCGGCGAATTTCACCTTCCTGCAATACGCGCAGCAGGCGAGCCTGAGCTTCCAGTGGCAGTTCGCCGATTTCGTCGAGGAACAAGGTGCCGCCGTCCGCAGCTTCCACCAGCCCGGCACGCCCGGCGCTGGCGCCCGTGAACGCGCCCTTTTCGTGGCCGAACAGTTCGGACTCGATCAGGCTTTCCGGAATGGCCGCGCAGTTCACCGAAATCATCGGCGCCTTGGCGCGTTTGGACAGGTTGTGCAGGGCGCGCGCCACCAGCTCTTTACCGGTGCCGGATTCGCCCTGGATCAGGACATTGGAATCGGTCGGTGCGACTTTGCGGATCTTGCTGTACAGGTCCTGCATCGGAGGGCAGGAGCCGATGATGCCGATTTCGCCGTTGCTGTTATCGACACCCGGTTTCGCCGCGCCATTGGCCGCTTTGCCAGTGAGGGGTTCACCACTGGCTGGCACCGATTGCCGGTCACGAAGGATTCGCGCGACGGCCTGGAGCATTTCGTCGTGATCGAAAGGCTTGGCGATGTAATCCACCGCGCCCATCTTCATGGAGTCGACGGCAGAACGCAGGCTGGCGTAGCTGGTCATGATCAGCACCGGCGTGCCCTGGCCGAGCTTGATCAGCTCGGTACCCGGTGCGCCAGGCAGGCGCAGGTCGCTGACGATCAGGTCGAACGTGGGAATAGTGAAGCGTTCTTGTGCTTCCTGCACTGAACCGGCTTCGCTGACCTGGTACTGGTTACGTTCCAGCAGGCGGCGCAAGGCGGAGCGGATAATTGTTTCGTCTTCGACGATCAAAATGTGCGGCATTGATTCGATACTCTCGACGGTCTCAGTTCACAGCGGACGTCGCTTCGACATGACGCGGCAAGGTCACCCGGATACGGGTGCCGCGTTGGCTTTGAACATCAGCCGGGCTGTCGATGGTGATTTGTCCATAATGCTCTTCAACGATGGAATAGACCAGTGCAAGGCCCAGACCGGTGCCTTCGCCGGGATCCTTGGTGGTGAAGAAAGGTTCGAACAATCTATCCATGATGTTCTTCGGAATGCCGCTGCCTTCGTCTTCCACGATCAGGTCGACGGTGTGCTCGCCAGCTTCGCTTTTGACGCGCACTGCGCTGCCGGGAGGCGAGGCATCACGGGCGTTTGAGAGCAGGTTGATCAACACTTGGGCGAGGCGTTGCGGATCGCCTTCGACCCAGTGATCGGGGTCGCACAGGTTGTAGAACTGCACTTCGAAATTGCGTCGGTTCAGGGCCAGCAGGCCGATGGCATCCTGGGCCACCTCCGCCAGACAGACGGGCTCATCACTGTGCTGATGACTGCCCGCGTGGGCGAAACTCATCAGCGATTGAACGATGCGCGACACGCGTTTTGTCTGTTCGAGGATCTGTCCGCTGATTTCCTTGAGTTCGCTGTCTTCTTCGCGCTCTTCGCGCAAGTTTTGCGCGAGGCAAGCGATGCCGGTGATCGGGTTGCCGATTTCATGGGCTACGCCGGCGGCGAGTCGGCCAATGCTGGCCAGTCGCTCGGAGTGCACTAGTTTGTCTTCGAGCATCTGCGTTTCGGTCAGGTCTTCCACCAGCAACACCAAACCGCTGTTGCCCGGTGCGAGCGGTTCATCGATCGCTGCTTTGTGCAGGTTCAGCCAGCGGGTCTGGCCATCGAGGGCCAAGTGCTGTTTGTGCAAGTGTTCGTCCGGCAGGTTGATGAAACCTTGCAGCAGTTCCTTCCACGGATCGGCAATGGTGCTCAGGCGCGAGCCGACCACGCGTTGCGCGGCAATTCCGGTCAATTCCTCCATGGCTTTGTTCCACATGAGGATTTCCTGATCCTTGGCCAACGAGCAGACACCCATCGGCAATTCCTGCAAGGTCTGGCGGTGATAGCGGCGCAGGGCGTCAAGTTCGGCAGCCAGGCCGGTGAGACGTGAGTGGTAGTCTTCAAGGCGACTTTCGATGAAGTGGATGTCTTCAGTCACGTAGTTTTCGCCGCCCGCCTTATACGGCAGGAACGTCTCGACCATGTCCTGGGCCACGCTCGGCCCCATCAGGCCGGAGAGGTTGGCTTCGATCCGGTCGCGCAAACGGCGCAAGGCGTAAGGCCTGCGCTCGTCGAATGGCAGATAAAGATCGCGCAAGGCCTGTTCGACTTCTTTCTGAGCAGCCTTGGCGCCCAAAGGTTTAGCCAGTTGCGTGGCGAATTCCTGTGGCGATGCCGCGTGCAATTCGCGGCGTTGCGGGCGACGCACGTTATCCACTGCACAGGCTTCGGCGGCGCTGGCCTCTTCGGTGCTGGCATTGGTGAACAGCGAGATCAGGGTGAACATCAGCACGTTGGCGGCCAGCGATGCGATCGCCGCCATGTGCCAACTGGTGTCGTCCAGCACGTAGATCATGTTCAGCAGTGGAATATAGAAACCCTGCAGATTGCTCACCAGCGGCAGTAGCATGGTCACCAGCCACACCAGAATCCCCGCCAGCAAACCGGCGATGAAGCCTCGGCGGTTGGCGGTCGGCCAATACAGGACAGACAACACGCCGGGCAAGAATTGCAGGGTGGCGACGAAGGCGACGATGCCCAGGTTAGCCAGATCCTGTTCTGCGCCCAGCAGCAGATAGAAACCGTAGCCGGCCATGATGATCGCGACGATCAGCGCCCGGCGGGTCCACTTCAACCAGCGGTAGATATTGCCTTCGGCCGGAGGCTGATAAAGCGGCAGCACCAAATGGTTCAGCGCCATGCCGGACAATGCCAGGGTGGTCACGATGATCAGGCCGCTGGCTGCAGACAGTCCACCGACATAGGCCAATAGCGCCAGGGCCTTGCTGTTGGCGGCGATGCCAACACCCAGCGTGAAATATTCCGGATTGGTGGTGGCACCCAGCTTCAGGCCGGCCCAGAGAATCAGTGGCACTGCCAGGCTCATCAGCAGCAGGAACAGCGGCAAACCCCAGCTCGCACTGACCAGCGAGCGCGGGTTGAGGTTTTCGGTGAACGTCATGTGGTACATGTGCGGCATCACGATCGCAGACGCGAAGAACACCAGCAACAGCGTGCGCCATGGGCCTTCCTGCAACGGTGTGTGCAGGGCAGCGAGGGCTGTCTGGTTTTGCAACAGCCAGACTTCCAGCTGTTGTGGACCGTCGAACACGCCATAAAGGGCATACAGGCCGACGCCGCCGATGGCGATCAACTTGATTACCGATTCGAAGGCAATCGCGAACACCAGGCCTTCGTGTTTCTCGCGGGTAGCGATGTGGCGGGAACCGAAGAAAATCGTGAACAGCGTAATCAGCGCGCAAAAGCTCAGGGCCACGCGATGTTGCACGGGCTCACGGGTGAGAATGCCGATGGAGTCGGCGACGGCTTGAATTTGCAGGGCCAGCAACGGCAGTACGCCGATCAACATGAAGATCGTGGTCAGTGCGCCAGCCCAGGTGCTGCGGAATCGAAACGCGAACAGGTCAGCCAGGGACGACAGCTGATACGTACGGGTGATCTTCAGAATCGGGTACAGCAAAACCGGCGCCAGCAGAAATGCCCCGGAAACCCCGAGGTAGCTGGACAGGAAGCCATAGCCATATTGATAGGCCAGCCCCACCGTGCCGTAAAACGCCCAGGCACTGGCGTAAACGCCCAGCGACAGGGTGTACGTCAATGGATGGCGAATGATCGCCCGGGGGATCATGCCCCGTTCACTGATCCAGGCTACGCCGAACAGCACCGCCAGGTACGCGGCGCTGATCAGGATCATCTGGGTCAGGCTAAAGCTCATCGGCATCTTTTTGGCTCTGCAGGATGAAGGTCACGACGATCAGAATCAGCCAGAGCAGATAAGGGCGATACCAGGCGCCAGTGGCGTCGATCCACCAATCCATGATGGCCGGGGAGAACAGGTAAATCCCCACTACCAGGAGCAGGACCAAGCGATAGATGTACATCCCGGCCTCTCTTTTTTATGCGCGTGCCCGAAAACGTGCGGCGATGGTAACGGATGGGTGCGCCACTGCAAGCATGTTCACTGTAGTTGCGCTTCGGGCAGGATCAGTGTGCGCGGGATCAGCAACGCATCCCAGTGGGCAATGCCCCAGTTCAGCACTTCCCGCGGTGTTGCGTAAGCCAGTTCGGCACCCGGATTCTGCCCGAGTGCGCGCAATGCGCGCAGCAGCAAAGGCGTGGCCTGGTCTTCGGTCAGTGGCGGCGAACGGTAGGATTTACCGAGCTTGTTGCCATCGGGCTGGGTAATCAGCGGGATGTGCAAATATCGTGGCTGCGGCAGGCCGAGCAATTCCTGCAGGTAGAGCTGGCGCGGCGTGGAGTCGAGCAAGTCGGCGCCACGGACAATGTCGGTGATGCCTTGCCAGGCATCGTCCAGCACCACCGCCAATTGATAGGCGTAGAGCCCGTCGCGGCGGCGAATCACGAAATCGCCGACTTCTCGACCCAGGTGCTGGCGAAACTCGCCCTGGACCCGGTCGATGAAATGGTATTCCAGCTCGGGCACCCGCAGGCGAATCGCCGCGTTTTCAGCCTCATGGCCGGCATTGCGGCACAGCCCCGGATAAATGCCGTGATAGGGCTCAAGCTGTTTGCGCGAACAGGTGCAGGCGTAAGCCAGGCCATGATTGAACAAGCGATTGAGGACTTCGGCGTAGGCGTCGTGCCGGTCGCTCTGGCGAATCATCTCGCCGTCCCACTCGAAACCATAGCTTTCCAGCGCCTTGAGAATAGCCGCCTGAGCGCCGGGCTCTTCCCGTGGAGGATCGAGATCTTCCATGCGCACCAACCAACGACCGCCCGCTGCGCGTGCGTCGAGGTATGAGGCCAGCGCTGCGACCAGCGAACCGAAATGCAGATGTCCACTGGGCGTGGGGGCGAAGCGCCCGATGTAGGAGGGGGAGGCGATGGTGGTCATGAGGGTGATGTTACTTTTTTCCGGGCTTGCGCCAGACACTTGTGGGAGCGAGCCTGCTCGCGAAAGCGGTGTGCCAGCCAGCATTAATGTTGAAACTGAAGACCCCTTCGCGAGCAGGCTCGCTCCCACAGGTTTCCTGCCGAAGCAAATATCAGAAACAAAAACGGAGCGTTCGCACGCTCCGTTCTTCGTTCAAGTCGACGTTACTTGCCGACTTGTTTTTCCTTGATTTCCGCCAGGGTCTTGCAGTCAACGCACATGTCGGCGGTAGGGCGGGCTTCGAGGCGCTTGACCCCGATTTCGACGCCGCACGACTCGCACCAGCCATATTCTTCGTCTTCGATCAGCTGCAGCGTCTTGTCGATCTTCTTGATCAACTTGCGTTCGCGATCGCGGGCACGCAGCTCGAGGCTGAATTCTTCTTCCTGGCTGGCACGGTCTGCCGGGTCCGGGAAGTTGGCCGCTTCGTCTTTCATGTGATCAACAGTACGGTCGACTTCCTGCATCAAGTCCTGTTTCCACTTGTTCAGGATCTTGGTGAAGTGAGCGCGCATGGGTTTGCCCATGTACTCCTCGCCCTTCACTTCTTTGTAGGGTTCGAAGCCGCTGATCGACTGGTTCTGTTGTTGCTTTGCTTGGGTGGACATGAAATAGACCGCCTCTACTCTTGTAATCCATTGCGCAGGATTGCTCCATCACCGACACCTGCCGGCCCTGCGGCTGCAAGCGGGCGAACTTACCAGATCAAATCGGACCGCGCTACTCCCGGATGTCGAGGTAGTGGCCCGAGGGGCTTGCAAATGATTGCAAAGCCTTGTCTGGTGGTGATGAAGACCTGATCAATTAATGATTTTAGTCAAACCTGAAGCACTCGTTTGAGTCGTTTGTGGACAGGGCTATAACGGCTCTGACCGCTTTAGGTTCTCGCTCGTTCCTGCGCTTGGGTAGAATCGGCTTTTTTCTCCTGATGAAGGAAGACCCATGGCCCATTCCTACAGTGCCCGCAGTCGCGCGATCGAACCGTTTCATGTCATGGCATTGCTGGCGCGGGCCAATGAATTGCAAGCGGCAGGTCACGACGTGATCCACCTGGAAATCGGCGAGCCGGACTTCACCACCGCCGAGCCCATCATCCAGGCCGGTCAGGCCGCGCTGACCGCGGGCAAGACCCGTTACACCGCCGCACGTGGCATTCCTGAATTGCGTGAAGCCATTTCGGGCTTCTATCAGCAGCGTTATGGGTTGAACATCGATCCGCAGCGTATCCTCATCACGCCTGGCGGTTCTGGCGCGTTGCTGCTGGCCAGCGCCTTGCTGGTGGATCCCGGCAAACATTGGCTGCTGGCGGACCCGGGTTACCCCTGCAATCGTCACTTCCTGCGGCTGGTCGAAGGTGCGGCGCAGCTTGTTCCTGTCGGTCCGGACGTGCGCTATCAGTTGACCCCGGACCTGGTGGCCCGCCATTGGGATCACGACAGTGTTGGCGCTCTGGTGGCGTCACCAGCGAATCCGACCGGGACGATTCTGACCCGCGACGAATTGGCCGCACTGTCTGCCGCCATCAAGGAGCGCCACGGCCATCTGGTGGTGGACGAGATCTATCACGGCCTGACGTACGGCACCGAGGCGGCCAGCGTGCTGGAAGTCGATGACAGCGCTTTTGTACTCAATAGTTTCTCTAAGTATTTCGGCATGACCGGGTGGCGGCTTGGTTGGCTTGTGGCGCCCGAGGTGGCGGTTGGCGAGTTGGAAAAACTGGCGCAGAACCTCTACATCAGCGCTCCGAGCATGGCGCAGCACGCTGCGTTGGCCTGTTTTGAACCCGCGACGATCAGCATTCTCGAAGAGCGTCGCGCCGAGTTCGGGCGTCGTCGGGATTTCCTGTTGCCCGCCCTGCGTGAGCTGGGATTCAACATCGCGGTGGAACCGGAAGGCGCGTTCTACTTGTACGCCGATATCAGCAAGTTCGGCGGCGATGCCTTCGCGTTCTGCCGACATTTCCTCGAAACCGAGCACGTGGCAATTACCCCGGGCCTGGACTTCGGTCGCTTTCAGGCCGGGCATCACGTGCGCTTTGCCTACACCCAAAGCCTTCCGCGATTGCAGGAAGCCGTTGAGAGAATTGCTCGCGGCTTGAAGAGCTGGCAAGGCTGATGCGCTTTCATCCTCCTCTCGAAGAAGGGCGTCTGATTCGACGTTACAAGCGTTTTCTCGCCGATATCGAAACCGTTAGCGGCGAGTTGCTGACCATTCATTGCCCCAACACTGGCTCGATGCTCAATTGCCAGGTCGAGGGCGGGCAGGTCTGGTTCAGTCGCTCCGATGACCCCAAGCGCAAATTGCCCGGCACTTGGGAAGTCGGCGAAACCCCTCAAGGACGGCTGTTTTGCGTGAATACCGGACGTGCCAACGGCTTAATCGAAGAGGCTTTGCGGGGAGGCGTCATCACTGAGCTGAACGGCTTTACCGAGTTGAAACGCGAAGTCGCTTACGGTCAGGAAAGCAGCCGTATTGATTTCCGTCTCGATTACCCGAGCGGGCCGGCGTATGTGGAAGTCAAAAGCGTGACCCTGGGCTTCGATGCCTCAGCGGTGGCGGCGTTTCCCGACGCCGTCACGCAGCGCGGGGCCAAGCATTTGCGCGAACTCGCGCATTTGGCCCGGGACGGAATTCGCGCCGTGCAGTTGTATTGCGTAAACCTCAGCGGCATCGATGCAGTGCGTCCCGCAGAGGAAATCGACTCGGCCTACGCGGCAGCCTTGCGTGAGGCGGTGGCATGCGGAGTTGAAGTGCTGGCCTATGGCGTGCGGTTGAGCCACGAAGAAATGGTGGTCGATCGGCGTCTTGAGGTGTTGATCTAATGGTTGATCCAGATTCCTCGCTCATCCTCATGGCAAGGAACGCGGGTCAGCGATTGCCCGGCGCATGGGCCGGCGACGCATTCGCCGTCCTCGATCAGGAACAAGGCACCGTGGGTCGCACACTGGATCAGGCTGTTGCTGGGGTCAAGAAACCGGTCGGGCGTCCATTCCAGCCCGACACCCCGGTGTGGGCAGCGGTTGAGGTAGATATAGACCTGACCAGCCCGGCGCACGGCCAGCAGCTTTTGTCCGTCGATGTCGAAACCGCGGCTGCTGTCGTCAGCTAATTCGGCACCGGTACAAAGCAACTTCATGTCTATCCTCAAGTTCCGTGGCTCGTGGTCCGAGCTTGACGTTTAAATGCAAGCAATTATCAAATGTACACCCTTTCCTGCGGGGAGCAGGTGTCAGAAGCCAAGGATACTTGGCCTGTTATCTCGATGCCCGGGAAAACCTTTAAGGAAGCTGTTTATGCGCCTGAGTACCCGCATTGTAATACCGCCCCATGATCATTCTGGTTAAACCTCGCGCGTTGTTCATTGGTCTGAGCCTGTTGTGTTTGGTAGCGACCTGGTTGTCGTTGGCGTTGGGGCCAGTCAGCTTGCCATTGCTCGACACCTTGCGCGCAGTGTTGCGCATGGTCGGCCTGCCCATTGCGCCCGACGGGCTGGAGCAGGCTGAACTGATCCTGGGGCAGATTCGCTTGCCGCGAACCTTGCTGGGTTTGGCGGTTGGCGGTGTGTTGGCGCTGTCTGGCGTAGCGATGCAGGGGTTGTTTCGTAATCCGCTGGCCGATCCGGGTCTGGTAGGCGTCTCCAGTGGTGCGGCATTGGGGGCGGCGATTGCGATTGTCGGCGGCTCAGTGTTTGGCGGCTTGCCTGCATCGTTCGGACCTTATCTATTGTCGGTGTGCGCGTTTCTCGGCGGGCTGGGTGTAACGGCATTGGTGTATCGGTTGGGACGGAGCAATGGCCAGACGAACGTCGCGACCATGCTGTTGGCGGGTATCGCGTTGACGGCTTTGGCCGGTTCGACGGTAGGACTGTTCACCTACCTGGCGGATGACGCGACGCTTCGCACACTGACGTTCTGGAACCTGGGCAGTCTTAACGGTGCCAGCTATTCGCGGTTATGGCCGCTGTTGCTGGTGACCGCCGGTGTGGCGCTGTGGTTGCCGCGCCGGGCCAGGGCCTTGAACGCCTTGTTGTTGGGTGAATCGGAGGCCGGTCACCTGGGCATCAACGTCGAGGGACTCAAGCGCGAATTGGTGTTCTGCACGGCGCTGGGCGTCGGCGCGGCGGTGGCGGCAGCGGGAATGATCGGGTTTGTCGGACTGGTGGTGCCTCATTTGGTGCGATTGCTGGCGGGCCCCGATCATCGGGTGTTGTTGCCGGCGTCGGTGTTGGCCGGGGCCAGCCTCTTATTGTTTGCCGATCTGGTCGCACGCCTGGCGCTGGCGCCGGCGGAGTTGCCGATCGGGATTGTCACGGCGTTTATCGGTGCACCGTTCTTCCTGTTTTTGTTGCTACGGAGGCGCGCCTGATGTTGCGCACGCAGAATCTGCAAGTCCGTCGGGGCACAAAGACCGTTCTGACAGGTATCACGCTTGAGCTGAATCCGGGTGAGGTCCTTGGCGTATGGCCCCAACGGCGCCGGAAAAAGCACCTTGCTGGGTGCCTTATGCGGAGAATTGAAGGCTGATCAAGGCAGTGTCTGGCTTGATGAGCGCGAGTTGAGTCGTTGGGACGGGGCAGATCGAGCCCGGCGATTGGCCGTGTTGCCGCAGGTGTCGACGCTGGATTTCGCGTTTCGCGTTGAAGAAGTGGTCGGCATGGGCCGCTTGCCTTATCAAAGCGGTCAAACCCGCGATGACGAAATTGTCGCGGCTGCATTGCAGGCCGCCGATGCCGGGCACTTGAGTGGTCGCAGTTATCTGGCCTTGTCGGGTGGCGAACGTCAGCGGGTGCACCTGGCGCGAGTGCTCGCGCAGTTGTGGCCGGGTGAGGCGGGGCAGACGTTGTTGCTCGATGAACCGACGTCGATGCTCGACCCGCTGCATCAGCACATCACCTTGCAAGCGGTGCGCGAGTTCGCCGATCGTGGTGCGGCAGTGCTGGTGATCCTGCATGATCTGAACCTTGCGGCGCGCTATTGTGATCGCCTGTTGCTGCTCGAAGGTGGGCGTTCGGTGGCACTCGATACGCCGGAGCAGGTGTTGCGTCCAGAACCGCTCAAAGCGGTGTTCGGGCTGGAAGTGCTGGTACAGCGGCACCCGGAGCGTGGGCATCCGCTGATCATCGCCCGCTGAATTTTTGAGGGGGGAGTCCATGCGTGGGATTTTGATGCTGGTCTTGCTGTTGTTGAGTGCTTGCCAGCACCTGTCGGCACCGCCACCGGTTGCAGGCCAGATTCTGGACTTGCGCAGTGGGCAGGCGTTGACGGCACAGGAACTGGTTGGCCGGCTGGCCCTGCCTTCGCGGCTGATCGTGGGTGAGCAGCATGACAATCGTGACCATCATCAAGTGCAATTGTGGTTGTTGAAGGCATTGGGTGAGCAGCGACCCCAAGGCAGTCTGCTGCTGGAGATGCTCACGCCGGATCAACAACGGCGCGTCGATGATGTTCGTCTCGCTTCGACACCACCGGTGGATTTGCCCGGTGCATTAGCCTGGCAACCTGGTTGGGACTGGGATTTGTACGGGCCGATCATGCGTTTCGCGTTGACACAGCCGTACCCGCTGTTGGCGGCCAACCTCGACACCCTTGAAGTCCGTACCGTCTACGCCAAGCCGCCAGCGCTGAGCGGCTCGCGCTCTAACACCTCTTCAGTCAGGGACCAATTGCTGAAGCAAGTCAGTGAGTCCCATTGCGGTCTGCTGCCCCAGTCACAAATGCCGGCGATGCTGGCGGTCCAGCAGCAGCGTGATCGGCGTATGGCTGAGCGTCTGCTCGCGGCCCCCATGCCTTCTTTACTGTTTGCCGGCGCTTACCATGCGCGAAAGGATATCGGCGTGCCGATCCATGTGCTGGATCTGGGCGCGTCGCAAGCGCCGACAGTGTTGATGCTGGCGCAGCAGGGCAGTGAGGTCACGGCAGCCATGGCCGATTACGTTTGGTACACACCTGCGACGCCGGCGCCGGATTACTGCGCACAAATGCGCAAGCAGTTCGGCAAGTAAGAAGATAACTTTTCCACAGGCAAAAAAAGACCCGGCAAGAGCCGGGTCAAATAACCGTGATTAGCCTGATGAGGAGATATCTGAGCGTCCGAACCAAGGGCTTTTCAAATATCGGCCAGTCTCGCGACCAGCTGCGGTAATAATATCGATTCTCATTATCAAGTCAACTGCTGATTTTCGGTTTATTTGAAGTCCGCCGTCAATCCGCTCCAGAAGCCGTAATTATTGGGCTTAACCCTCTGGTTGCGGGTAACGAACCGAGTGAACTGTTTGTCCAGCCGATCCCGTTTAATTCTTGTGGCGTGACGAGATAGCTTCCAACTGTTTGTTCAAGGCATCTTTGCGCTCGGCGGGGATGTCGTTCCAATGCACGTCCATCAGCGCGCCTTCGATCGCATACAACAACACCTTGGACGCTCGAAACCCGCGCGTGCGCACGGCCCGATAAGCATCCACCGCCCCCAGACGACGCAAGTCCGAAGCACTGTGAATGCCCACGGCATGCAGCCACTGCGCTGACGTCTTGCCAAGATTCTTCAAGTGCTGCAGTTCATCATTCATCAAGCCTCCTTGCGACGGCCGAACGGAGCGTGGGCGAGCTTCTCAGGAGTGTAGCCATCAGTAGGAAAAGCGTGATTGTTTGGTCGGTTTCGACGCAAACGCTTCTAAGAGGCAAAGCCTTGATGCGTCGGGAACGTTCACGAACAGGGCAGGAAGAGAGGGACGGGAATCAGCTTTCAGGTGAAAAATGCGCAGAGTCCAGCGCGGAGCAGGCGCGCCAGACTTGTCAGTTACGGGTCGTTTTTAGCGGGAGCGATAGCGCAGGCGTGTGCCAAAATTCATCGACATCAGAATCTCGTCGGCACTCAGCTCTGGCGGAAAGTAGGCACCGGAGATTTGTGCGTGAGCCAGGCTTGCGCCTTCCAGAATCGAGTGACTGAAGTCGATGCCGCGCAAATCGGCGGAGCGGAAATAGGCATTGGAAAAGTCAACGCCATCAACATTCAGTTCGCGAAGGTCCAGCCCCCGGAAGTCGCCACCGACCATGTCGATAGGCCCATCCACAGGACGTTCCTTGTTAAAGCCTGTGATGTCGTCTTTGTGCAGCAAGGCATAAAGCGGGGTATCGAGAAGTTTCGGCTGGCTCATGTCACATTACCTGTTGGTTTTATGACGCCAGTATAGTGCCACTATTTGACAGTCGTGAAGCCGCCTGAGGCTTCACGACTGAAATACTTTCTTAGAGGCCTGGCAGGCGTTGGCGGATCTGCGCCACGACAGTATCGAGGGTTCCGCTTTCATTGGTCTGCACGCGTTTGCTGCAGAGAATCTCTGCTGGCGTCAGCGCTTCACGATTCGCTTGCTGGGCCTGGATAACGGCCAGGTTGGCATCGGACGGATCCTTTTGGTCTGCCTGACGCAGGGCCAGCCAAGCCTCGATCACCGCTTGCGGCGCATTGCAATCGAGGATCAGGAACGGTGCGCCGGTGGCCTCGGCAATTTTCGCTGCGCCGTCGCGCTGGTCGCGTTTGAGATAGGTGGCATCAACCACTACCGGGAAGCCCGCGCGCAGTATTACGGCGGCGATTTCATGCAGGCGGGTGTAGGTCGCGGCGCTGGCATCGGCACTGTAGATGCCGGCCTGCGGGTCGTTCGCGACGGTTTGCTCACCGAACAGGCGTTTGCGTTCTACGTCCGAGCGCAGTCGGATGGCACCCAATGCTTCCACCAGGCGCATGGCAACGTGGCTTTTGCCGACGGCGGAAACACCGTGGGTGATGGCCATGAAGCGCGAAGGAATGGTGCTGTAGCTTTCTGCCAGGTTGGCGTAGTTGCGGTATTGGCGCAGGGTTGTGGCACGCTGCACCGGGTCGGCCTCGGCGGGCATGCTGAACAGGCTGACTTTGGCGCGAACCAGTGCGCGGTAGGCTTTATAGAAGTTCAGCAGCTCAAGACCCTGGTAATCACCGGTCAACTCCAGGTACTGGCTGATGAAGCGGCGCGCCAGGCTCTTCAGGCCACGGTCTTCAAGGTCCATCGCCAGGAAACCGGTGTCGGCATAAACATCGGTGAATCGGAACGGCTCGTTGAACTCGATGCAGTCGAAGATCACGACCTTGCCATCGATCACAGTGGCGTTGCCCAAATGGATGTCGCCGTGGCATTCACGGATGAAGCCGTCTGCCTTGCGTTGGGCGAACAGCGGCTTGAGGCGTTCAAAGCTGCTTTCGGCCCAGGCTTGCAGCGCATCGAGTTGCAGCAGATCGGCCTTGTCGCTGAGGAATGGGCGGATCTGGTCGAAGTTCTGGCGGACCGGCGCCATCACGCTGTCCGGGGTGCCGGCTTCGTGATCGGCCGGCACTTTCGGTGCGGTGAGGTGGAACTGGGCAATCTGTTCCGCCATCTCGTCGATGTGCGCGGTGGTCAATTCGCCGTTGGCCTGCAGTGTGCTCAGCAGTTGGCTCTGTGGGAATTGACGCATTTTCAGGGCGTAATCTGCGACCGGGCCATCGCCACCCAATTGCGGAGCCTCGGCACTACCGGTGATCGGCAGCACTTCGAGGTACAAGTCATGGGTCAGACGTTGGTTCAGACGCAGCTCCTCACCACAGAAATGCTTGCGAGCGTCGAGGCTGGTGAAGTCGAGAAAGCCGAAATTCACCGGTTTCTTCACTTTATAAGCAAAGGGGCCTGTGAGGATGACCCAGGAAATATGGGTCTCGATGACCTGGAACCCGTCCACAGGATGCGGGTAGAGGGCAGGGTTTTGCAGGGCAGCGATCAGTGACTGGCTCACAGGCGATCCTTCAGAGTCTGGGAAAATTCAAGGTCGTCATTATGGCTGCAAGTCCGTCCGACGCAAACCTCGGCAGGCGTCTGTTGAGTCTGAATAAAGTGCGTATAATCCGCCGCCATGACTCGTACTCGATCCCCACGCACCCCCAAAAAACCACCTTCCAAGGGCCTGCGCCCCTGGCTGGGCTGGGCCCTTAAACTCAGTCTGGTCGGCCTTGTGGTGCTTGCCGGATTCGCGGTCTACCTCGACGCCATCGTCCAGGAGAAATTCTCCGGCAAGCGCTGGACCATCCCGGCCAAGGTGTACGCGCGCCCGCTCGAACTGTTCGTCGGACAAAAGCTGAGCAAAGACGACTTTCTGATCGAACTCGATGCCCTTGGCTATCGTCGCGAAAGCGTGGCCAACGGTCCTGGCGCCGCTTCGGTCAACGGCAATACCGTTGACCTCAACACCCGTGGCTTCCAGTTCTATGAAGGTCTGGAGCAAGCGCAACCGGTGCGGGTGCGATTCTCTGGCGACTACGTGGCTGAGCTGTCGGCGACCAACGGCTCGAAGCTATCTGTCGTGCGCCTGGAGCCGCTGCTGATTGGTGGCCTGTACCCGAAAAACCTTGAAGACCGGATCCTGATCAAGATCGATCAGGTGCCGCCTTATTTACTCGACACCCTTATAGCCGTCGAGGACCGCGACTACTATCACCACTTCGGGGTTTCGCCGAAGTCGATTGCGCGTGCGATCTGGGTCAATGGCTCGTCCGGCCACATGCGTCAGGGTGGTAGTACGCTGACCCAACAGTTGGTCAAAAACTTCTACCTGACCAACGAGCGCAGTCTGACCCGCAAACTCACCGAAGCGATGATGGCGTTGCTGCTTGAGCTGCATTATGACAAGCGCGAGATTCTTGAGGCGTACCTCAACGAAGTATTCATCGGCCAGGATGGTCAGCGTGCGGTGCATGGTTTCGGCCTGGCCAGTCAGTTCTTCTTCAGTCAGCCGCTGTCGGAGCTGAAACTGCATCAAGTCGCGTTGCTGGTGGGCATGGTCAAAGGGCCATCCTCCTACAACCCGCGTCGCTACCCGGAGCGTGCTCTCGAACGGCGCAACCTGGTGCTCGACGTACTGCAAGAGCAGGGTGTTGCCACGCCTGAGCAAGTCGAAGCTGCGAAGAAGATGCCGTTGGGCGTGACCACGCGTGGCAGTCTGGCGGATAGCTCGTTCCCGGGCTTCCTCGATCTGGTCAAGCGTCAGTTGCGCGAAGACTATCGCGATGAAGACTTGACCGAAGAAGGCCTGCGTATCTTCACCAGCTTCGACCCGATCCTGCAGATGAAAGCCGAAGCATCGGTCAACGACACCTTCAAACGTCTGGCCGGACGTAAAGGCTCTGAGGATGTCGAAGCAGCCATGGTCGTGACCAACCCGGAAACCGGCGAAGTCCAGGCCATGATCGGCAGTCGTCAGGCGAGTTATGCCGGATTCAACCGTGCACTGGATGCCGTACGCCCGATCGGTTCGTTGATCAAGCCGGCGGTTTATCTGACAGCCCTTGAGAAACCGAGTCAGTACACCTTGACCAGTTGGCTGTCGGACGAATCTTTCTCGGTCAAAGGCGCGGACGGTCAGGTCTGGAAACCGCAGAACTATGATCGTCGTTCCCATGGCACCGTTTTCCTTTACCAGGGCCTGGCACATTCCTACAACCTGTCGACCGCCCGTCTCGGGTTGGCGGTGGGCGTGCCGAATGTCTTGAAGACCCTGGGGCGCCTGGGCATAACTCGAGAGTTCCCGGCATTCCCGTCAATGTTGCTGGGGGCCGGTGGAATGACCCCGATTGAAGTGGCGACCATGTACCAGACGCTCGCCAATGGCGGTTTCAATACGCCGATGCGCGGGATCCGTAGCGTGTTGACCGCCGAAGGTGAACCGCTCAAGCGTTACCCCTTCCAGATTCAGCAGCGTTTCGATCCAGCTTCCATTTACCTGATCCAGAGCGCGATGCAGCGGGTTATGCGTGAAGGTACCGGCAGCTCGGTTTATAACGTGCTGCCGAAGACCCTGACGCTGGCCGGCAAGACCGGTACCAGTAACGATTCGCGAGACAGCTGGTTCGCAGGTTTCAGTCAGGACCTGCTGGCGGTGGTCTGGCTGGGTCGCGATGACAACGGCAAGACACCCTTCACCGGTGCCACCGGTGCGCTACAGGTCTGGACCAGTTTTATGCGCAAGGCCGATCCGCTGCCACTGGACATGCCGCAGCCAGACAACATTGTTCAGGCATGGGTCGATTCCCGTACCGGACAAGGTTCCGAAGCCAGCTGCCCAGGCGCGGTGCAGATGCCGTATATTCGCGGCAGTGAACCGCCTCCCGGCGCCGCTTGCGGTGGTGCAAGCCCGGCTTCCGGTGAAACGGTGATGGATTGGGTCAAGGGCTGGTTGAATTAAGCAAAGAGGGTTTCAAGTGAACAAGTGGTTGATTCCAGCGGTTACCGCCGTGGCTTTGCTCAGCGGTTGCTCCACCGTACAGCGCGGTTCGATTCCGGTTGTAGATTCCGGCAGCACCGTTTCCAACAGTGAGCGGATTTCGACGAATGGCGGGTTCCGTCAGACGACAGTGAAACGTCCCGTGCAGGCCCAGCCGCAGGCGATTCCACAGGGGGATAGCGGTGTGGTGGTGATGGTTCCGGGTGGTGGCGCCGTGACCTCGGCGCCGATCAGCACTGCGCCGATCACGCCTGGCCCGATTACGCCGGGTCCGATTGACACATCTCCGGTTCAGGCTGCACCGATCAATCAAGACAGCTATAGCATGCCGTCGACACCCAGCGGGATTCCTTCGGCCAATACCGGTGGCGGCCTGTCTGCGGATGAGCAGCTGGACGGTCCGGTATTGGCACTGCTGACCACTGCTCAGCAACAACAAGCCAGTGGTGACCTCAACGGTGCTTCCTCCAGCCTCGAGCGCGCCCAGCGGGTTGCGCCACGTGAGCCGCAAGTGCTCTATCGTCTGGCGCAGGTACGCATGGCTCAAGGCGATGCGGCACAGGCCGAACAGTTCGCCCGCCGTGGTCTGACGTTGGCCAATGGTCGTCCGGACCTTCAAGCCAGCCTGTGGGGATTGATCGCCCAGGCGCGCGAGAAACAAGGTGATTCCGCGGGTGCTGCGCTCGCCCGTCAGAAGGCCAAGGTTTCGCTGTGATGGACTCTCGTTTTCCGAAGATTGCCGAGCAGTTGCTGTTGATCGAACGTGAACTGCGCGTTCAGGGCTGGTGGGACGAGGTCTCACCCTCCGCTGAAGCGCTTTCCAGCGTCGAGCCGTTTTCAGTCGATACGCTGGATTTCGAACAGTGGCTGCAGTGGATCTTCCTGCCGCGCATGAAGATGATCCTCGAACAGGATTTGCCGCTGCCCAATGCCTCCGGGATTCAGGAGATGGCCGAAATGGTCTTTGCCGCCCGTAATGTCCAGGGTAAAGATCGGTACTTGCAGGTTCTGCTCAAAGAGTTCGACCAGCTGATCACTGCCTCCCGCTGATTCCGTTTCGTTGTAGAAACTGTGTAGGCGTTATGTAGGAGCTGTGTAGGAGCTGTCGAGTGATTATTGGCAGTTATCCGTAATCCGTTTCTGTGTTTCGGTGGTGCGCTCCTGGCGTTGCAGGTCGGTCAGGCGGCGCATCTCACCATCGACATCCTCCCGTAGTCGTGGATTGTTCTGCAGTTGTGCCAGGTTTGTTCGAGCCTGCTCGCAAAATACCTTTAGCTGGGCTTGCTGTTCGGCGACCTGCTTTTTCACAGTATTGTCGATGGTCTGTTGATCACCGATGGCGTTGCTGCGTGGCGGCGTGGCCGGTTTGTCGGCAGGCGAGGAGGGCATCATCACCGTTGTCGCTTCCTGGCCTTGTGGCGGTTGTGCGCCGAAGTGGGTGACGCCCTGGGGGTCGACCCATTTATAAATCTGCCCCGCCATGCACCAAGGGCTGATGAGCAGACTGATCATGAAGAGCCTTCGCATGTCATTTCCTTGCCATGAGTTGCGCAATTGAAGCTAACACAGTTGATGTTTAGCGGTTTTTTCTTGCTTTCTCATGTGCTTACTTCAATAAAGCACATAGACGACTTGACTTGCAGAGGACGAAACAGAAGAATCCAAAGTCCGCTGTAGAGGGACTGCCAGAAGCAGACCCACTCAGCAGATCATGAGGCGCACACCCGCGCCGACCTGTTACACCCGCAACGCGTTACCTCGCGCTGGGTGGGAAAGGCCCGCAACACTTGGGACGATCCCAATACTTGCTCAGTCAGTGCTGACGTAGTCGGCGACCACCGTCGCTCATGCTCTGCTGAGAAGTAAACCTATTAAGACCCGTCCTCTTTTTTGTGGGCGGTATTCTGGCGTTTTAGAGGTGAACAACGTGGAGCTTTTATCTGGCGGTGAGATGATCGTCCGCTTTTTGCGTGACGAAGGCGTCAAGTATATCTATGGGTACCCGGGCGGTGCCGCATTGCATATCTACGATGCTCTGTTCAAAGAACCAGCTGTTCAACATATCCTCGTTCGCCATGAACAGGCAGCCACTCACATGGCTGACGGCTATGCGCGCGCCACTGGCAAGGCTGGCGTTGTGCTGGTGACCTCCGGTCCCGGCGCGACCAACGTCATTACCGGCATTGCCACGGCGTACATGGACTCGATCCCGATGGTGATCCTGACCGCCCAGGTACCTAGCATGATGGTGGGTACCGATGCGTTCCAGGAAACCGACATGATCGGTATCTCCCGGCCGATCGTGAAACACAGTTTCATGATCAAGCATGCTTCGGAAATCCCGGAAGTCATGAAAAAGGCCTTCTACCTGGCGCAGTCCGGTCGTCCTGGTCCTGTCGTGGTCGACATTCCGAAAGACATGACCAACCCGGCCGAGAAGTTCGAATACATCTTCCCGAAAAAAGCCAAGCTGCGTTCCTACAGCCCGGCGGTTCGTGGCCACTCGGGCCAGATCCGCAAGGCCGTGGAAATGTTGTTGGCGGCCAAGCGGCCAATCATCTATGCCGGCGGCGGCGTCATTCTGGGTAACGGCTCCGCGCCGTTGACCGAATTGGCGCAACTGCTGAACGCACCGGTCACCAATACCTTGATGGGCCTTGGCGCCTATCCGGGCAGCGACCGCCAGTTCCTCGGCATGCTCGGTATGCACGGCAGCTACACCGCCAACCTGGCGATGCACCATGCGGACGTGATCCTGGCTGTTGGCGCGCGCTTCGATGACCGTGTTATCAACGGCGCATCGAAATTCTGCCCAAGCGCCAAGATCATCCACATCGATATCGACCCGGCTTCGATCTCCAAGACCATCAAGGCTGACGTTCCTATCGTAGGCCCGGTGGAAAGTGTATTGACCGAAATGGTCGCTACCTTCAAAGAAATCGGCGAGACCCCTAACAAGGACTCGGTCGCTGCCTGGTGGAAGCAAGTTGAAGAGTGGCGCGGTGATCGCGACATGTTCCCTTACAACAAGGGTGACGGCAGCATCATCAAGCCACAGACCGTGATCGAAACCCTGCACGAAGTGACCAAGGGCGATGCCTATGTGACTTCCGACGTTGGGCAGCACCAAATGTTCGCGGCGCAGTACTACCGCTTCAACAAGCCGAATCGCTGGATCAACTCCGGCGGCCTGGGCACGATGGGCTTTGGTTTCCCGGCAGCAATGGGCGTGAAACTGAACTTCCCGGACGCAGATGTGGCGTGTGTGACCGGTGAAGGCAGCATCCAGATGAATATCCAGGAGCTGTCGACTTGCCTGCAGCACGATTTGCCGGTAAAGATCGTCCTGCTCAATAACGGCGTGCTTGGCATGGTCCGTCAGTGGCAGGACATGAGCTACGGCGCACGTCACTCGCACTCCTACATGGAATCGTTGCCGGACTTCGTCAAATTGGCCGAGGCCTATGGTCACGTCGGTATGCGCATCACGGACTTGAAGGATTTGAAGCCGATGATGGAGCAAGCATTCGCCATGAAGGATCGCCTGGTGTTCATCGACATCAAAGTCGACGCCGGCGAACACGTCTACCCGATGCAGATCAAAGACGGCTCCATGCGTGATATGTGGCTGAGCAAGACGGAGCGTACTTAATCATGCGGCACATTATTTCCTTGCTTCTGGAAAACGAACCCGGCGCTCTGTCTCGTGTAGTCGGCCTGTTCTCGCAGCGCAACTACAACATCGAAAGCCTGACGGTGGCGCCAACCGAAGACCCGACTCTGTCGCGTCTGACGCTGACCACTGTCGGCCACGATGAAGTCATCGAGCAGATCACCAAGAACCTGAACAAGCTGATCGAAGTGGTCAAATTGGTCGACCTGTCGGAAAGTGCTCACATCGAGCGCGAACTGATGCTGGTCAAGGTCAAGGCTACCGGCGCCCAACGCGCCGAGATCAAACGCACTACCGATATATACCGTGGGCAGATCGTCGATGTCAGCGCTAGCGTGTATACCGTTCAACTGACCGGTACCAGCGACAAGCTCGACAGCTTCATTCAGTCCATTGGCACCGCCTCGATTCTGGAAACCGTCCGTAGCGGCGTAACCGGTATTGCCCGCGGCGACAAAGTACTCAGCATCTAAACCAAATTAGCGAATGGCCTGAACGGCCTGGATATATAGGGGAATTTCATGAAAGTTTATTACGAAAAAGACTGCGACCTGTCGATCATCCAGGGCAAGAAAGTTGCCATCATTGGTTACGGTTCCCAAGGCCACGCTCAAGCGTGCAACCTGAAAGACTCCGGCGTTGACGTCACTGTTGGTCTGCGTAAAGGTTCGGCCACTGTTGCCAAAGCCGAAGCTCACGGCCTGAAAGTGACTGACGTTGCTTCTGCCGTGGCTGCTGCCGACCTGGTCATGATCCTGACCCCGGATGAGTTCCAGTCTGCCCTGTACAAAAATGAAATCGAGCCGAACATCAAGAAAGGCGCCACTCTGGCCTTCTCCCACGGCTTCGCGATCCACTACAACCAGGTTGTTCCGCGCGCTGACCTCGACGTGATCATGATCGCGCCGAAAGCACCGGGTCACACCGTGCGGTCCGAGTTCGTCAAAGGCGGCGGTATTCCTGACCTGATCGCGATCTATCAGGATGCTTCCGGCAACGCCAAAAACGTTGCACTGTCCTACGCAGCTGGCGTCGGTGGCGGTCGTACCGGCATCATCGAAACCACCTTCAAGGACGAGACCGAAACCGACCTGTTCGGCGAACAAGCCGTTCTGTGCGGCGGTACCGTTGAACTGGTTAAAGCCGGTTTCGAAACACTGGTTGAAGCCGGCTACGCGCCGGAAATGGCCTACTTCGAATGCCTGCACGAACTGAAGCTGATCGTTGATCTCATGTACGAAGGCGGTATCGCCAACATGAACTATTCGATCTCCAACAACGCTGAGTACGGCGAGTACGTGACGGGTCCGGAAGTGATTAACGCCGAATCCCGTCAGGCCATGCGCAACGCCCTGAAACGTATTCAGGACGGCGAATACGCCAAGATGTTCATCAGCGAAGGCGCTACCGGCTATCCTTCGATGACCGCCAAGCGTCGTAACAACGCCGCTCACGGTATCGAAATCATCGGCGAGCAACTGCGCTCCATGATGCCGTGGATCGGTGCCAACAAGATCGTCGACAAAGCCAAAAACTAAGTCACGCACTTGTACGGAAGACGCGGCCTAGGCCGCGTTTTTTCGTTTGGCCGGTCGTTCTGGTATAAAGCTGCAGCGTTTGTGGCCGAACCGTCGTCCCAGACACCTGTCGAAACTTTCCACCCCGTTGCAAGGTAATGTCCATGAGCGAACGTCCCGAAGAGCCAAACCAGGCTTCTGACGCCGAAAGTCTGCTGCCCATCGATGAACATATCGAAGAAGGGCACGACGCTGAAGGCCGTAAAGTCCGGCATCGTGGTATCTATCTTCTGCCAAATCTGTTCACCACTGCGAACCTGTTCGCAGGGTTTTACTCCATCATCAACTCGATGAGCGCCCAAAGCGCCTTGAGTGCCGGTGATTCAATTGGCGCAAGCAAGTATTTTGCTTTTGCCGCCATCGCGATTTTTGTCGCCATGGTGCTCGATGGCCTTGATGGTCGTGTTGCCCGTATGACGAATACCCAGAGTGCCTTCGGTGCCGAATACGACTCACTGTCGGACATGGTCGCCTTTGGTGTCGCGCCGGCATTGCTGGCATTTGGCTGGGCCTTGGGCGACATGGGCAAAGTCGGCTGGATGGTTGCCTTCATCTATGTTGCTGGCGCGGCATTGCGTCTGGCGCGGTTCAATACTCAGGTCGGCACCGCGGACAAGCGCTACTTCATTGGCCTGGCCAGTCCGGCTGCTGCTGGCGTGGTTGCGGGTATCGTCTGGGCGTTCAGCGATTACGGGATCCAGGGTTCCAAGATGTCCTTCCTGGTTGCACTGATGGTCGCGGCTGCCGGCATGCTGATGGTCAGTAATATCAAGTACAACAGCTTCAAGGAACTGGATCTGAAAGGGCGCGTACCTTTCGTGGCAATCCTGGCTGTAGTGTTGGTGTTTGCCGTCGTATTCAGCGATCCGCCGCGCATTCTGCTCCTGGTTTTCCTCGCGTATGCGGCGTCTGGCCCGGTTCAATATCTGTTACGTCTTCGTCGGCGCAAAAACGCCGAGTGACCTGATTTCCCTCATACTCCGCAGTCTATTGGTGCACTGTCCTCCAATACTGCGGAGTTGCCATGCTGATCAAAATCCCCAAGGCGTCTGACTGTCATGAGTCGGACGTCACGCCTGAATCCTTCTATCTATCTCGCCGTAATGTGCTCGGTGCTGCCGTTGCCGGTTTGGCTGTGGGCTGCTTGCCGCATTGGGCCGTTGCCGAAGATGCCGCACGATATGCAGCTGTCGAGGCTGGCAACGCGCCTTCCTGGTTTGCCGAAAAACTTCCTTCTACTCAATGGGGCGCGGTCAACGTCAAGGATGAGGCGATCACGCCATTCAAGGATGCGACCCATTACAACAACTTCTATGAGTTCGGCACTGATAAAGGCGATCCGGCGGCCAATGCCGGCGCGCTGAAGACTGAACCGTGGAGCGTAGTGATAGACGGGGAGGTGGGTAAACCGGGGCGGTATGCGCTGGAGGACTTCATGAAGCCTTACCAGTTAGAGGAGCGGGTCTATCGCCTTCGTTGCGTGGAGGCGTGGTCGATGGTCATTCCATGGATCGGATTTCCCGTCTCTGCCTTGCTGAATATCGTCGAACCGACCTCTAAGGCAAAGTTTATTCGCTTCGAGACCCTGCAGGATCCCGAGAGCATGCCGGGACAGCGTTCCGGTTTTGCCTTGATCGACTGGCCTTATGTCGAAGGACTGCGTCTGGATGAGGCGATGAACCCGTTGGCAATTCTTGCGGTGGGTATGTACGGGCGGGAATTGCCTAATCAGAACGGCGCACCTCTGCGTTTGGTGGTGCCGTGGAAGTATGGCTTCAAGAGCGTCAAATCCATCGTTCGGATCAGTCTGGTCAGCGAGCAGCCGAAAACGACCTGGCAGAGCATTGCTGCGGATGAGTATGGTTTTTATGCGAACGTGAATCCGACAGTCGATCACCCGCGCTGGACTCAGGCTCGGGAGCGGCGTTTACCGAGTGGTCTGTTCAAGCCCAATGTGCGAGACACGCAGATGTTCAATGGCTACTCGGATGAAGTCGCTTCTTTATATGCAGGCCTCGATCTTCGGAAGAATTACTGATGCGGTATTCGTTCTGGCGTATCGGCGTTTTCATTTCTGCAGTCGTTTGGCCGCTGCTTTGGTTGTACCAAGCCTGGGCAAATGCGCTTGGGCCTGATCCGGGCAAGGTGTTGGTTGACCGATTGGGGTTGGGGGCGCTGATTCTTTTGCTGGTTACGCTAAGCATGACACCGTTGCAAAAGCTTACGGGGTGGGCGGGGTGGATTGCTGTTCGACGGCAACTGGGTTTGTGGTGCTTTGCTTATGTGGTTTTGCATCTGAGCGGTTATACGGCGTTCATTCTTGGGTTTGATTGGTCGCAGCTAGGCGTCGAGCTGCATAAGCGGCCGTACATTATCGTTGGTGCGCTGGGGTTTCTCTGTTTGCTGGCGCTGGCGGCGACTTCGAATCGCTATAGTCAGCGGCGTTTGGGTGTTCGTTGGAAGACGCTGCATCGTCTGGCCTATTTGATTCTCGGGCTTGGGCTACTGCATATGTTGTGGATCGTGCGTGCCGATCTGAAGGAGTGGGCAGCCTATGCCTCTATAGGAGGATTACTGCTATTACTGCGTATACCTGCGGTTACCCGTCGAGTCCCGCATTTAATGGCTAAAAAGGCACCTTCCGCAAGAAAGGCGTAATTAAGGGTTGACGGCAGATTCCAGACGTCTATAATTCGCCCCACTTCCGGCGCAGTCA
>NZ_CATKPT010000014.1:0-99089 GCF_949768125.1 Pseudomonas sp. IT-P253 | reverse complement strand
TGCAATGCAGGCCCTTTTTTTTTCCGAATCGTCCTACGGCTTGTGCGCCCGGGACAGGAATTCGTGGGACTGCATTTCCAGCAGTCGGCTGAGGGTGCGCTGGAACTCGAAGTTCAGGCGACCGCCGGTGTAGAGGTCTTTAAGCTCGACTTCAGCAGAAATGATCAGTTTCACGTTACGGTCGTAAAACTCATCGACCATGTTGATAAAGCGTCGGGCGATGTCGTCGGTGGTGACGCTCATCTGCTCGACACCGCTGAGCAACACGGCGTGGAAGATCTTGCCCAGTTCGATGTAATCGTTCTGGCTGCGCGGGCCGTCGCAGAGTTCGCGGAAGTCGAACCAGGCCACGTCATCACAGGTGCGCAAGGCACGGATTTCGCGGTTTTCGATCATCAGCACGTCGTTCTCAATGGCTGCCGTGCATTCCGGCGTCAAGGCGCGGAAGCTTTTACGCAGGCTTTCGTGAGACGCTTCGTCGAGCGGAGAGTGGAACAGCTCGGCTTGTTCGAGGTGACGCAGACGGTAGTCGACACCGCTGTCGACGTTGACGATCTCGGTGTTCTGCTTGATCAGCGCAATGGCCGGCAGGAAGCGAGCACGTTGCAGGCCGTCCTTGTACAGACCATCTGGCACGATGTTCGAGGTCGCGACCAGGGTCACGCCGTTCTTGAACAGCTCTTCCATCAGCGTGCCGAGGATCATCGCGTCGGTGATGTCGGACACGAAGAATTCATCGAAGCAGATGACCCGGGCTTCATCGGAGAAACGCTTGGCGATGATGGTCAGCGGGTTTTTCTCGCCGCCGAGGGTCTTCATCTCTTCGTGCACGCGCTTCATGAAGCGGTGGAAGTGAGTCCGGACCTTTTCCTTGAACGGCAGCGCTTCGAAGAAGGTGTCGACCAGGTAGGTCTTGCCACGGCCCACGCCACCCCAGAAGTACAGGCCCTTGACCGGCGCCTGCTCTTTCTTGCCAAACAGTTTGCCGAACAGGCCCGGCTTGCTGTGCGAGGCTGCGACCAGATCGTCGTACAGGCGCTGCAAATGGCGCACGGCAGTTTCCTGCGCGGCGTCATGAAAGAATTCCGGGCGTTTCAGATCAGCTTGATATCGTTCTAGGGGCGTCATAATTCGTTAGCAAGGCAACAAAAACGGGCCGACACTGTAGCGACGGCCCGGGGGAATGGCAATCGGCCCTTGGTCGGACCGAGCCGCTGATTATTCCTGAACTGGCGTCAGCGCAACGCGCAACGCGTCAATGGCGACGTCGCGAGCGGCACTGTCAGCAAAGGTTGCGCTGTCGGCAACACACTCACCTTCCAGCCAGATGCTGAAGCTCAAGTCTTCGCTGCGCACGTCCAGCGGTTGGCCCGCTTGCAGTTGTTTGGTGACCTGACCGGCGGTTTTGCCATCGGCAAAGTTGCGCGACAGCAGCAGTTGCTCGCCATCGGCCGCCAGCAGACGGAAGCGGAAACTGCCGTCGTCCTCACGAAAACTGACGAAACGCGCAGCTTTTGCGGCTTTCTTCTTGGTGGTCGCCGCGACTTGCGTCTGGGCGACGAAAGAACGCAGGCCGACCGCTTCTCGCAGTTCGTGAAGAAATGGCGTGGCCACCGAGCGAGCCTTTTTGGCGCCGGTTTGCAGGATGTCTTCCAGGTCCGCCGGACGCTCGATCAACTGGTGGTAACGCTCACGGGACTCACCCAATTCGCTGTCGAGCAGTTGGAACAGACGATTCTTCGCCTCGCCCCAACCCAGGCCCTGCAACAGTTCGCTGCGGAATTCGTCGGACTGCGCCGGAGTGGCGAAGGCCTGAAACAGCGTGAACAAGTGGGAATTGTCCGGATCCTTGGCTTCTCCCGGCGCGCGGGAGTCGGTGACGATCCGCGAAATCGCGTCTTTCATCTCTTTGGCGCTACTGAACAACGGAATGGTGTTGTCGTAGCTCTTCGACATCTTGCGCCCGTCGAGGCCTGGCAAGGTGGCGACGCTTTCTTCGATCAGCGCCTCGGGCATGGTGAAGAATTCTTTGCCCTGGCCGAACAGATGGTTGAAACGCTGGCCAATGTCGCGGGCCATTTCCACGTGCTGGATCTGATCACGACCGACCGGCACCTTGTGGGCGTTGAACATCAGAATGTCCGCGGCCATCAGCACCGGGTAGCTGTACAAGCCCATGGTGATGCCGGCATCCGGGTCTTCGCCGGTTTCGACGTTCTTGTCCACCGACGCCTTGTAGGCGTGGGCGCGATTGAGCAGGCCCTTGGCGGCAACGCAGGTCAGCAGCCAGGTCAATTCAGGAATTTCCGGAATGTCGGACTGGCGGTAAAAGGTCACGCGGTCCACATCCAGGCCACCGGCCAGCCAGGTCGCGGCGATTTCCAGACGCGAGCGCTGGATGCGCAGCGGGTCATCGCATTTGATCAGGGCGTGGTAGTCCGCCAGGAAGTAGAACGAATCGGCATTGCTGTCGCGGCTGGCCAGGATCGCCGGGCGGATGGCGCCGGCGTAGTTGCCCAGGTGCGGCGTGCCGGTGGTGGTGATGCCGGTGAGGATACGGGTACGAGTCGTCATGGGTAATCGCTTGTCAGACTGCAATCAATTCGAAAGACGCGGCAGGATCAGATCCTTGAGATCGGTCAGCTTGCCATGAAAAAAGTGTCCGCATTCTGCCACTTTCAGCAGCTCATGGGGGCGCTCAAGCGTGTCGGACCATACGTAAACGAGCTGCGGATCGATGACTTCGTCGGTTTCCGGTTGAATCAGGGTCAACTCGCCCTGCTGCGCCAGTTGA
Source organism: Pseudomonas sp. IT-P253 (assembly GCF_949768125.1). Classification (NCBI taxonomy): domain Bacteria; kingdom Pseudomonadati; phylum Pseudomonadota; class Gammaproteobacteria; order Pseudomonadales; family Pseudomonadaceae; genus Pseudomonas; species Pseudomonas sp. IT-P253. Next base: position 96,295 of record NZ_CATKPT010000014.1, on the reverse strand, counting down.
TCCTGATCACCCAGGCGCATGACCGCTGGTGCGACCATGAACACATGCTTGAGCCGTTCGCCCTTGGCTTCCAGGCGCCCGCCGAGACTTGCTGCAACAAAGCCGCCGAAGGAGAAACCAAACAGGGTCAGTGGCAATTCAGGGTGCTTGGCGCGCAGCCATTCAGCCACTGCCTGGGCATCGTCGACTTCGCCAGTGCCCATGTCGTGCGTGCCTGCGCTGGCACCGACGCCACGGTAGTTGAATCGCAAGGTAATCAGACCGGCATCGCGCGCCGTGCGCTGCAGGGTCGATACCACTTTGTTGAGCATGGTGCCGCCCTGGACCGGGTTCGGGTGGCAGATCAGCGCAATGCCGCGGGGCTGGTCGCTGTCCAGGTAGAGGGCTTCCAGTTGGCCGACCGGGCCATCAATCAATACAGGGGTTTCGCGCATAAGCAAGGAAGGAACTCCGTGACCTCGAATCGGGTCGACTCGTCTAGCAAATTGTCTGTGCCAATCTATTGCGAGTGAATCGCGGTATACAGCGCAGGTTCGAGCCGTTAACGTAAAGCAAAGCCGTTTATAGAGGAAGGACTCGTGGAACACTCGCTCTTAGTTTGGTTGTTGCCGACTCTTGCCCTGGTTGTGGGTGTCGCCATTGGATTCCTGATCGCTCGCCTGGTGCCGAATGCCGCGCCTAGCAGCACGCAACGTCAGCTGGATGACATTCAGGAACGTTTTGACAGTTATCAGAACGAGGTGGTCACCCACTTCAACAGCACTGCAAACCTGGTCAAGAAACTGACTCAGAGCTATCAGGAAGTGCAGGACCATCTCGCCGAGGGCGCCAACCGCCTGGCCCTGGACGAGCAAACCCGCCAACGCCTACTGGCCTCCCTGCACGCCGACACGGCAGCAGCCCCACGGGAGCGCCTGACGCCGCCGCGCAATCAGGAGCCGCCTCGCGACTACGCCCCGAAAGCCCCGAACTCACCGGGCATGCTCGATGAGCATTACGGCCTGAAGAAGTAATCAGGTTTCGCGCCGCACAAAAAAGCCCTCGGACAAGTGATTGTTCGAGGGCTTTTTTGTTTCTGACAGCTGCTTTACCAGTTCGGGCCTCTTCGCGAGCAGGCTCGCTCCCACTGGAAACCGGGCAACCATCCAACAACTCGGTCAACGGTGGGAGCGAGCCTGCTCGCGAAGGGTCACTCAGTTCGAACGGGGTTAGCCAAGCACCTCGCTGGCCACATGATCGACCGCACTTTTGGTGATGTCGACAATCAGGTCGGCCTCTTCCTCGGTCAGGATCAGCGGTGGTGCAAAGCCGAGAATGTCGCCATGGGGCATGGCCCGGGCAATCATGCCGCGCTCAAGACAGGCTGCCGATACTTTCGGACCAACCTTCAACGCAGCATCGAAGGGTGTGCGTTGTTCACGATCGGCCATGAACTCGACCGCAGCCAGCATGCCGTCGCCGCGCACTTCGCCCACCAGCGGATGGCCCTCCAGGGTTTCGCGCAACCGACGATTGAGGTAGCTGCCGACCTTCTCGGCGTTGGCCGTCAGGTTTTCCCGTTCCAGGATGTCGAGGTTGGCCAAGGCCGCCGCCGCGCAAATCGGATGCCCGGAGTAAGTCCAGCCGTGCCCCATGGCACCTTGGGATTCGGAGGCTTTTTCGATCACGTCCCAGACCTTTTCACCGACGATCACTGCCGACAACGGCGCGTAGGCGCTGGTCAGGCCTTTGGCCGTGGTGATCAGGTCCGGGCGCATGCCGTAGCGCTGACTGCCCATTTTCGAACCCAGGCGACCGAAGGCGCAGACCACTTCGTCGGCGATCAGCAACACGTCGTACTTGTTCAACACCGCTTGTATGGCGGTCCAATAGCCGGCCGGCGGAACGATGATGCCGCCGGTCCCCATCAACGGTTCGCCGATGAACGCGGCCACGGTGTCCGGCCCTTCGGCCAGGATCATTTTTTCCAGCTCGTCGGCGCAGTAGCGCACAAATGCCGCTTCATCCATGCCGACCGGTGCCTTGCGGTACCAGTGCGGACAAACGGTGTGTTTGACGCCTTGTTCGGGTAGATCGAAATGCTGATGGAAGGTCGGCAGGCCGGTCAGGCTGCCGGTCATGATGCCCGAGCCGTGATAACCACGATCACGGGAGATGATTTTCTTCTTCTGCGGGCGACCCAGCACGTTGTTGTAGTACCGCACCAGTTTGACCTGGGTTTCGTTGGCGTCGGAACCGGACAGGCCGTAATAGACCTTTTTCATGCCCTCGGGCGCCCAGTCCATGATGCGGCTCGACAGCTCGATGATCGCTTCGGTCGAGTGCCCGACATAGGTGTGGTAATAGGCCAGCTCCTTGGCCTGCTTGTAGATCGCATCGGCGACTTCGGTGCGGCCGTAGCCGATATTCACGCAGTACAGCCCGGCAAAGGCGTCGATGAATTCGCGTCCCTCATGGTCGCGAATGCGGATGCCCGACGCGCTCTTGATTATGCGTCCCTTGAGCGCGCCGCTGGCGTGGTCATGGGCATGGGTCGAGGGGTGCATGAAGTGCGCACGGTCTTGTTCGAACAGCGTTTCGAGTTCTTGGTTCATGGCATGTCTCCTTAGAACTGGCCTTGATGGTGCAGGCAAAAGTATTTGGTTTCGACAAAGGCTTCGAAGCCCTCGGTGCCGCCCTCGCGGCCCAGCCCCGAGGCTTTCATGCCACCGAACGGGATCGGATGGCCGGTGAACTTGACGCCATTGACCGCGACCATGGCGTGGTCGAGGCGGCGAATCAGGGGGTAGATCAGGTCGAGGCGGTTGGAGCAAACGTAGGCGGCCAGACCGTATTCGGTGTCGTTAGCCATTTCGATGGCCTGCTCCAGCGTGTCAAACGGCATCACCCCGGCGATAGGCGCGAAATTCTCTTCACGGTAGATGCGCATCTGCGGCGTGACATCGGCCAGCACCGTTGGCTGATAGAACAACCCGCCAAGGGCATGCGCTTCGCCACCCACCAGACGTTGTGCGCCACGTTGCAGGGCGTCTTCGACGCGTTCAGTCGTGACATCAAACGCGGCCTGGTGCATCAGCGGACCGACATCGACGTTTTGCTCCTGATCACCCACCAGCGCCGGGCCGACCCGCAGTTCGCGCACTGCAGAGGCGAAGCGATTGAGAAACGCCGGGTAAATCGAGCGCTGCACCATGATCCGATTGGCCGCACAGCAATCCTGGCCGGAGGTCTGGAACTTGGCCTCCACCGCGACTTTCACCGCCAGCTCCAGATCGGCATCGGCACAGACAATGAACGGCGCGTTGCCGCCCAGTTCCAGCGACACCTTCTTCACATCCTGGGCTGCTGCTTGCAGCACCAACTTGCCGACGCGAGTCGAGCCGGTGAAGCTGACCGAGCGCACGCGAGTGTCCTGCACCAGGGTTTGCATGGTCATTTGCGGGTCACCCAGCACCACGTTGAACACGCCAGCCGGGAAGCCCGCCTCCTCTGCCAGTTGCGCCAGAGCCAATGCGGAAAACGGCGTTTCATGGGCTGGCTTGATCACCACCGTGCAACCGGCGGCCAGTGCGGCAGCCGCTTTGCGGGTGATCATCGCCGACGGAAAATTCCATGGGGTCAGCAGCGCACAGACGCCGACGGGTTCCTTGATCGTGCCCAAGTGCGCGCCAGGGATATGGCTGGGGATGTTCTGCCCATAAAGACGCCGCGCCTCTTCGGCAAACCAGGGAATGAAGCTGGCGGCGTAGGCGATTTCGCCGCGAGACTCGGCCAAGGGTTTGCCTTGTTCCTGGCTGAGGATGCGCGCCAGGTCTTCCTGATGCTCAAGAATCAACGCCGCCCAGCGCCGCAGAATCGTCCCGCGGGCATCGAGGCTTTGTTCACGCCAGGTAGCAAACGCCCGGTGTGCAGCATCAACGGCGGCAATGATCTGAGGCTGATCGAGCATCGGCACATGACCGATCAACTTCTGATCGGCCGGATTGTGCACGGCGACGCTGTGGCCGCTCTCGCTGTGGACCCAATGCCCGTCTACGTAGCAAAGTGCTTTGAACAACAGCGGATGTTTGTATGTCATGGCGTTCACTCCAAACCGTGTGCGTGAATCCATGCTAGGGCAGCGCAGCCCGGGTGATTTGGCGTTTGGCGGGGTCGTAACCACAGGTTTTTTCTGATTGAGCACCGGCAAACAGGGGCTTTTTGTGGTGAAGGTTTTGCCCCGGTTTATGGCTCTTGCGCCAGCTCGGTCGGCAGGGCTCCCGCGGTCTTGATGGTTTTGGTGACGATGTAGGTGAAGTAGCGCTCGATGCCCAGGTCATCGAGCAACAACTGGTCGATAAACCGCTGGTAATGGTCGATGTCCGGCGCCTGGATCATCGCCATGTAATCGACGCCGCCACCGGTGGCGTAACAGAACGCCACTTCGGCAGCTTCGTTCATGCGTTGCTCGAAACGCCGCATGTCCTGGGCGGTGTGCCGGGCCAGAGTGATTTCCACTAGCACCTGCTGGCTTTTGAACACCGCGTTCCAGTCAATCTGCGCTCGGTACCCTTTGATCAGCCCAAGCGCCTCCAGCTTGCGAACCCGCTCCCATGCCGGAGTCACCGAGAGATTGATCGCCTCAGCCAGGCTCGACTTGGTGATCCGACCGTCTTCGGCGAGGATTCGCAGGATCTTCAGGTCATAGCGATCGAGTTTGTGCATGGTTTGAGGATCTCCGGTGCGATTAGAGAGGTTGGGCTGGAACACTGACCTGTGGGAGCGAGCAGGCTTGCTCCCACAAGGTTTCGTTTCAGCCGGTCAGGTCAACACATCGGCGATGACTGCAAGGGTATCGCCGCACTGCACCAGGCCGGGAAAGTGGCGCGCCGCCAGCAATCCATTGCGCGCCGCGCGATATTCCACCGGGGCGACGCCGCTGCGGGTGGCGTCGTACACACGGGCGATCACCTCGCCCTTGTTCACGTTGTCGCCCAGATCACGGCACATTTCCAGCAAGCCGTCGTGTTCGCTGGCGATGAAACAATCGGCATCAGGCATGTCGAGCATGCACGACTCCGAAGTCTGGATTTCACCTTGGAGAATCCCCGCATGTACCAACAGATTGCGCACCCCACGCTCGGCAATCGCCACACTGCGAGCCGTGGACGTGCCTCCGCCCCCCAGCTCGGTCGTAACAAAGACTTTGCCCTGGCGTTCAGCGGCGGTGTCGTACATCGCCCCGGCGTCGAGTTCCAGCATGCGCATGCTGTAGGGCGCATTGAACGCGCGCATGCCCGCTTCACACCGGGCCTGCTGGTTTTTATCGGGTAGCACATGACAGGCTGCGAACGGCAGGAAATCCAGGGTGCGGCCGCCGGAATGAATGTCCAGCACGATATCGGCCAAGGGCAACAAGGTCCGGTTGAAGTAATCGGCGATTTTCTCCGTCACGGTGCCGTCCGGCTTGCCGGGGAAACTGCGATTCAAATTGCCCTTGTCGATAGGCGAAGTCCGCCGCCCGGCATGGAACGCCGGAGTGTTCATGAACGGGACGATAATCACACGCCCGGTTACTTCGGTAGCCGTCAGGCTCTGCGCAAGCTTGCTCAGCGCCACCGGGCCTTCATATTCGTCACCGTGGTTACCACCGGTGAGCAACGCAGTCGGACCCTGACCGCGCTGAATCACTGTGACCGGAATCATCACTGCGCCCCAGGCCGAGTCATCCCGGGAATACGGCAGTTTGAGAAATCCGTGCTGCACGCCTTCGCGGGCAAAGTCCACCGTGGCATTGATCGGGTTGTCAGGCAATTCGCTCATGGCTCAATCCTTCACGAACAATTGGCGTGGCACGTTGCACAACGTCTCGACGCCGGTCTCGGTGATCAGAATGCTTTCGGTGATTTCCAGCCCCCAGTCGTCCATCCACAAACCCGGCATGAAGTGAAAAGTCATGCCCGGTTGCAACACGCTGGTGTCGCCGGGACGCAGGCTCATGGTGCGTTCGCCCCAGTCTGGCGGATAACTGATCCCGATCGGGTAGCCGCAACGGCTGTCCTTATGGATGCCGAATTTCTCCAACACTTTGAAAAACGCCACAGCGATGTCGCCAGTGGTGTTGCCCGGTTTCGCTGCTTCCAGTCCCGCGGTGATGCCTTCGACCACGGCTTTTTCGCCGTCGAGGAAGTGCTTTGGCGGTTTGCCCAAATAGATCGTCCGCGACAGCGGGCAGTGATAACGCTTGTAGCAACCGGCGATTTCAAAGAAGGTCCCGGCGCCTTTTTCGAACGGCGTATCGTCCCAGGTCAGGTGCGGCGCGCTGGCGTCGGCACCCGTGGGCAATAGCGGCACGATGGCCGGGTAATCGCCGCCATGGCCATCAGCACCGAGGATCCCGCTGCTGTAGATTTCAGCCACCAGTTCATTTTTGCGCATGCCCGGCTCGATCCGTTCGAGGATCCGCCCATGCATGTTTTCGACGATGCGCGCAGCGATGCGCATGTAAGCGATTTCCTGGGGCGACTTGATCGCCCGCTGCCAGTTCACCAACCCGAGCGCGTCGATCAGCCTGGCCTGCGGCAGGTTTTTCTGCAGCGACAAATACGCGGCGGCGCTGAAGTAATAGTTGTCCATTTCCACGCCAATGGTCAGCGCGTCCCAACCCCGGGCACTGATGACTTCCCGAGACAGGTAATCCATCGGATGGCGCTCCCGGGACTGCACATAGATGTCCGGGTAACCGACGATGTTCTCGTGCTGCATGAACACCGTGCGCTTGGCGCCGTTGGCGTCTTGTCCGCGACCGAACCAGACCGGCTCGCCGTCGAGCGCCAACAATACGCATTGGTGAACATAAAACGACCAACCGTCATAGCCGGTCAGCCAGGCCATGTTCGACGGATCGGTGACCAGCAACAGCTCGATGCCCTGAACCTGCATGGCCGCTCGAACCTTGGCCAGACGCTGGGCGTATTCCTCCCGTTCGAACGGGAGATTGACGACTATCTGAGACATGCACATGCCCTCTGATAAATGACGCACGGATGAAAAAAGTGGATTAGCTGCCGAACTGAAAACCCTTGCCGGCCGAGCGCGCGCGCTCAAAGGCCAGATTGGCCATGGCGGTGTCCTGGGCACCGGTACCGGTGAGGTCGCACAAGGTGACTTGCGCATCGCTGGTCCGACCCGGGCGTTGACCCGCGAGCACTTGCCCCAATTCGGCCAAGCCCGACTCGTCGGCAATAACGCCGGCCGCCAGAGCGTGATGCAACTCGCCGAGGATTCGCGTCTGGCTCAAGCGATCCGCCACGTAGCGGTCGACCTGTGCCAGCGCCTGGGGGGATATTTCGTTTTTGTGCTCGGCGTCCGAGCCCATGGCAGTGATGTGCAAGCCGGGGTGCAGATGGCGCACTTCGATCAAGGGTTCGCGGCTCGGGGTGCAGGTGATCGCAATGTCCACGCCAGTCATGGCCTCGTCGATGCTTGCGCAAGGCGTGACCGTCAGACCGCTGTCGCGCGCCAGCTCGGCGCTGAAGTCTTTGGCCTTGGCGCTGTCGCGTGCCCAGACTTGAACGGATTCAATCGGCCGAACCAAACGCAATGCCTGAAGCTGCAACGCGGCTTGCTCGCCGGCACCGATCAGCGCCACGCTACGACTGTCGACCCGGGACAGGGCACGAGCCGCCACGGCACCCGCCGCGGCTGTGCGTACGGCGGTCAGATAACCGTTGTCCAACAGCAAGGCGTCGAGCAAACCCGTGCGCGCCGACAGCAACATCATCATCCCGTTAAGGCTCGGTAGGCCGAGTTTCGGATTATCGAAAAAACCCGGACTGACCTTGATCGCAAAACGCTCCAGGCCCGGCAGGTACGCAGTCTTTACGTCCACTTCGCCATTATGTTCGGGGATGTCCAGGCGCAGGATCGGCGGCATTGCCACCGCTGCCGTGGCCAGCAACACAAAGGCTTGTTCGATGGCTTCGATGCTCGGCAAGTCGAGTGCCACGCAGGCACGCAGATCCGCTTCGCTCAATAAGGTGATGTCACTCATCAATGCAGCACTCCATTCAGTCGTTATTGTTAGGGGTCACGCCTCTGCGCCCGCGAGGACTCGCAGGTGCTGATCGATGTCGACGTTACGGCCGCTGACCACCACCACGATCGGCCCGCGCGGCTCAATCAATCCATCAAGCAACGCGGCAATCCCGACCACGGCCGCGCCTTCCAGCACCAGCCGCTCTTCGCGATAGGCATGGCGCAGGGCATTGGCGATGGACGTTTCGCTGAGCAAATGCAGGTGGTCACACAGATCGCGCGTCATGTTGAAGGTGTAACGGTTGTTCAGGCCGATGCCACCGCCGAGCGAGTCGGCCAGGGTCGGCAGCTCTTCGACTTCCACCGGATGCCCGGCTGCGAGGCTGGCGTGCATGGCGGCACCGCGTTGCATGCTGATGCCGTGGGTGATGATGTTTGCGCTGACACTTTTGATCGCCAGCGCCACACCGGCAAATAAACCGCCGCCGGACAACGGCACGAGGATTTGCGCCACGTCCGGTTGCTGTTCAAGGATTTCCAGCCCCAGCGTGCCCTGCCCGGCGATGATGGCCGGGTGATCGAACGGCGGCAGCAATGTTGCGCCTTGCTCGTTGGCGATCCGTTCGGCTTCACGTTGGGCGTCGTCCTGGGACTGGCCGATGATGCAGACCTCGGCGCCCAGATCACGAATGGCTTGAACCTTGTTCGCCGGCACCAGATGTGACAGGCAAATCGTCGCCTTCACGCCTTGTCGGGAAGCGGCATACGCCAGAGCACGACCGTGATTACCGGTCGACGCCGCCACCACGCCACGCGCTTTCTCTTCGGCGCTGAGCTGCGCTACGGCATTGCTTGCGCCGCGCAATTTGAAACTGCCGGTGATTTGCCGGGATTCCAGCTTGAGGTATACCGCCACGCCCACTCGCTGCGAAAGGCTGGGCGAATATTCCATGGGGGTACGCCGGACAAGCGATTCGATGCGCTGGCGAGCGAGGTAAACATCATGTAGCTGCAACGTTGACATGACCGCGTCCCGACTGTGGTGTTGGGCGCAGTCTAAGAGGACTGGATTGTCGCAATGAATGTACTAGGGCAATTTAGCCAACAAACTTTCTGCGGACTTTTCCCGCTCAAAAATCGTGGATTTGCGGGTATTGCCCGAATATCTCGCGCATGCTCATCAATGCATCACGCATTTCTTCGTCGCTGCATTCGGCGCCCACACACATCCTCACCGCTCGAGCCCGAGGCGTTCCACGCACGGTGAACGGGTCAGGCGACGTGACGGCAATGTGCCGGTGACGCAGGGCCCGAGCCAGGCTGTCGACCTCCCAATGCGGGGGAATGCCGACCCACGCATTCAATGCATGAGGATGCTGGCCGAGCAGGTGCTCGCCCAAGTATTCGGTGACCATCGCCTGACGGCCGGCCAGCAGTTTGCGCTGCAAACGCACGAGCGTGTCGGCGCGACCGTCGCGAATCCAGCGCGCGGCGATTTCGGAGACCATGGGCGTGGCCATCCAGCTGTTGACCCGCAAGATGCTCTCGGTGCGCAACGCCAGACGCTTGGGCACCACCAGATAGCCGATGCGCAAACCGGTCAGCACCGACTTGGTCATGCTGGTGCAATAGAACGACAGTTCTGGCAGGTAATGGCTGATCGGCGGCGCGCGATACTCATCCAGCAATGGTCCGTATACGTCGTCCTCGATGATGTGCACACCGAAACGCCGGGCGATGTCGGCAATCTCCCGCCGACGACTGTCCGGCATCAGGCTGGTGGTCGGGTTGTTCAGGTTGGGCGTGCACACCAGTGCGGTGATGCGCTCGTTACTGCACATGTCTTCGAAATGTTCCGGATCAATGCCATAACGGTCCATTTCCAGGCCTTTGAGGGTGAACCCCAACACCTGAGAGTTGCCGATTACGCCGTGATCGGTGAGCCCTTCGCAGAGCACCACATCATCGGGACCGGCTAGAGACGCCAGCGCAAGGAAGATGCCGTGAGCCGCGCCGTTGGTAATCAGGATGTCATCACGCTCGACCCGCAGTCCTTGCCGTCCGATCCAGTGCATGGCCGCTTCGCGGTGCGACTCGAAACCGGCGATCGGACGAAATGCGTGAATCCAAGGCTGATCTTCTTCAGTGCTGAGTTCGAAACAAGTGTCACGCCAGAACTGGTCATGCTCGCGAGTGTGCAGGATCCGCGTGATGGAAAAATCCACCAGCGCCCGTTCGGGGCTATCGAGAATATAGGTAGCCACTCGATCGCTCATGCGCCGCGACACAAAGCTGCCGCGCCCGACTTCACAACGCACCAGCCCCTGACGCTCCAGCTCTTTATAGGCATTGGTGACCGTCTGCACGCTGATGCCCATGGCATCGGCAACGTGCCGCTGGGGTGGCAGGCGCTGATCATTGGCCAGGACGCCCTGCTCGATATCGTTGGCAATCGCCTGCACTAGAATCTTGTATTTGGACTCGCCGCTGCGGGCGATTTCCAATGCTGCTTTCCACTTGTCCATCGGCGCTAAAACCCGCGTCTGTGCTCGTCGGGACAGCATCCCGCGAGAATCCATACAAAGCAATTGTCCTAGTGCAATGCAATGTGGCTCAGAGCTTTTGTATGCTCGGTTCAAGGTCGATCGCCGGGCACGCTTCAAGCCCCCCACAACAAAACCATTCGACCTGTACCGGAACTGTGTCCAGATCCATGGGATCAGTCCTTGTACGCTTTGCTCTTGTAACACTGCCTCCTACCACAGAGCCGTCACCGACGGGTCCACAAGAAACAGGAGATTTTATCGATGAGCAATTTCCCTTCCCGCACCACCCATGTATTGCGTCGCCTGTTCGTGGCTTGCGCAATGTTCGGCCTGGCCGCCAGCGCCCAAGCCGCCAGCACGCTGGAAACCGTTAAACAGAACAACAGCATCCGCATCGGTTACGCGAATGAAACTCCATTCGCCTTTACCGAAACCGATGGCAGGGTCACCGGTGAATCGCCGGAAATTGCCAAAGCCATTTTCGCCAAAATGGGCATTACAAAAGTCGATGGTGTGTTGACCGAGTGGGGCTCCTTGATCCCGGGGCTGCGCGCCGGGCGTTTCGATGTAATTGCCGCCGGCATGTACATCACGCCGGCCCGCTGCAAGCAGGTGCTGTTCACCGATCCGCAGTATCAACTGCCGGACGCCTTGCTCACAGCCAAAGGCAATCCGAAGAACTTGCACAGTTATGACGACATCGCCAAAAACCCCGAGGTAAAACTGGCGATCATGGCCGGGACGGTGAACCTGGCGTATGCGCGGGATTCGGGCGTGAAAGACACGCAAATTCTCCAGGTGCCGGACACCACCGCCCAGTTGCAAGCCGTGCGCGCCGGTCGTGCCGATGCTGCAGTGGGTACTCAACTGACCATGAAAGGTCTGGCCGCCAAGGGTGGCGAAAAAGTCGAAGCGGTCACCGAGTTCAAGGACGACCCGTCCCACATAGGATACGGCGCTCTCGCCTTCCGTCCGGAAGACAAAGACCTGCGCGATGCGGTCAACGCCGAGTTGAAAAAGTGGCTGGGCTCCGAAGAGCACCTCAAGGCGGTCGCCCCTTTCGGGTTTGACAAATCCAACGTAACAAGCAAAACGGCTGCCGAGCTCTGCGCTCAATAGTCGAAACAGGCATGGCGCCACGGCGCGATGCCTTTTTCCCTGCTTAATCCGGATGGCCAGGTTTTAACCATGGGTGAATTACTTCCGCTATTGATACAAGGCGCCTGGGTGACGCTCCAGGTGACCATCTTCGGTTCGCTGCTGGCGATTGTCGCGGCGATTCTCGCAGCCCTGGGGCGCATGTCGCCATGGCGACCATTGCGCTGGTTTTCCATTGCTTACATTGAAGTGTTTCGCGGCACGTCGTTGCTGGTGCAATTGTTCTGGCTGTTTTTCGTGCTGCCGCTGCCGCCGTTCAACCTTGAACTGAGCCCCTACAGCGTGGCCATCGTCGGCCTCGGTTTGCACATTGGTGCTTACGGCGCCGAGGTGATGCGCGGTGCGATCAGCTCTGTCGCCAAGGGTCAGTACGAAGCGTCCACGGCACTGAACTTCAGCGGCTACAAGCGCTTTCGCCGCATCATTCTTCCGCAGGCGTTGCTGGCCGCTATTCCGCCGGGCACCAACCTGCTGATCGAACTGCTGAAAAATACTTCGCTGGTGTCGTTAATCACCCTGTCAGACCTGAGCTTCAGGGCTCGTCAATTGGATCAGGCAACTTTCGAGACTCTGGAAATTTTTAGCCTGGCGCTGGTGATGTACTTCGTCCTGGCGCAGGCGATCAACATCGGCATGCGTCGCATTGAGCGCCATCTGGCTCGCGGGCGGATGCGTGGAGGTCTGTCATGACACTGTTTGATTGGACCTACGCCTGGCAAATCCTCCCTGATTTACTGCGCGCCTCGCTTAACACCGTAGGGATTACCCTGATCGGCTTCCTGATCGCCATCGTGCTGGGGCTGTTCCTGGCTATCGGCCGACGCAGCCGCAGAGTCTGGCTATCGTGGCCGGCCACCGCCGTGATCGAGTTCATTCGCAGCACGCCGCTGCTGATCCAGGTGTATTTCCTTTACTACGTGCTGCCCAATTACGGCGTCAGCATGACCGCCATGCAAGTGGGGATTCTCGGCATAGGCCTGCATTACGCCTGCTACATCGCCGAGGTGTATCGCGGCGGCCTCGATGCAGTGCCGCGCGCACAATGGGAAGCGGTCACGGCGCTGAACATCGCCCCGTACAGCGCTTATCGCAACATCATCCTGCCCCAGGCCCTGCGGCCGATCCTGCCGCCATTGGGCAACTACCTGGTGGCGATGCTCAAGGATACGCCGGTACTGTCGGCGATTACCGTGGTGGAAATCATGCAACAGGCCAAGAACATCGGCTCCGAGAACTTCCGCTATCTGGAGCCGATCACCATGGTCGGTCTGTTTTTCCTCGCCCTGAGCATCGCTTTGGCTTATCTGGTACGGCGCCTTGAAGTGCGCCTGGAGCTACGCTAATGACTTCTCCACTCTCGACACCCAGCGACCTTTCCCGGCACAGCAACCCGACCCCGCTGCATTCGCAGGAGGCCACGGCCATGCAGGAAACCAAACCGGTCAAGCCGATCGTCAGCTTCCAGGACGTCACCAAGAGCTATGGCAACTTCACGGTGCTCGATCACTTGAACCTTGATGTCACGCCGGGTGAGAAAGTCGCGATCATCGGCCCCAGCGGCTCGGGCAAATCCACACTGTTACGGGTCCTGATGACGCTTGAAGGCATCGATGACGGGTTAATCCGCATTGAGGACGACTTGCTGACCCACATGCCCAATCGCAACGGTGTATTGGTGCCAGCCAATGACCGGCACATCCGCCGGGTGCGTGGAAAGATCGGCATGGTGTTCCAGAGTTTTAACCTGTTCCCGCACATGACGGCGTTGCAAAACGTCATGGAGGCGCCGGTCCAAGTCCTCGGCATGAAACCAGCTGAAGCACGTGAACGTGCAGCAGACTTGCTGGAGATGGTGGGTCTGGGCAGCAAACTCGGGCATTACCCATCGCAGTTGTCCGGTGGTCAGCAACAACGGGTGGCGATCGCCCGGGCACTGGCCATGCGCCCGAAAGTGATGCTGTTCGACGAAGTGACCTCCGCGCTCGACCCGGAACTGTGCGGCGAAGTACTCAACGTGATCCGCAAGCTCGGCACCGAGCACAATCTGACCATGCTGATGGTTACGCACCAGATGGGCTTCGCCCGGGAGTTCGCCGATCGTGTGTGCTTCTTCTACAAGGGGCAGATACACGAACAGGGAACGCCAGCGCAAATATTCGAACACCCGCAGCAAGAGCGGACCTGCGCATTTCTCAGCGCGGTGAAAGAAGCCAACTAGGGCAAATCCCAGGCAAAAAAAACGGGCGCTGTGCTTTGCACAATGCCCGTTTTTTTTGGGTCAGGTGTTATGGATACTACTGAACCTGGCCTGGTTGCTGACCGCCATACTGCTGACCTGGAATCGCCTTGAGGTTGACCTCGACCCGGCGGTTCTGCGCCCGGCCATTGACGTCAGCGTTGCTGGCAATCGGGTTATCCGGCCCGGCACCGCGTGCCGACAGGTTGGCACCGCTCACGCCCTGCGACGTCAGGTAAGTCGCCACGCTCTGGGCGCGACGCTGGGACAGGTCCATGTTGTGCTGACGAGCGCCGGTACTGTCGGTGTAGCCAACGATCTCGATCTGGTTCTGGCTGAACTCCTTGAGCGAGCCTGCCAGGCTGTTCAGCGGCTGATAGAAGCTGGACGCGATATTCGCCGAATCGGTAGCGAATGTGATGTTGCCCGGCATGATCAGCTTGATCTGATCGCCCTGGCGTTGCACTTCAACACCCGTGTTGGCCATGCTGGCGCGCAGCTTTTTCTCTTGCTGGTCAGCGTAGTAGCCATAACCGGCGGCGGAAGCACCGCCCAGAGCAGCACCAATCAATGCCCCTTTGCCACGGTTATCGTGGTTAATGGCAGCACCGGCCACAGCACCGGCCAAAGCACCGAGACCGCCGTATTTGGCGGTTTTGCTCATGCCTTGGGAACCGCCATCAGCCTGACCCTGGTTATCGTAAGGGCTAGGCGAGGCGCAGCCAGACAGCAAGGCCACTGCGGTGGCGACAATAATCAAACGACGCGTGGTGAACATGTAGAGCTCCTACTTTTTTGCATTCTATGGTGCAACGGACTTAAGCATTGGACCTTTTGCGGGCGTTGGATCATCTCGCCGGTCAAAAATTCCCCGTGTTACAAATCAGGCCCGCACAAAAGGGTTTTCGCGCATTTCATCGCCCAAACGCGTGTCCGGACCATGCCCGGTCACCACGGTTGCCTCTTCATCGAGGGTGTACAGCCGCTGCTTGATTGACCGCACGATGGTCGCCTGATCGCCACCCCACAAATCCGTACGCCCTACCCCGCGCCGAAACAACGTGTCACCGGCAATCAGCAGCTTAGCCTCTGAAAACCAAAAGCTCATGGAGCCCGGCGTATGACCCGGCGTGTGCAACGCCACGCCGCAGCCGCACGCCAGCTCCTCATCATCGGCCAGCCAGCGATCCGGCGAGGGCACCGGGGTGTAAGGCACACCGAACATTTGGCACTGCATTTCCAGGTTGTCCCAGAGAAATTGATCTTCTTTGTGCAGATGCAAGGTCGCGCCGGTTTTCTCTTTGAGCTGACCGGAGGCCAGAAAGTGATCGAGGTGCGCGTGGGTGTGAATGATACTGACCACCTTCAGGCCCAACGCGTCGAGCCGAGCCAGAATCAGCTCATGATTGCCCCCCGGATCGACCACAATGGCCTTTTTCGTGACAGGATCACCGATGATCGTGCAGTTGCACTGCAACGGGCCGACGGGGAAGGTTTCGCGGATAAGCAGGGGCTTTTCGGCTGCCATGGGTGTTCCTGTAAAGTTAATGGCACATTTCTGGTTCTGTGCAAAAAAGCGATGGTGATGTTTAGGAAGTAAGGCCCGCACCAACATGTTCGGCCATTACTTCAGATATGCAGCCATGCCATGGAGCCGATCAAGACACCAGCGCCAGCGGCACAATACGCGACCTTTTTCAGCCATTCCTTACGCGTCAACAAGGTGATCGCCGCCAGTGAAATGGCGATCTGGATAGCCGTCATGGCCTGGGCCCAGCGGTGATGCTGGTGCAATACTAGTTCGGATTTCGCATCCCACTCGCGAGCCTCGTTCTCAAGCACTTCTGCCTTCTTGCGTGCTTCTTCTTTCTGGTCCTTGTACCGCTGGGCTTCTGCAACGTAGTGCGCGGCGTCCAAGCCAGGTAGATGGCTCGCCAGTTCAGAAAGGTTTTGCCGGCTGGACTTGGCCTGGTAGTAATTCCATTCGTTGGAGGCTTCGGTTTTCGAGATGGCCGCGTTGTTCTTGTCCATGGCCGCCTCACTCTCCGTGGAGCCGGCCTGATAGCTGAGCAACGCACCAATGGTCGCCATGACCGCCGTCATCACCGCGATCTTGCTGGCGAAATCGTCGCCACGGGCATGAGCGTGGTGGGTCGCATGTTCAACATGTTGTTCGTGAGGGCTGGGGACTTCGAACTCTTCAGGCATGGATGTCGATCTTGAGGGATTGATTTCGGATGTTTTCAGGCAGCAAATGCCCGCGGCTTTATATCAATGGATCACCCGTAAGTCGACGCAGGGGACCGTCGTCCCCCCAGCAAGCGTGCAGCCACGCGCGGGAGGATTGAGCATCATGTCCTTCCTGCGAGTCCTGGTGTCGCGGATTGTAAAAAAAATCACTAGCCCAATACCCCCAACTCCTTGGCCCGAGCCACCGCCTGCGTGCGTCGCTCCACCCCAAGCTTGCTGTTGATATGGCTCGCATGGGTTTTAACCGTGTGCAGGGAGATGAATAGCTGATCACTGATTTCCTGGTTGGAACAGCCCTGCGCGATCAGTAGCAGGACAGCCATTTCCCGGGCGCTAAGTTGTTCCGCCGCACAAGCGGCCTCGGGCGCTGAACGGCCTGCCAATACTGGAAGTTTTTCGCAGAGGCTCTGTGCAACAGGCGTCGGCGCACTGAGTTGAAGTTGTCCGCGCAGCCAGTCCGGATGCTCAATCAGTAACCCGTCGAAGGGTTGCAGCACACCCCCCGCTGCCGCATCCATCGCCTGAATCAAGGCCTTGCGGGCCTCGGGTTCACGTCCACTCCCGAGCAACAACTTCACTTTCTGCGTCAGCACCATGACGCTGAGCATCTGCCTGCCGGTTTGCTGACCCTGCTCAAGCAATGCATTCAATCGTCCCTCGGCCAGCATCGGCTGCCCCTGAATGACCTCAAGCAAGGCTTGCTGCAATTCGATGTGCAGCGGCAGTTGTGGATGGAACTCTGGAGGTGCCGCCGCGTGCTCGCCGGTGTAGGTGTGGCCTAATCGCGCCAGCCAGGCCTCGGCCAGGTCGGTGCGCCCCTGGGCCAGCCAGAGTTCGCATTTGACCTGGGTGATCATCGCCAGGTAGTAGATCGGCGGTACGTCCCAAATGTGCATCAGACGTTCAGCTTCAGCGAGCTCGGCGAAGGCTTTGGCAAACTCGCCGCTGCTGCCTTCAAGCCTGGCGATTACACAATGACCGATCAATATGCTGATATCGCGACAGGCGCGCGCTTCAGTCAAACCGCTTTGCAAACGTACCCGGGCGGCTTGTGGCTGCAGGCGCAGGGCCAGCAAAAAACCTTCGTACAAGGTCAGTCGGGCACGTATGGCATAGAGGCGTTGCGGGGATAACCCTTGCAGGCGCTGCTGCCCCTGACGGACCTCATCGAGCGAACGAAGGACTTCCCCTCGCGCTTGCAGCACTCGCGCGCGGTCGTAATGGGCCAGCGCTTCGAACAACGGGTTATCCACCCGTTGCGCCAATTCCAGCGAGTCTCGGTTCAACGCGCGTGCACGCCACAAGTCACCATCGGCAATGGCCAGGTTGGACAGGGTTGAGAGGCACACCAGTCGCTGACCATAACGCTTGGCCGGAAGACTCTCCAGCGCTTCAGTGCAATAGAGCAGTGTCAGTTCGCGATTGCCGCGACCGCGAGCGATGATTCCACTCAAGGCGAGCCATTGCGCCAGCATGGATTTTTGCGCGGTGGCTGATGGGGCTGGCAGGAAGCGGCTCAAATGGCTGGCCAGCTCCTCGGCGGCGTCCAACTGACAGGCCAGCCCCAACGCCCAGCTGTAGAGCACGATAAGCCGCGGCGTACTGACCAGCAGGCTGTCAGGCAAATCCATCTTCCAGCGCAGCAACATGCCGACGTTCTGCTCGGCCAGCAGTTGTTCTTCAGAAAGGTTCTGTACCAGATTCGCCGCAACGTCGAGGTGTCCGGCGCGTAACGCCTGTTCCACCGCCTCATCGATCAATCCTTGAGCATTGAACCAGCGACAGGCGCGCAGGTGCAGGCTGGCGGCCGGCACCACCGTCTGAGCTGTCGGCCGGGTGCGCAGCAGGTCGGAGAACAGATGGTGATAGCGGTACCAGTGACCGTTTTCGTCCAGCGGCACCAGGAACACTTGATGAGCCAGCAGAAAGCGCAAGATCTCTGCACTGTCATGAGCTTCACGGACGGCGTCGCACAGCTCGCTGCAAAAGCGTTCCTGCGGGGCGGTGTCGTACAGGAATGATTGCACCTCGGAAGGCAGGCAGTCGATGACCTCTTCAAGCAGGTAATCGCGGATCAGCCCTTCCCCACCATGCAGCGTCTGGGGCAATGCACCCTGGGTCCCCGCTTCGGAGGCCGCCAGCAGCCAGAAACGCAACCCCGCGACCCAGCCTTCGCTGCGCTGAATCAAGCTTTCCAGCGCTTCACCGCGCAAGGAACTGCTGTGCCGATCAAGCAGGGTCAAGGCTTCGTCGTAGGTCAGGCGCAAGTCCTGCTCGTTCAACTCGAGCAGCTGCCGAGACAGTCGCAAACGCGCGAGATGCCAGTCCGGGCGCTGACGACTGGTGACCATGACCAGCAAACCATCGGGCAAATGATTGAGGAAAAATTGCAAACAACGATCAAGCACCGGCCCCTGGGCCAGATGGTAGTCATCGAGCACCAGCAGCAAGGGCGCCGTCGGCAGCAAGTGCACGGCCAACTCATCGAGCAAACCGTCCAGCCATTCTTCGAAAGCGAACGGTTGATGCCGCTGGCGCATTTTCAGCAACCCCAGAGACTGCCTCCCGAGCTGCGGAAAAAAATCCTGAAGGCCTTCGAGCAACCGCTCAAGAAAACGGCCCGGATCGCTGTCCCGTGGACTCAATCCGAGCCAGAGGCTTTGCCAATGAGCCGGCAGGCTCTGACAGAATTCCACTGCCAATGAACTCTTGCCAAACCCCGCGGGAGCGCTGACCAGCAATAACCTGCCACCCAGACCGGCACTCAGGCGTTCGCACAGGCGAGGTCGCAGCACATGGCCGTCGGGCAACGGAGGCCGGAAAAAACGTCCGTCCAGTGCCGCGACGGCAATGCTTGCAGGGCCCGGAAGTGGGGACAAATCAGTCATGGCCGGCTCTTGTTTGAATTGCTGTTGGCGGCATTGCAGATGTCCGCAGACTAGCGGTAAACGAAGAGGGAATGAAGATTAATGCTACAAATGGCTACAAAAAGGCTACAAACAACATCTTCAGCAGAAGTAGAAACTCGACGCAGAGCCGGGCCGTAGCAGCTGTCGAGCTTGCGAGGCTGCGTTCGGCTGCGCAGCAGTCGCCATATCCGGCACCGCGCCGTGACAGGCCAATTGAGGAGACAGGTCCTACGACTGCTGCGCAGTCGGACGCAGCCTCGCAGGCTCGGCAGCTGCTACAACGGACTGTGTTGATGCTCCAAAAAAAAACGCCCCGAACCAGTCGGGGCGTTTTTTCGAGGATGCGGCCTCAATTCAGTGCTGGTTAGCGAACACCGTCCTGACGCAATGCCGCCGGGGTAAAGTCGCTGGTGGTTGCACTGAAACCGAAGTCATACGCCGACTTTTCTTCGTTCTTCATGCCCAGTGCCAGGTAACGGCCCGACTGCAGGTCGTACAGGGTTTCCAGGGTGTACCACGGCACTTGAACGTTGTAGTAGTTCTGAGAGTGAGCTTCTGCCACACGCCAGAGCTGATTACGACCATCGTAGTGATCGATCACCGCAGCCTGCCAAGTGTCCTCGTCAATGTAGAAGTCACGCTTGGCATAGATGTGACGCTGACCTTCCTTCAGGGTTGCAACCACATGCCAGACCCGGCGCAGCTCGTAACGAGCCAGGTCCTGGTTGATGTGGCCGGCCTTGATGATGTCGGCGTACTTGAGCTGTGGCGAGTCGAGCTTGTAGCTGTCGGAGGCGATGTACATCTCTTTCTTGCCTTCGAGTTTCCAGTCGTAACGATCCGGCGCACCGTTGTACATGTCCAGGTTGTCGGAGGTACGCAGGCCATCGGCAGCGGTACCCGGTCCGTCATAGGACACTTGTGGTGCACGACGCACACGACGCTGACCGGCGTTGTAGACCCACGCCGAACGCGGTTCCTTAACCTGGTCGAGGGTTTCGTGTACCAGCAGCACACCACCGGCCAGACGTGCTGGCGCGGTCACTTTCTGCTTGAAGTAAAACAGGATGTTGCCCGGGTTTTTCGGGTCGTAATCCTTCATCTTGTCGCGGAACACGAACTGGTCCTGGAAGTACACCAGGCTAAACGAACCGTTCGGTTGCGGCGTGGCCTGGGTGACCAGACGGGTCACGCTGCCGCCGCGATAGCGGGTGATGTGGTTCCAGATGACTTCGACGCCGCTTTTCGGAATCGGGAACGGTACTGCGGATTCGAAGTTCTCCAGACCGTTGCCGCCGGACACCAGGTTAGTGGCAATGGCGTTTTTCTTGATGGCGGCGAACACGTCGTCCGGCACGGTCGCACCGCGATGGGACGGGTAGACCGGCATCTTGAAGGTTTCCGGGTAGCGCTTGAACATCGCGTACTGACCCGGAGCGAGTTTGTCTTTGTACTGGTCGACGTTCTGCGCAGTGATGGTAAACAGTGGTTTTTCACTGGCGTACGGGTCGGACAGGAAACCTTTGCTGTCTGCCGTACCGGCGTTTTTCGCCAACGGCTTCCAGGCCGGGATCGAACCGTCGGCGTTGCCCGCCATTTCGGCGCCCATTGGGGTCAGGCTTTTGCCCAGCTTGTCCGCTTCGGCAGCGGGGACCGCCGCCATGACACTGGTCGCCAGCAACGAAAGCCCCAGAACACCAGCGTGGAACAGACTCTTTGTTATTTTCATATGTGTGCTCGTCCTGAAAATACAGTGCTTAGAAGTTCACGCCAACGCTGAGCGCGACGAAGTCACGGTCATCCACGGTGGTGTACTTGCCGTCGAAGAAGTTGGTGTAGGCCAGGCTGGCGGTGTAGGTGTTCTGGTACTCGGCGTCGACTCCCAGGCTCACCGCTTTGCGGCCTTCCTCGAAGTTGCCGCCAGGGCCAGGCGAGTAACCGCTGACGTCATGGGACCAGGCTATGTTCGGCTTAAGGTTCACACCGGCAAATACGTCGTTGTATTCCCAGATGGCGCGACCGCGATAACCCCAGGAGTTGGCAGTGGTGAAGCCATCGTTTTCACAGTAGCGACTGACGTTGTTTTGCGGTCCGCCGGCCAGGGTGCTGGCGTTCAACGCCTCGCACTGACCATTCGGCAATGGCCCAGGGCCATAGCTCGGGTCGCGGCCATAACGTATTTTCGAAGTGCTTTCCAGACCGCCAACGTGCGTCAGGCCGATCTCGCCGACCAGCGTCAGTCGCTCGGCGCCCATCACTTGGTCGAAGAAGTGGGTAAAGGTCGTCTGGAACTGGGTCACTTCCTTGCGGCGATAACCTGGTTCATCCTGCCCTGGCGTTCCCTGGAGCAAGGAAACGTTAGGGTTCAGTGGTGTCAGACCGGAGTAGAGAATGTCGGTGGTGTTGATCTGAACCGGCGCATTCGGACGGTAGCTGACTTCACCGCTCCACGCAGTCCCCGTAGGCAGCGTGGTGGAGAAGCTCAGGCCATACAGGCGAATATCTTCCGGGTATTCGACGTAGTAACTGGAGTTCCCCGCGACCACCAGCGGCAGCAAGCTCGGAGCCAGCCCGCGGGCAACACCGACCGGAACGCCCGAGCCGACCAATGAGCCTACCAGGCCTGCCGCGCTATAAGCGCTCGCCGGAGCCCCCTTGCCGCTGAAAATCGGCGCACGGCTGTGGTAGTTCATGAAGTAGGCACCGAATTCGGTGTCCAGCGGGTCGAACATGTATTTGAAGGACAGGCCAAACTGGCCGCTGTCACGGGCATCGCGATCCGGACCACGAGGAACGATGACACCTTCATCCGGGTTACCCCAGGTGACGCCCTTGGCAGCGAGTGTGTTGATGCTGGCATTACGCAATGAAGCCGGCAGCCCAGCCGCCGCCAGTGAATTGTTCAGTCCGTTTTGGGTACGCAACACAGCCAGGTTATTGTTGCAGCCATCCGCGATCACGTCCGGTTGCGAGAAGAAGGTGCCGCAGTTGTCGACAACGGTCTGTTCCCAATTCAACTGGTAGAAGGCTTCGGTCGAGAGATTCTCGGTGAGGCTCTGGGACACGTAGAACATGTTGACCGGAATCAGGCCTTCCTTGATCTCGGCACCTGGCCGACGAAACGCGGAAACGTCGATCGGGTTAATCGAGTTGATGCCGCCGCCGATGAAGGTACTTTCACCCCAGCTCACGACCTGCTTGCCCAAGCGCACGGAGCCCGGCTCGTCGGCAATGGCGTAGTTGTGGTAGATGAAGGCGTCGAGGATTTCGCCACCGGAGGACTTGGCGCCTTCCTTGCGTCCATCGTTGCTGACGTTCTTGAATTCCAGGTCTTCGTTTTGCAGCGCAAAGTCGTACCAGTATTTACCTCGCACGAAGATGCCGGTGTCGCCGTACTTCAGTTCTAGGTCATGGATGCCCTTGAAGATCTTCGAAAAGGCTTGTCCGCTCTTGAAGTTCAAGTGGCCGTCATCGGACGTCTGGGACAGACCTTGCCCCCCGTTGTTGACACCAATCAGGTTCTTGTTCGGCTGCTGGGTCGACACACTCATACCCAGAGAAAGAGACGAGTCGAACTGACCTTCGATTTCACCAACGTTGAAACTGACGCCGAATGCTGGCCCGGCGAGCGTAGAAGCAAGACTGATCGCCAGGGGCAGTTTCGCCCGGCGCCAGAACTGGTTTACTGATGTCATCGACGCTACTCCATGTGCATTATTGTTATGGCAGTTAGCACTTCTAAAAACGCTGTGGTTGACTGGGCACCAAGGTGTCCCAAAGTCATTCCAAAGTTGCATCGCCCCGTTTTGTGCGTTTGCTCCGTTCTTAAAAATCCGTGAACGGACTATAGCCAGCAGGTAGTACTGCTTGATCCCTCTAAAGTGTGATTTGCAGCTGCCGGCCACTCTGGAACAGTCCTTTGCCAAGCCGACACCCGTCGGCACGGCAAGAATGACTGAAAACGCGAACTTCACAAGCCAAGCGCTTGCTTGGTGGGGCTGGCGTGCCGTTTATGGCACGCCAGGGGGGCGCTTAAAGCGTCGAGAGGAAGGTGCTGTTGTTGGCCTGCCATTCAGTAATGTCGACGCGAATCCGCTTCTTGTCGAGTTTGCCGACACTGGTCTTGGGAATTTCAGTAACAAGGGCGATCTGGCTCGGGATAGCCCACTTGCTCAGGTGCCCCAGCTCCACAAACGGCTTAAGGTGTTCCTTGAGTTCCCTGGCCCCTATCACATGCCCTTCGCGGACCACCAGCAACGCAAACGGGCGCTCGCCCCACTGCGGATCGGCAATGCCCACCACTGCTACTTCGCGTACCGCCACATGGCGGCTGATCAAGTCCTCCAGGTCCAGAGAAGAGATCCACTCGCCCCCCGTCTTGATCACGTCCTTGATGCGGTCGCGAATGTCGATCACGCCCATGCTGTCCAGGGTCGCCACGTCGCCGGTATGCAGCCAGCCCCCGGCCCAGAGCTCGGCCCCCTTGTGCGGCTCATTGAAATAGCCTTCGGTGAGCCACGGCGCACGCAGGACCAGCTCCCCTTGAGTCTCGCCATCGGCGGGCAGGAAGTTGCCTTCGGTGTCGACGATCGCCGCCTCCACTAATGGCCCCGGCACTCCGGCCTTGATCCGATACGTGGTGCGCTCGTCTTCAGTGCCTGCCATCAACTCGTCGTTGAGGTGAGCACACGACACCAGCGGACCGGTTTCCGACATGCCATAGGCGGCGGTCAGCTGAATGCCCTTGGCCTTGGCGGCGTCATACAGTGCCCGGTTCAACGCACTGCCGCCGATAACGATTTTCCAGCCACCGAAGTCGGTGTTTTGCGCAGCCTTGGAGTTGAGGACCATTTGCAGGATGGTCGGCACGCAGTGGGAGAAGCTGACCTTTTCCTTGCGCCACAGCTCCACCAGATATTCCGGGTCGTAGCGACCGGGATAAACCTGCTTGAGCCCGAGCATGGTTGCCACATACGGCAACCCCCAGGCGTGCACGTGGAACATCGGGGTGATAGGCATGTACACGTCGTTGGTGCCCAACAGCCGCACGCTGTCGATGGCCCCCATGATGGTCGACACCCCCATGGTGTGCAGCACCAGTTGCCGATGGGTGAAGTACACGCCTTTGGGATTGCCCGTCGTGCCGGTCGTGTAGAAGGTGGTCGCGACCGAGTTTTCGTCGAAGTCCTGGAAGT
Source organism: Pseudomonas sp. IT-P253 (assembly GCF_949768125.1). NCBI lineage: Bacteria > Pseudomonadati > Pseudomonadota > Gammaproteobacteria > Pseudomonadales > Pseudomonadaceae > Pseudomonas > Pseudomonas sp. IT-P253. The sequence continues at coordinate 71,985 of NZ_CATKPT010000014.1, read as the reverse complement.
CGTACTGCGTGCTCGCGGCGGCCAGCAGTTGCTCATACTCGCCGATCAGGTTCGGCAGGTCGGCGGTTTTTTCCGGCAGGTCGGTCAACAGCAGGGTTTTCTCGACCGTGGTCAGGTGCCCCGCGATTGCCTGGTAGAGCCCCACGAACTCGCTGTTGACCAGCACGAAGCGGTCCTGGGCGTGGTTCATTGTGTAGAGGATCTGTTCCGGCGACAGGCGCACATTGATGGTGTGGATCACTGCGCCAATCATCGGGATGGCGAACATGCACTCCAGGTAACGATGGCTGTCCCAATCCATCACCGCCACTGTATCTCCGGCTTTTACCCCGGCCGCCGTCAATACATTGGCCAGTCGTGCGACCCGCTCGATCAGGGTCGGATAGCTGTAGCGTAACTGATCGCGGTACACGATCTCGCGGGTTTTCTCGTAACGAGCACCGGACATCAGCAGCCGTTTAATCAGCAGCGGATACTGGTAAGCGCCTTCGGCTGGGGGAATAACGCGAGTCTGTAACATAAGAATCCCTTTTCTGACTGCTCGGTCGTGACTGAAAGTAAGCACTCTAGTGCTCTTATACGCCAGCCAAATCAGCCAAAGGAATGATTTGTAGTGCCAGGCAAATGATGGCGTTGCGCCAGCACTCACAGCCACATGAACATAGAGCTGCCGCAGGCTGCGATCTTGTATGTTGACCGGAGAATGTAGGAGCGAGCTTGCTCGCGAAGGACGTTAACGATAATGCACCCTTCCCGAGTAAACCCGTTGCCCTCAAGCCCTTCGCGAGCAAGCTCGCTCCTACAGGGCGGCGCGGTTGATCAATGCATCTCGGTGAGCGCGAGTTTTACGCCAATGGCGATCAGCACTGCGCCCATCGTCCGGTCGAACCAGTGCCCCATACGGGCGAACCCGGCGCGCACCCGCTGCTGGCTGAACAGCATCGCCACCAGGCAGAACCACACAGCCGTGGCCACTGCGAGGTAAACCCCGTAGCCGGCCTGCACCGCCAGCGGCGTGTGCGGGTTGATCACCACGGTGAACAGCGACAGGAAGAACAGTGTGGCTTTCGGATTCAGACCGTTGGTCACAAAACCGGAAGTAAAAGCACCGCGTGCCGTGCGCTCGCCCGCCTCCTTGTGCAGATCGTCCGCCACCGGTTTCGCCGGTTGTGCACGCAGGGCCTTGAAGCCGATGTACAGCAGGTAAGCGGCGGCGGCCCATTTCAAGGCGTTGAACAGCACGATCGACTGCGACACGATCAGGCCAATGCCCAGCAGTGAATAGCCCACGTGGAGGAAAATCGCCGTACCGACGCCCAGCGCCGTCCAGGTACCCGCGCGACGACCGTGAGTCACACTCTCACGCACCACCACCGCAAAGTCAGGGCCGGGACTGGCGACGGCCAGCAAGTGAATCAGGGCAACGGTCAAAAACTCTGTCCAGTACATGGGGGGGGGCTCCTTTGGGCATTCTGGTCAAATAAAATTCCCGCCAACGACATCACTTGTAGCAGCTGGCGAAGCCTGCGTTCGGCTGCGAAGCAGTCGTTACCTGAGCGTGCGGGCTTTCTGAAAGAGCGCGGTGCTTGATTTCACGACTGCTTCGCAGCCGAACGCAGGCTTCGCCAGCTGCTACGGGGGCATCGTCGCTTCATTGCATAGTGCGCGAACTTAGCCACTTTGGTGCAATGGGTAACCATTTGTTTCATCTGGTAGGCTCGGCAGATTACGCCTTCAGTTCAATGCACAAAAGGTACAGTTGATGACGAACTCTCGCCGCGCCGTTTTCCTCGATCATCCATCGCTGGATCTTGGCGATCTCGATCTCAGTCCGCTGCGCGATTGCTTCGATGATTTGCAACTGTTTGCGCAAACCGCACCGGATCAAGTCATCGAACGCCTCAAGGGCGCTACCGTCGCCATCAGCAACAAGATCCTGATCGACGCCGCGGCCATCGCCGCCAGCCCCGAGCTGAAGCTGATCCTGATCACCGCCACCGGCACCAACAACGTCGACCTTGCCGCCGCCCGTGCTCACGGCGTTACCGTCTGCAATTGCCAGGGTTACGGCACGCCGTCGGTGGCGCAGCACACGATCATGTTGTTGCTCAATATGGCGACGCGCCTCGCCGACTATCAGAAAGCCGTTGGCGAAGGCCGTTGGCAGCAAGCGAAACAATTCTGCTTGCTGGATTACCCGATCGTCGAACTGCAAGGCAAAACCCTTGGCCTGCTCGGTCACGGCGAACTGGGCGGCGCGGTGGCGCGACTGGCCGAAGCCTTCGGCATGCGCGTACTGCTGGGTCAAATTCCCGGGCGCCCTGCCCGAGCGGACCGATTGCCGCTGGATCAACTGCTGCCGCAAATCGACGCGCTGACCCTGCACTGCCCGCTCAATGAACACACCCGCCACTTCATTGGCGCCCGTGAGCTGGCCTCAATGAAACCCGGCGCCTTCGTGGTCAACACCGCACGCGGTGGTTTGATCGACGAACAGGCGCTGGCCGATGCCTTGCGCAACGGTCACCTCGGCGGTGCGGCGACTGACGTGCTGAGTGTCGAGCCTCCGTCCGCTGGCAACCCGTTACTGGCCGCTGACATTCCACGACTGATCGTCACGCCGCATAACGCCTGGGGCAGTCGCGAGGCGCGGCAGCGGATCGTTGGCCAATTGACCGAAAATGCTCAGGGTTTCTTCAGCGGTAAGGCACTGCGGGTCGTCAGTTGATAGACTGCTGCACTTTTTTTCAGGGAGCAGATTATGGATCCGCGCAGTGAAGTACTGCTTCGTCAGGCCGAGTTATTCCAGGGCTCGGTGTTGCTGGCCGGTTTGCCCGCCGATGATCTGTTGGGCCGCCTGCCCGATGCTCATGGCTGGTGCTGGCATGCCGGCGACCAGGCCGCGCTGGACGCCCGCTTCGCCGAGCGCAGCCATTTTGGCGTGGACGTCCCGGAACGCGAATTCGATAGCGCGGTGGTGTTTCTGCCCAAGTCCAAGGACCTGACCGACTACATCCTCAACGCCCTCGCCTCGCGCCTGGCCGGGCGTGAGTTGTACCTGGTGGGCGAAAAACGCAGTGGCATCGAAGGTGCAGCCAAGCAACTGAACCCGTTCGGTAAACCACGCAAGCTCGACAGCGCGCGGCATTGCCAGCTCTGGCAAGTCACCGTGGCCAATGCGCCAGAAGCCAAATCGCTGGAAAGCCTGGCCCAGACCTATGAGCTGCCACTGGCCGAAGGTCCACTTAAAGTCATCAGCCTGCCGGGCGTGTTCAGCCACGGTCGACTGGATCGCGGCAGCGCGCTGTTGCTGGAGCATCTGGACAAATTACCGAGTGGGCATTTACTGGATTTCGGTTGCGGCGCCGGCGTGTTGGGGGCAGCGGTGAAACGTCGTTATCCGCACAACCAGGTCACGTTGCTCGACGTGGATGCCTTCGCCGCCGCCAGCAGTCGCCTGACGCTGGCTGCCAACGGTCTGGAAGCCGACGTGATTACCGGTGATGGCATCGATGCTGCGCCGATGGGTTTGAGTGCGATCTTGAGCAACCCACCGTTCCATGTCGGCGTTCACACGGATTACTTCGCGACCGAAAACTTGCTGCGAAAAGCGGCCAAACATCTGAAAAACGGTGGCGAACTTCGCTTGGTCGCCAACAGTTTCCTTAAATATCAACCGCTGATCGAAGAGCACCTCGGCGTGTGCGCGATCAAAGCCGAAGGGCAAGGTTTCAGAATTTACCGGGCCAAACGCGGCTAGCACTTCTTTTTTAAAAGAGGCTTGCCCTATCGGGTTTGCCTAGGCAGAATCCGCTCCGTCCTAGGGGAGTAGTCTCCCACGAGCGCCATGCTCGTCCGGCATACGTCAACATACTTGGTCCTCAGACCATGGCGTATGCGACCCACGCGTCCGCATCAGTCGGATCGCAGGGTTTGACAAGACCTATGACACGAACACCTTACCCGGGGCGGGAAGGCTGTACGTGTCATAGCCGTGTCGACCCGCCCCTTAGGAAAAACCCTGATGCTGGATTCTTTACTCGTTCCCACCGCAATCGTTGCCTTGGCCGAAATCGGCGACAAGACGCAACTGCTCGCGCTCATTCTCGCCGCCCGCTTTCGCAAACCCTGGCCGATCATCGCCGGCATCATCGCCGCGACCCTGGCCAACCATGCGGCAGCCGGCGCGGTAGGCGCCTGGGTCGGCAGTTTCTTCTCGGATGCGATGCTGCACTGGATCCTCGCCGCAAGTTTCTCCGCGACCGCGCTGTGGACCCTGGTGCCGGACAAGATGGATGACGACGAAGCCAGCACGGCCCGCAAGTTCGGGCCGTTCCTGACCACGCTGATCGCATTCTTCCTCGCCGAAATCGGCGACAAGACCCAGATCGCGACCATCATGCTCGCCGCGCAATACCCGGAACTGTGGCTGGTGATCATCGGCACCACCGCCGGCATGTTGATTGCCAACGTGCCGGTGGTACTGGCCGGTAATTTTGCGGCGGATAAATTGCCATTGACGTTGATCCGTCGTTTGGCGGCCGCGGCGTTCTTCATCCTGGCGGTGGTTGCGGTGTACAAGGCGATGCAGAGCAGCGGCTGGGTTTGATGCGTTTAGTCAATAGCACCGAGTGATCGTTCTTCGCGAGCAGGCTCGCTCCCACATTTGGAATGCGATCAAATGTGGGAGCGAGCCTGCTCGCGAAGGCGTCAGCAGCCGCGCCGCATGACTGTCAGTTCTTTTTGGCCTGCTCGTACAACGGCATCACCTTCGGAATCGCCGCCTGTAATGAAGCAATACGACTGGACGACGCCGGGTGAGTACTCATGAACTCAGGCGGCGAACTTTCCGAGGCCTTGCTCATCTTGTTCCAGAGGGTGATCGCAGCGTTCGGGTTATAGCCGGCTCGCGCGGCCAGTTCCAGACCGATCAGGTCCGCCTCGTTTTCGTTGGCGCGGCTGTTGGGCAGCGTCATGCCGTAGTTCGCCACGGTATCCGCCAGCGCCAGGCTGTCCTGGCTCAGACCCAACAAGGCACCGGCGCCCTGCTTGGCCATTTCAATGCCGTAGGCCTTGGACATCGCTTCACGACCGTGCTCGCGCAACGCGTGGGCGATTTCATGGCCCATGACGGCGGCGATTTCATCGTCAGTCAATTGCAGGCTGTCGATCAGCCCGGTGTAGAAAATGATCTTGCCACCAGGGCCGCAGTTGGCGTTGAGCTCGTCGCTCTTGATCAGGTTGACTTCCCACTTCCACTGGGCCGAATCCGGACGAAAAACCGGTGCCTGGGCAATCAGCCGATCGGCAATGGCCTGGACGCGCTTGGCTTCATTACTGGTCTTGTCCAACACACCTTGGGTGCTCGCCTGGCCAACTGTCTTTTGATAAGACTGGGCGTACATCTGGTTGACCTCATCAGTCGACAGCATGCTGAACATGTACTGTTTGCGCTCAACGCCCACGGCACCACCGTTGGTGGTATTAACCGACTGGCAACCGGCGAGCAACAAACCTGCACTCAGTGCACACAAAACCAATGTCTTGTTCATCAAAAAACTCCCTGAAAACATGCCGCGTATCCTAGGTGGGGAATGGTATCGACGCCAGATACAAATGCCATCCAGAGGTACTTTTCAGACAAAGCTTTCGTCACGGCAGGATAAAATTCACACAACGACGTCCACCGGTAAAGGCCCACGATAATTCTGTTGCGACATCCACCACTCCAAAACAGTCAATTCGCCCCACCCTGCTCATGGCCTTCGAGCCCCCTGCCGTTCGGCATCGGACAGACCGACGCTCGTTGGACCCTGATGCTGCAACTGCCGCTGAATGCGGTGATGGCGGATCTGCAAAAACTTCAAGGCGACCTGAACACCCAGCGCAAGTCCGATACCTTCGGCATGGCCATGGTCGGTCTATTGATCGCGGGTATCGGCTTGCCGGTGATCTGGCTGGTGGGCCACGGCATTGCCCGGCCACTCAAGCAAATGGTCGCCATGCTCGATGACATTGCCAAAGGTGAAGGCGACCTGACACGCCGCCTGACCAGCGATCGCGCCGACGAATTGGGTTCGATCGCCAAAGGCTTCAACACCTTCCTGGCCAAGTTGCAGGCGATGATCACGCAAGTGGTGACCTCGGTGCAGAGCGTCAGCGATTCATCGGAACACACGGCCGACATCGCCATCCGCACCAACATCGGCGTGCAGAAGCAAATGGCCGAGATCGATCAAGTTGCCACGGCGGTGCACGAAATGACCGCCACGGCCCAGGATGTGGCGCGCAATGCGACCCAGGCGGCGCAAGCCGCCAGCCATGCCGATCAGGCCGCGGCGCAGGGCATGCAGATCGTCCGGGACACGTCGAACTCGATTGGTGTGCTGGCGATTGAAATCGGCAAGGCTGTCGGCGTGGTGCAGACCCTGGCCAAGGATAGCGAGAACATCAACGCGATCCTCACCGCCATTCGCGGGATCGCCGAGCAGACCAACCTGCTGGCCTTGAACGCGGCCATCGAAGCGGCCCGGGCTGGCGAACAGGGCCGTGGTTTTGCGGTGGTGGCGGACGAGGTGCACAACCTGGCGCAGAAGACTCAAAAGGCTACTGAAGAAATTCAGACCATGATCCAGCAACTGCAACAAGGCACACGTGACGTTGTGCGGGTGATGGAAGACAGCCAGAACCGCACCGACGAAAGCGTGCAGCATGCGGCGAAAGCGGCCGAAGAGCAGAGCGCCGTGGCGGATGACATCAACCGCAACGTGATCAACATTGGGCAAGTGGCCAATGAAGTGGCAGGCGGGGCGGATGAATCGAGTGCGGCGAGTGCGGGCCTGACCAAATTGGCGGAGCAGCAGCGGCGGTTGATCAATCAGTTCAAGGTTTGATCCAAAGGCCCCTTCGCGAGCAGGCTCGCTCCCACATTTGATCGCGTCCGTCTGGGCACCTCGGTCAACTGTGGGAGCGAGCCTGCTCGCGAAGGGGCCAGCACCGGCACCGCAAAACTCAACCCGGGGTCAGACACTCCGGCGCATTCAACTTCGGATCATTCACCAAATTGGCCAACACCCGCTCGCGCAATGCCGCGGGCTCACTGGCAAGCAACCCCTGCAACACATGCAACGGCGTCTGCGGATCGAGCCACGCCGCCTGCCCGGCCTCATCAAGAATCAACGGTCGACGCTGACTGGCCGCCGGCTGGGTGATCACCGCCGTACTCAACCAGACCTGTTCCTGCACCGGATACGCCTCCCAAATCGCCGCAAAAAACAGCGCCGAGCCCTCCCCCGGCGTCAGCCAATACGGGCGTTTGCGTGTGGTGCCGCGCCATTCGTAAAAACCATTGGCCGGCAGCAGGCAACGGCGCTCGCGCAAGGCCTGGCGGAACATCGGTTGCTCGGCTACGGTTTCGGCCCGGGCATGGGCCGGCGTACGGGACAGATCGGTCAGCCACGGCGGCGTCAAACCCCAGCGTGCTCGTGCCAACTCACGTTGACCATCGACGCCTGCACGCAGCATTAACACCGAATCGTTTGGGGAAATATTCCACTGGGCCTGCTGATCGGCGGGAAAGCCAGGCAGGGCCGCGAAGGCGGGGTTCCAGCGAAACAGGGCATAACGTCCACACATGGGGCAGCACGACTCTTGATAAAACGAACGCCAGCCTAACAGACCAGCGTGCCTGGGAAGCTCTCCGGTTCATCGCCGGGCAGCGGCAGCGCGGCATTGTACGCGGTGATCAACTCCCGGGCGTATTGCGCCTGGTCATTATCCACCGACAATCCCAAAAGGCCGAAGATAGGCAATTCGCCGGTGCCACCGAGTAAATCACGCCCCACCAGATGCGCCTCTATCCCCTCGCTGGCCAACATGCTTTGCAACAACTCGCCTTCCATCAGGTTTTCCGGCTCGTAGATTCGCTGCATCGGGGTGCCCCTCTCATTCGTTTTCACTAAAAACTTCGAGATGCCATTCCTCGTCATGAACCTGTAAAACAAACGTGATCGGCCGGCAGCACACCTGGCAATCTTCAATATAGGTCTGATCCCCCCCGGACAGATCCACGGTCGTCTCAACCTCTTCACCACAATACGGACATTCATACTGCGCAGTTTCCAGCATCGCGGTCTCCCAGGTGACTTGTGCGTATAATCGCCGGTCTATTTGCAGGGCTATTTTTGTCTGGCTACTTTTTCAGACCGTGCCCCGCTGGTTTTCGATCAAAACCTTTACTTACCCTAGCCGTTTCTAACAAGAGAGCATGATGGGCGAATTCGATGCCATCCGACCTTACGACGACAGCGAAGTCCCAGCGGTGCTGGAAAGGCTGCTCGGCGACAAGGCGTTTCTAGATATCCTCACCCACTTCCGCTTCCCGCGTTTTGCCGGTGCATTCGGCTGGATGCTCAAACCTCTTATAGCTCATCGGCTGCGCCGCGAGTTTGCTGATGTCACATCGGTGGCCACGTTGCAGGACAAAGTCGAGATGTATGTCGACCACACCATCGAGCGGGCCACGGACGGTGTGACGTACACCGGCGTCGAGCAGTTCAAGTCTGGCAGCGCCTATCTGTTCATCGCCAACCACCGCGACATCGTGATGGACCCGGCCTTCGTCAACTACGCCGTGTACCACGCCGGCCTGCCGACACCGCGCATCGCGATCGGCGACAACCTGCTGCAAAAACCCTTCGTCAGCGACCTGATGCGCTTGAACAAGAGTTTCATCGTGCACCGTTCGATCGCCGGTCGCCGCGAAAAGATGGCGGCGTATCAGCTGCTGTCGGCTTACATCAACCACTCGATCCGCCACGATTGCGCATCGATCTGGATCGCCCAGGCCGAAGGCCGGGCCAAGGACGGCGACGACCGCACCGAGTCGGCCATCCTCAAAATGTTCCACATGAGCCGCAAGGACGAGCCGTTCGGCGAAGTCATCCGCTCGCTGAATGTCACCCCGGTGTCGATCAGCTACGAATACGACCCGTGTGACCAGGCCAAGGCCCGCGAACTGTTCATCCGCGCAACCACCGGCAGCTACACCAAAGTGCCGGGCGAGGATGACGCGAGCATTGCCAAGGGCATCACCGGTTACAAGGGCCGCGTTCACGTGAACTTCGCCTCGCCGATCACCGAGTTGTTCGAAGACACCAAGCTGTTGGCGATCGAGATGGACCGGCAGATCCTCGGCGGCTACCGCCTGTTCCCGGTGCACTACCTGGCCTACGCGCAATGGAAGGATGCCGACCCGCAATTGCAGGTTCCAAAAGCCGCCGAGGTGTTCCCGGCCGACGAACTGGCCAAGGCCCAGGAGCAATGGCAGCAACGTCTGGAGGCTTGCCCCGAGGAACATCGTCCATTCCTGGTGCTGCAATATGCAATGCCGGTGCGCAATCAGTACCGCGTGAAAGCGGGATTGCCGCTGTAAAGTTTTTGGCCTGAATACGACAACGGCGCCTTCGGGCGCCGTTTTTCATTCCAGATCTTTTGATCTTTAACAACTCAGACCCGCGTACTGATCCACGACACCAGCAACGCCACCCCCAGGCAAGCAAAGCCGAATCGATAGAAAAACCGATTCATGCGCAAGGTCGCGCCGTCCAGCATCAAGGTGGGCTCATCCATGCGACGGCTCTGGGTTTGCGCGTCCAGGCTGGCCAGCGCACGTTGTTCGCGGCGACGGGTGGCATGCAACAACCAACTCCCCGGGAACGCAAACAGCAACGCCAGCAGGTTGATCAATTTGGCAGGGTGGGCGGTAAACAGCGTCATCAAATGCAGCGACATCGCGGACCTCAAGCAAAACAGGTGTGGCAGACGCCGGACGGACGACTGCGGCGCGGATTCTACCGAAAGCCTTCCCTCTTGCCCTGCGCTTTACGACAAATAACGAACCATTTGGCAGATTGCTGCCCTGCGTCACGGCTTCGTCATCTGAATACGTCAGTCTGGCGCTCCTCAAAACGGACAAGGAGCCCGTCATGCTGCACGCCGAAAATCAGGATCGTCTCTACCTCATCGCCCAAAGCGACGAACAACAAAACCTCGTCGGAAGCCTTGCCTTCAACGTTCAGGATCGGCACTGGCTGGTCTATTGCGCGCTGAGTGGGCATCAACACGCGGATTTGCCGGAGACGGATTTGCTGACAGGCGTGAGCATGCTGGATTTCTATTCGCAAGCCGCCTGACAACGCAGATCCCTTTGTAGGAGCGAGCCTGCTCGCGAAAGCGGTGTGTCGGTTTCATTGATGTCGACTGACACGACGCCTTCGCGAGCAGGCTCGCTCCCACAGTTGTACGGTGCACACCTGCAAAACAGGCAGGCATGAAAAAGCCCGGGGCCATTGCTGGCACCGGGCTTTTTTGAATCCAGCGATTTACTCGCCGAGCATCTGACCCACAGTCGGGTCCTTGAACAGACGCGTCAATGCATCGCTCAACACATCGCTGACCAGCTTGGTGTTGGTTTCCTGATTCGGCGCCATGCCAAAACGCTGATCCAGGGACGAACCATAACGACCGCTGTAACGACGATTGGCATTCTGCACATCGGAGCGGAACGTCGCACCAATGGTCGCTTCAGTCACATACATGCCTTCTTTAGGCGACTGATACTTCAACTCGACCAGGGTCACGGTCAACTGCGGTGCATTCATGCCATTGGGGACCGGGGTAAACCCCAGCAAACGCACGGCCGCTTCGGCCTGAGCCTGTAACTTCGGCAGAATCTGCGTGCCCTGCACCGTAATCGCACTGGTCTCAGGATACAGGCCACCACGGGTTCCCAGGGTTGGCGACGGACGACCATCCACTACACGGACCACGACCTGCTGACCATGGCCAACTGGGGCGAGCTGAGTGGTCAGCTTCGGTTCCGGACTCAGTTGTTGCGGGCTGTTGGCGCAGCCGACCAGGGTCAAGCTGGTCACAGTGATCAAACCGAACAACAGGCGTTGCAACATGCTCTTCTCTCCAGAATCAGGCAAAAACAGGCTGGCAGTATAGCGGTGGGCCATCGTTGCGAACCAGTGTTCGGTCTCGCAAATACATTTCTCGCAGTGACTATCGAAATATCTGACAAACCCTTCAGACCACGGTTCCTGTCACACCTCTGTCACCGTACTCACACAAACACGTCACGACTCACGGGCAACCTGTAGAACAGTTCCCCTACACGGTACTTTGCCATGCGTCACCTCATCTCACTGTTCGCGCCACGCCCGCTGCATCGCAGCTTTGCCCTGCTCGACCGCGAGGGACTGTGCCAGGCGTTCAAGCAGTGCAGCCTCCAGCCGATGGGCGATGGCTGGGTCGAAATCGAAGAAATCCATCTCGACTGGCTGCACCATCCCCTGCCTCCGAGCGCGCGTGTCAGCCAGCGCCAGCCGCGCGCGCGGGTGCAACCTCTGTTGACCACCTGACCAGACGTCTAATAAAAGTCATCAAACACGTCCATTTCCCCACGTTTCTTAGATACAATCTCCCCCCGATTATAAGGACGTCTCCTGATCGGGCCTCGCAGCATCGTTAATGCCTTGGTATTGACACCCCGCACCGCCCACAGAGAGCCGCCCACACAGATCGAGTGAAGCTGGCGCGCTTGCTGTTCTTTGAGCAAAAACCCCACTTTTCGCGAATCTGCAGAGCTGTCATTACGCTCGGTCACTGAGCTGTTTGCCCGTTTTGCCTGTCATGTATCCCATGATGGCAATCCATCCGGGCACGGTGCCAGGCTGGACAGCCCTTTTTTGAGGTTCACGTCTTCAAAAGAGCGTGAAAAAAACGGGTTTTCACAACTTCACAAGAGTGTGGCGAGCAAATGAATAGTTTTGCGTCTGAATATGCACCATTAGCGTCTGAAACAGCCCAACGACACAGGACCGAGTATTCCTCGAACACCGGAGCCTGAAGCCTGTCCGCTACGGATTTGGTTGCACAAACGGATGTCTCGACCATAAGTCGAATTGCCAGTCGCGCGTTGAAATGAGTTCATAGGGCTCATTAACCCGACCGGTAGCGTCCGTCGAAGTTGCGAAAAATTGCGAAGATTCGGACATGGCGACACTGCCATGGGTACCTGGGGCCTCACTGACACGCCCCGTCACTCCTGGCAGCCATGCCGACAATTTGGTGCTGCAGATTTTGGAGACGCGTTAAATGGCGCATAACGAAGCAGTCGACGTAGTACTGGTTGGGGCCGGCATCATGAGTGCCACCCTTGCTGTACTGCTCAAAGAGCTCGACCCCGCGATCAAGCTGGAAGTCGTCGAGTTGATGGATTCCGGTGCCGCGGAAAGTTCGAACCCGTGGAACAACGCCGGTACCGGTCACGCCGGGCTGTGTGAGCTCAACTACACACCGCAGGCCGCCGACGGCACCGTCGACATCAAGAAAGCCGTGCACATCAACACCCAGTTTGAGGTGTCGAAGCAGTTCTGGTCGTACCTGACCAAAAAAGGCACCTTCGGCTCGTGCAAGACCTTCATCAGCCCGGTGCCGCACCTGAGCTTCGTGCAGAGCGAGAGTGGTGTTTCCTTTCTCAAGGAACGCTTCAAGACGCTGAGCAAGCACCACGCCTTCTCGGACATGGAATACACCGAAGACAAGGCCACCATGGCCGAGTGGATGCCGTTGATGATGCCGGGCCGTCCAGCCGACGAAGTCGTCGCCGCGACCCGCGTGATGAACGGCACCGACGTCAACTTTGGCGCCCTGACCAATCAACTGCTCAAGCACCTGACCAGCGCACCCGATGCCCAGGTCAAGTACTGCAAGCGTGTGACCGGCCTGAAGCGTAACAACGGCGGCTGGACCGTCAGCATCAAGGACGTCAACAGCGGCAACACCCGTGAAGTCGACGCCAAATTCGTCTTCCTCGGCGCTGGCGGCGCGGCATTGCCGCTGTTGCAGGCCTCGGGCATCGAAGAAAGCAAAGGCTTCGGCGGCTTCCCGATCAGCGGCCAATGGCTGCGTTGCGATAACCCGGAAGTGGTCAAGCACCATCAGGCCAAAGTCTACAGCCAGGCTGCCGTGGGCTCGCCACCGATGTCGGTGCCGCACCTGGACACCCGTGTGGTCGATGGCAAGAAGTCCCTGCTGTTCGGACCTTACGCCGGCTTCACCACCAAGTTCCTCAAGCACGGCTCCTTCATGGACCTGCCGATGTCGGTTCGCGCCGGCAACATCGGCCCGATGCTGGCCGTGGCGAAAAACAACATGGACCTGACCAAGTACCTGGTCAGCGAAGTGATGCAGTCGATGGAGCAACGCCTGGATTCGCTGCGCCGCTTCTACCCTGAAGCGAAAGCCGAAGACTGGCGCCTGGAAGTGGCTGGCCAACGGGTGCAGATCATCAAGAAAGACCCGAAAAAAGGCGGTGTTCTGCAGTTCGGTACCGAACTGGTCGCGTCCAAGGACGGCTCCCTGGCCGCCCTGCTCGGCGCTTCGCCAGGCGCGTCGGTCACCGTTTCGATCATGCTGGAACTGATCGAAAAATGCTTCCCGGGCAAGGCGACCGGCGAGTGGGCTGCCAAACTGGCGGAAATCTTCCCGGCTCGGGAAAAGGTTCTGGAAACCGATGCTGCGCTGTATCGCAAGATCAATGCGCACAACAACATCGCACTGGAGCTGGTTGAAGCCAGTAACGAGACCGAAAGCTACGCTTGATTCGGTTGCATGAAAAACGCCCCGTACTCATTGAGTGCGGGGCGTTTTTTTGTGCCTTCTGTAGGAGCCAGGCTTGCCGGCGAAAGCGATCTCACGGACGCCTTCGCCGGCAAGCCTGGCTCCTACAGGTAAGGGTTAACCGCGAGCCTTGGCGATCAGCTCAATGTACTCGGCCGCGTTACGCTGATCCTTGATCACCGCGACGAAATCATTGCCGTGCTCATCCTTGCCGTCCAGGTCAAAACCGGCTTCGACGAAGAACATCAGAAAACGCTCGAAATCATCGATACGCAGACCGCGATAGGCCTTGATCAATTTGTGCAGCGACGGTGAAGTGGCGTCGACCGGTTCAAAATCGAGGAACAGTTTGATCTGCTCATCGCCGATCTCGTCACCAATCACTTGCTTCTTATCTTTACGCATTGCCGACTCCAGCTCGCAGACATTTCACGGGGCGGGCAGTTTACCCCTCCCTTGCCGCCGGGCTCAACGCGAACGAACGCTGCCTGTGTGCAGATCAGCCCAGACATGACCGTTGGCGTAGCTGAGGAACTGGCAATACACCGTGTCGTTGCGCAGCAGGTCGATGACCATCCGGTATTGGGCCAGCGGGTAATAAAGCGTCAGGGTTTTGCTCTTGTCATCGTAGATCGGCTTTTTCAGGCTTTTGCTTTCGCCGTCGAAGTTGACCAACACCTGGCTGATGGTTGCGCCCTTGTTCAAGGATTTTCCCTTGAGACGGATCAGTACCGGAGACGTAACCGGGATCGGCTGTTGGGTGGACTGGCGCTGACTGCCCACCACCACAGAGTACTCGGTGACCTGCAACAGTTGTTGCTGTTCGGGTTCGGCGTCACGCAGGGTCAGGTCGTCCGGGGGCAAGAACTGTGCGTGCATGGGCGCCGGAGCAGCGGCAAGGGGTAGGCTGAGCGCCAGCAACAGGGTGGCGCAGCTGCGGATCAAAAGGCTCATGACGGGCTCCCAGGGCGAAGCCGAGCACTCTAGCATGAGGATCAACCGCGCGAATTAGGGATATGGGTCAATACTTCGCAGTACAAGGCTGGCCATACTGGAAGAGCTTTCAGCCGTCGTTCAACGGTGCGCCGTCTACCGTGGAGTGCTCATGTCGTTCTCCGTTCCCCCGTTGTTCGCCGCCTGGCGTCAGACCTGGCGCGCCGGCTACACCTTCAGACGCTTACGCGGCGACATCAGTGCCGGGTTGACGGTAGGGATTATCGCCATCCCGTTGGCCATGGCCCTGGCGATTGCCGTAGGTGTACCGCCCCAGCAAGGGTTGTATACGATACTGATCGCCGCGCCCCTGATCGCCCTGACAGGCGGTTCGCGTTTCAATGTCAGCGGGCCGACCGCCGCGTTCGTGGTCATTCTGCTGCCCATCACCCAACAATATGGCCTGGGCGGCCTGTTGCTCTGCACCATGCTTGCCGGCGTCATCCTCATTGCCCTGGGGCTGATTCGAGCCGGGCGGTTGATTCAGTACATTCCGTATCCGGTCACCCTGGGCTTTACCGCCGGGATCGGCATTGTCATTGCCACTCTGCAATTGAAGGACTTGTTGGGCCTGAACACTGCCGGCCAGGCAGAGCACTACATCGAACAGCTGGGTGTACTGATTCTGGCGTTGCCCAGCGCTCGGCTGGGGGACGGGATTATCGGCATCGCATGCCTGGCTATTCTGATTGTGTGGCCACGGTGGGTGCCGAGGATTCCGGGGCATCTGGTGGCGCTGACCATCGGCGCGCTCCTGGGGTTGGCGCTGGAGCACGGTGGGCTGGCGGTGGCGACATTGGGTGAGCGTTTCAGCTATATAGTCGAGGGCGTCAGCCATCCCGGCATTCCGCCGTTCCTGCCAAGCTTCGATTGGCCGTGGAATCTACCCGGTCCCGACGGCCACCCGCTGCACCTGTCTTACGACTTGATCCGTCAATTAATGGCGCCGGCGTTCGCCATTGCCATGCTCGGCGCCATCGAATCCTTGTTGTGTGCGGTGGTGGCGGATGGCATGACCGGCAGCAAACACGACCCCAACGCAGAACTGCTGGGCCAGGGCCTGGGCAACCTGATCGCACCGCTGTTCGGCGGCATTACTGCCACGGCGGCAATTGCTCGTAGTGCCACCAACGTGCGCAGCGGAGCCTTTTCGCCATTGGCAGCCATTATTCACAGCGCGGTGGTGCTGATGGCGATACTCGTCCTCGCACCGCTATTCAGCTACCTGCCGATGGCTGCATTGGCCGCATTGCTGGTCATGGTGGCCTGGAACATGAGCGAAGCCCGGCACGTGCTGCATACCTTGCGCATCGCGCCCCGCAGCGATGTGCTGGTTTTACTGACCTGCCTGAGCCTGACGGTGTTGTTCGACATGGTGATGGCCGTCGCCGTCGGCCTGCTGCTGGCCGCCGGGTTATTTATCAAGCGCATGAGCGATCTTACGGACACTGCCGAACTGCCCCCCGCCTACCATCAAGCCTTGCAGGACATGCCGGCGCATGTTCGTTGCTATGCGATACGCGGGCCGCTGTTCTTCGGCGCCGCCGAAAAAGCCTTGGGGGTGCTACGCAAATTCAGTCCAGAGGTCAAAGTGGTGATCGTCGAGATGAGCGCCGTGCCGATGCTGGACATGACGGCGCTGGCGGCCTTCGACAATATCCTGAGGGATTACCGCACGGACGGCATTGGCCTGATTCTGGTGGCGACCGCCCCCCGGGTGCGCCTGAAGCTCAGACGCGCGGGCATCCATCGGGAACAGCGTCAGTTGGCCTACGTGAACAACCTGGAACAGGCTCGTCGCAAAAGCGAACATTGGCTGGCCGGGGAAAATTGAGCGCGCTTCAGGTGAACTGCGCGCGCATCCACACCTGATATTCAGCCACACCAGGCTCGCCTTCACGCGGCGCCCAGTGAGCAAGCTCACCCTCACCGACTGGACGATAAGGGCCGGCCTTGCACTCGAACATCAGGCTGTCCGCTTCCAGTACCACCAGGCTATGGAACACACCGGCTGGCAGGTCCACGCCGAGACAGTCGCCACCGGCCTGCAGGATATGTTTGCTCAGCACCCCGCCAGACTCATCGAAGATCAACACACCCAGTCGCCCTTTGAGGACCAGCAAGGTTTCAGCCTTGTTTTCCCCCACGTGCCGGTGAGGCGGGATATAGGTGTCGGGCTGCAAGCCAACCACCATACGATGGCAGGCGTCTTCCATCTGATGGAGGTTGTGATGCTGACGCCCGCGAGGATTGGCTGCCGCTTTCTCGGCCAATTCAGCGAACAGGGTTTGATCAAGAAAGCTCGTCGCGGTCATGTTCTTACAGGCCTTTAACGGCAAAAATCCCGTTGGCGTTACGCCAGTAGCCTTTGTAGTCCATGCCGTAACCGAAGATATAACGGTCGATGCACGGCAGGCCGACGAAATCGGCTTTCAGGTCCGGGCGAGCCTTGCGGTCGTGGTCCTTGTCGATCAGCACGGCGGTGTGCACTTTGCGCGCGCCGGCGTGTTTGCAGAAGTCGATGATCGCGCCCAGGGTGTGACCTTCGTCGAGGATGTCGTCGATGATCAGCACGTCACGGTCGATGAACGAAACTTCCGGCTTGGCTTTCCAGAACAGATCGCCGCCGCTGGTTTCGTTGCGATAACGGGTAGCGTGCAGGTAGGACGCTTCCAGCGGGAAGTGCAGATGGGTCAGCAGCTTGCCGGCAAAAATCAGGCCGCCGTTCATCACACAGAACACCACCGGATTGCTGTCGGCGAGTTGTTCGTTGATGTGTGCACCGACGCGGGCGATGGCCGCCTCGACTTCAGCTTCGCTGTACAGGCGGTCAGCTTCTCGCATGATTTGACGGATATGGTCGAGATCAGCGGACATGGCGCTCTCCAGGGGGGTGGCGGATAAGGAAAAGCGGGCAAAGGTACGCATCCCGCACCGCCAGATCAAGCGTTTGTGGACTAACGTACTTGATGTCTATAGGACTACACCCTCGGATAGATTAACCTAGGCCGGTTTTTTTGCCCGCCGCCGGAGCCTTTCCCATGCCCATCCTCGAGATCCGCCATCCGCTGATCCGTCATAAACTTGGCCTGATGCGCCGTGCAGACATCAGCACCAAGAATTTCCGTGAGCTCGCTCAGGAAGTCGGCGCCCTGCTGACCTATGAAGCCACCAAAGACCTGCCGCTGGAAACCTACGATATCGAAGGCTGGTGCGGCACCGTGTCGGTCGAGAAAATCGCCGGCAAGAAAATCACCGTGGTACCGATCCTGCGCGCCGGTATCGGCATGCTGGAAGGCGTGCTGAGCCTGATCCCGGGCGCCAAGGTCAGCGCCGTCGGCGTGGCCCGCAACGAACAAACGCTGCAGGCTCACACGTATCTGGAAAAACTGGTCCCGGAAATCAACGAACGCCTGGCGATGATCATAGACCCGATGCTCGCCACCGGCAGTTCCATGGTCGCCACCATTGACCTGCTGAAAAAGGCCGGTTGCCGCGACATCCGCGCGATGGTGCTGGTGGCCGCGCCGGAAGGCATCGCCGCTGTAGAAAAGGCTCACCCGGACGTGACCATCTACACCGCTTCCATTGACGAAAAACTGAACGAACACGGTTACATCATCCCAGGCTTGGGCGATGCCGGTGACAAGATCTTCGGCACCAAGCAGAAGGACGCGTGAGCATGCAGCAAGAGTTCAACGATCCGCTCTGGCGCACGGTGCTGTCTGGTGCACAGATGCTGTTCGTGGCCTTCGGCGCCCTGGTGTTGATGCCGCTGATTACCGGCCTCGACCCGAACGTAGCGCTGTTCACCGCAGGCCTGGGGACGATTCTGTTCCAGATCGTCACCGGGCGTCAGGTGCCCGTGTTCCTGGCGTCGAGCTTCGCCTTCATCACCCCGATCATTCTCGCCAAGGGCCAGTTCGGCCTCGCGGCGACCATGGGCGGTGTGATGGCGGCCGGTTTCGTCTACACCTTCCTCGGCCTGGCGGTGAAGATCAAAGGCACCGGTTTCATCGACCGTTTGCTGCCACCGGTGGTGATTGGCCCGGTGATCATCTCCATCGGCCTGGCCATGGCCCCCATCGCCGCCAACATGGCGATGGGCAAGGCGGGCGACGGCACTGAGCTGATCCATTACCAAACGGCGATGCTGATCTCGATGCCCGCCCTGCTGACGACGCTGATCGTCGCCGTGTTCGGCAAAGGCATTTTCCGCCTGGTGCCGATCATTTCCGGGGTGCTGGTCGGTTTTGTCATGGCGTTCTACTTCGGCGTGGTCGATACCGCGAAGATCGCTGCCGCACCGTGGTTCGCGATTCCGCACTTCACCGCACCAGAGTTCAACTGGCAGGCGATTCTATTCATCGTTCCAGTGGCGCTGGCTCCGGCCATCGAGCACATCGGCGGCGTGATTGCCGTGGGCAGCGTGACCGGCCGCGATTACCTGAAAAAGCCGGGTTTGCACCGTACCCTGCTCGGCGATGGCATTGCCACCACGGCAGCCGGTTTGTTTGGCGGTCCGCCTAACACCACCTACGCCGAAGTAACGGGCGCGGTGATGCTGACCAAAAACTACAACCCGAAAATCATGACCTGGGCGGCGATTTTTGCCATCAGCCTGGCGTTTATCGGCAAGTTCGGTGCGCTGCTGCAAAGCATTCCGGTGCCGGTAATGGGCGGGATTCTGTGCCTGTTGTTCGGTTCGATCGCGGCGGTAGGCATGAACACGCTGATTCGCCACAAGATCGACCTGGCCGAGGCGCGCAATCTGGTAATTGTATCGGTGACGCTGGTGTTCGGGATTGGCGGCATGCTGGTCGGCACCGGCACGGGTCCGGACGACTTCGGCCTCAAAGGCATCGCGCTGTGCGCGGTGGTGTCGATTGCGCTGAACCTGCTGCTACCGGGTAATGACAGCTGGAAGCACAAGAAGGCGAATGAGCCGTTGTTGTAAGCCAGCCTCAAGAATGCTTTCGCGGGCAAGCCTCGCTCCTACAGGTTTTGTGTCATCTCAAAGAACGACGCAATCCTGTAGGAGCGAGGCTTGCCCGCGAAGACTTTTAAAGGGCCAACGGTGCCCTTTCGCACAAGGCACTCAACGCCCGCGCCCACTGCGGGTCATCGTTGAGGCAAGGCACCAGCACCAACTCCTCCCCCCCCGCCTCGCGGAACTGCTCCAGCCCGCGATCACCGATTTCTTCCAGCGTCTCGATGCAATCGGCGACGAACGCCGGGCACATCACCAGAATCTTTTTCACGCCGCTATTGGCCAGTTCTTCAAGGCGCGCTTCAGTGTAGGGTTCGATCCATTTCGCCCGGCCCAGACGCGACTGAAACGACACTGACCATTTGCCCTCCGGCAAGCCCATGCGTTTGGCAAATTGCGCCGCGGTGCGCAAACACTGGCCGCGATAACAGGTCGCAACCACTTCCGGCGGCGCATCGGCGCAGCAATCGCCTCCGCCTTCGAAACTGTGACCCGGATTGAGCTTCTTCAGATGCCGCTCCGGCAAGCCATGAAAGCTCAGTAACAGGTGATCGAAACCCTGCTCCAGATAAGGTCTGGCGCTGGCCACCAATGCATCGAGGTATTCCGGCTGATCGTAAAACGGTTGAAGAATCGATAACTGCACATCGAGTTTCTTCTCCCGTACCACTCGCTTGGCCTCCTCGATTACCGTGGTCACCGTACTGTCGGCAAACTGCGGATAGAGCGGCGCGAGGGTGATTCGCTTGTGGCCCTGCGCGATCAGCTGCAACAGTTTCGATTCAATGGACGGCTCACCATAACGCATCGCCAACTCAACAGGGCCACGGGCCCAGTGTGTGGTCATGGCCTGTTGCAGGCGACGGCTGAGCACCACTAGCGGCGAGCCCTCCTCCCACCAGATTGACGCGTAGGCATGGGCCGACTGCTCCGGACGCTTGATCAGGATGAGCGAGACCAGTAAACGTCGCACCGGCCAAGGCAAGTCGATCACATACGGGTCCATCAGAAATTGGTTGAGGTAGCTGCGCACATCCGCCACCGAGGTGGAGGCAGGTGAGCCCAGGTTGACCAGAAGCAATGCGTGATCGGTCATGCAACGTCCTATTTCAGAGGCGGCTGGACAGGTCGTCCAGAGCCGCGCGCAAATCAGTGAACTTGAAAGTGAAACCCGCTGACAGTAAACGAACCGGTGTGGCGCGCTGCCCTCCCAACAACAGCAAAGACAACTCGCCCAGGCCCACCTTCAACGCGAAGGCCGGCATGGGCAGGAACGCCGGGCGGTGCAGCACACTGCCCAACGTCTTGGCGAACTCGCGATTGCGCACCGGTTTGGGCGCGCAGGCATTATAAGGACCGCGGGCATTAATCTGATGCAGGAGAAAATCAATCAGGGCGATTTGATCGTTGATATGGATCCACGGCATCCACTGCCGACCATTGCCGACAGGCCCGCCCAGCCCCAGTTTGAACGGCAGCAACAACCGCGACAAAAAGCCGCCCTCGGCGGACAACACCAGCCCGGTGCGAATCAGGATGACGCGCATGCCCAAGGCTTCGGCACGCTGGGCGGTTTCCTCCCAGGCAATGCACAACTGACTGGCGAAATCTTCGTTGACCGGAGGCGAGTCCTCGGTCAGTTCTCGCTCCCCCCCGTCACCGTACCAACCGACTGCAGAACCGGAAATCAACACCGACGGTTTCTGCTCGCGGCTTTCGAGCCAGGCCAGCAGGGTTTCGGTCAGGGTGATCCGGCTGCTCCACAACAACGCTTTGCGCCTGTGAGTCCAGGGTCGGTCAGCAATGGGGGCGCCCGCCAGATTGATAATTGCATCGACCGGGTCCTGACCGATGTCCTCGAGCCGGGCAATGCCACGCACTGGGGCGCCACAGATTTTCGCGACTTTTGCAGGCTTGCGACTCCAGACCGTCAGTTTATGTCCCTGACTCAACCAGAGCCGGCAGAGCTGACGTCCTATCAAACCAGTACCGCCGGTCAGCAATATGTGCATGACTTCTTCCTCGCGTGGCGTTTTACCTTGATCACTAGTCTATTTTTATAAGCAGGGATCTTTGGTATCGGGCAGGCTCTGTGATTAACAATAGGCCAACCTGTCAGAACGAGAACGCTAAAAGTTATACCAAAAAACATTATTGTACAGGTTTCAACCACGGCGTAGTCTGTACAGAAAGGTAAACGAGGCCCCTATGACTGTACCTATCGCAATCATCGGCACCGGCATCGCCGGACTCTCAGCCGCCCAGGCCCTTACGGAAGCCGGGCATGTCGTTCAACTTTTCGATAAAAGCCGCGGCAGTGGCGGACGCATGTCAAGCAAACGCAGCGATGCGGGGGCTCTGGACATGGGCGCACAATATTTCACCGCACGCGATCGTCGTTTTGTCACTGAAGTCCAGCGCTGGCAAGCCAATGGCTGGGTCGCCGAGTGGACGCCACTGCTCTACACCTTCCACGGTGGCCAGCTCAACCTGTCCCCGGACGAGCAAACGCGCTGGGTCGGCACGCCGCGCATGAGCGCCATCACCCGTGGCCTGCTCGGCGACCTGGAAGTGCATTTCGCCTGCCGTATCACCGAGGTCTATCGTGGTGAAGAACACTGGCATCTGCAGGACGCCGAGGGCTTCACGCATGGTCCGTTCAGTCATGTGGTCATCGCCGCGCCGGCGCCTCAAGCGACCGCACTGCTGGCCTCCGCGCCGAAACTTGCCGGTGCCGCTGCCGGGGTAAAAATGGACCCGACCTGGGCGGTTGCACTGGCGTTCGAGACACCACTGGATACCCCTATGGAAGGCTGCTTCGTGCAGGACAGTCCGCTGGACTGGCTGGCTCGCAACCGCAGCAAACCAGGGCGCGACAATACGATGGATACCTGGGTGCTGCACGCGACGAGCGCCTGGAGCCGGCAACATATCGATCTATCCAAGGAAGCCGTGATCGAACAGTTGCATGGCGCATTTGCCGAACTGCTCCACAGCGCCATGCCCGCTCCGTCCTTCAGCCTCGCCCATCGCTGGCTCTACGCCCGCCCCGCCAGCAGCCATGAATGGGGGGTGTTGGCAGATGCTGATCTGGGTCTGTATGTGTGTGGTGACTGGTGCCTGTCCGGCCGTGTCGAAGGCGCCTGGCTCAGCGGACAGGAAGCTGCCCGTCGCCTGCAAGCGCATCTGCAATAAACCGCATCTGGCTACATGGCTGGAAATAGATCTTGTGGGAGCCTGCTCACGAAGCAGCCAGCGCGGTCCGGCAGTCCCACTGCGTAATCGTTCTTCGCGAGCAGGGTGCTGTTACCGTCTGAAAAACCTATACAAACAATTTGACTTGTACACCTTTGAATCTATGATGAACTCACGTTGTACAGAAATTAAATTCTGTACAGGTTTGGATTCGAGGTACTCCGATGCCCCACGCCAGCGTAAAACCGAAAATTGCCATCAGCGCCTGCCTGATGGGTGCCGAGGTACGCTTCAACGGCGGGCATAAGGAATCGCGCTTGTGCAGCCGCACGCTCGCGGAGTATTTCGATTTCGTTCCGGTGTGCCCGGAAGTCGCGATCGGCCTGGGTATCCCTCGACAACCGATCCGATTGGTCGGCGACGCTGAACATCCCGAAGCTGTGGGCACTGCTCAGCCCAAACTGAATGTCACCCGGCCGCTCGCCGACTATGGTCAGAAAATGGCCGCCGAGCTGGGCGACATCTGCGGCTACATTTTCATGCAAAAATCTCCGTCGTGCGGCCTGGACCGGGTCAAGGTCTATCAGGCCAACGGTGCGCCGGTCGATGGCGGTGGTCGTGGCATCTACGCCCAGGCTTTCTGCACGCTGCACCCGAACTTGCCGGTGGAAGAAGACGGCCGTCTCAACGATCCGGTGCTGCGGGAAAACTTCCTTACCCGCGTACTCGCCTACAACGCCTGGCAGCAATTACTGCAAGAAGGCCTGACCCGCCGCGCACTCGTCGAATTTCATTCGCGCTACAAATACCTGCTGATGGCCCACCACCCGGAGCAATACAAAACCCTGGGCAATCTGTTGGGCAACATGGGCCAGACTGACCCGAAAGAACTCGGCCCACGCTATTTCGGCGAGCTGATGGCCGCCTTGAAAAAATGCGCCACGCGCCGCACCCACACCAACGTACTGCAACACCTCAGCGGTTACCTGAAACAGGTCATCAGCACAGAAGACAAACAGGAAGTGCAGCACGTCATCGGCCAGTACCGCCACGGCATCGTGCCGCTGGTGGTGCCGTTAACGTTGCTCAAACACTACTTCCGTCAACACCCGGATCCGTACATTGCGCAACAGGTTTACCTGCAACCGCACCCGGAAAGCCTCAGCCTGCGAAACGCAATTTAATGAAAACCCCACTCGACACCAGCGCCAGTGAAGACCTTGGCACCGACTTCAAAAAAGCGCTCGACGAAGGTTGGCTGCCGATCCGTGAAGTTGCCCGGCAGACCGGCGTCAACGCCGTTACCTTGCGCGCCTGGGAACGGCGCTACGGGCTGATCGTGCCGCAGCGCACGCCCAAGGGGCATCGACTGTTCAGTGCCGAACACGTGCAACGCATCCTGACGATCCTCACCTGGCTCAACCGTGGCGTGGCCGTCAGCCAGGTCAAACAGCTACTCGACACCCCGCACGCCTTTACCGAATCCATCGAAAGCGATTGGCAGGTTCTGCGCCAGACACTGCTGCAAGCGGTGACCCATCTGAACGAACGCACCCTCGATGACACCATCAACCAGGCGATCGCGTTGTATCCGCCGCGGACCTTGTGCGAACAACTGCTGATGCCGTTGCTGGCGAAACTGGAACAACGCTGGCAGGGCCAGTTCGGTGCGCAGATGGAGCGCGTATTTTTTTATTCCTGGTTACGCAGCAAATTCGGCGCACGCATCTACCATAACAACCGTCAGTTACGCACCGCGCCGCTATTGTTGATCAATCACTCGGACCTGCCACTGGAACCTCATCTGTGGCTCACCGCGTGGCTGATCAGCAGCGCAGATTGCCCGGTGGAAGTGTTCGACTGGCCGTTGCCGACGGGCGAACTCGCGCTGGCGATCGATCACCTGCAAGCCCGTGGCGTACTGCTGTATTCCAGCAAAGCCATGAACCTGTCGCAGTTGCCGAAACTTTTGAATGGTGTCCGCTGCCCGATAATGATTGTCGGACCAACGGTACGCATCCACCACGCCGAGTTGACCGTAAAAACTTCAGAAATCGCTGATTTGTTCCTGGCCGAAGATTCCTTATCGGCGCATCAGAACCTGGTTCAGCGCGGGTTTATTTAAATGAGTCGTGCCGGCACTTCCATGCAATTGATCTGGCTGCGCAGCGACTTGCGCCTACATGACAACACCGCCCTCTCGGCCGCCACAGCCCGCGGACCGAGCGTGGCGGTGTATCT
This sequence comes from Pseudomonas sp. IT-P253, assembly GCF_949768125.1. NCBI lineage: Bacteria > Pseudomonadati > Pseudomonadota > Gammaproteobacteria > Pseudomonadales > Pseudomonadaceae > Pseudomonas > Pseudomonas sp. IT-P253. The sequence goes on along the minus strand of NZ_CATKPT010000014.1, from coordinate 46,877 downwards.
GCTGAGCCCGGAGCAATGGCGGGAGCACGATGATGCGCCCTGCAAAGTGGATTTCTGGCTGCGCAACCTGAGTGAGTTAAGCCGCGCGCTGGATGAACTGAACATTCCCCTGCTGATCCGCACGGCCTCTCGCTGGGATGAAGCGCCGAACGTTTTGCTAGACCTGTGCCAGCAAATGAAGATCGACGCGGTACACGTCAACGAGGAATACGGCATCCACGAAAGCCGTCGAGATGCAGCGGTGGCCGACAGGCTGAAAAGCAACGGCATCGACTTCAACAGCCACCTCGACCAGTTGTTGTTCAAACCCGGAACCGTGTTGACCAAGACAGGCACCTATTTCCAGGTTTTCAGCCAGTTTCGCAAAGTTTGCTACGACCGCCTGCGGCATTCATTGCCGAATCGAGTATGCGCGCCCATGGCACAATCGCGGCTGAACATCGACAGCGATGAAATCCCCTTGCATGTCGAAAGCTTCGAAACGCCCAGCAACACCTTGCGCGCCCTCTGGCCCGCCGGTGAAGCAGAAGCCCGGCGCCGCCTCGACACCTTCGCCGATACCCGGATCGACGCCTACAAAAGTGAGCGCGACTTCCCGGCTAAACCGGGCACCAGTCAGCTGTCGGCCTATCTCGCGGCGGGGGTGATTTCTCCACGCCAGTGCTTGCACGCGGCCCTGCAAAGCAATCAGGGCGAGTTCGAAAGCGGCAAGGTCGGCGCGGTTACCTGGATCAACGAACTGTTGTGGCGCGAGTTCTACAAACACATTCTGGTGGGCTACCCGAGAGTTTCCCGCCACCGCGCCTTCCGCCCGGAAACCGAAGCCCTGGCCTGGCGCGACGCCCCCGAAGAACTCGCCGCCTGGCAGGAGGCGCGCACGGGTTTGCCCATCATCGACGCGGCGATGCGCCAACTGCTCGAAACCGGCTGGATGCACAACCGCCTGCGCATGGTGGTGGCGATGTTCCTGACCAAGAACCTGTTGATCGACTGGCGTGAAGGCGAGCGCTTTTTCATGCGGCATCTGATCGATGGCGACCTCGCGGCGAACAACGGCGGCTGGCAGTGGAGCTCGTCCACCGGCACCGACTCGGCGCCCTACTTCCGGATTTTCAACCCCCTCAGCCAATCAGAAAAATTCGACAGCGAAGGCCTGTTCATCAAGCACTGGCTACCGAAACTGACCGGTCTGAACAAAAAAGAACTACACAATCCGGCGGACCTCGACGGGCTGTTCGGCGTGGCGGATTATCCAGCGCCGATCGTTGATCTGAGCGCCTCCCGCGTCCGTGCATTGGCTGCGTTTAAAAACCTGCCATCGAGAATAAATGCCGGAGGTGGTTATGAATGATTCCCTGTGGCATTTTGCCCTGCAGTTTGAGGACCTGAACGCAGGGGCACTACTTTACGAACATGTACCCAAATTGGGTCGGGCGATTGCCTGGCTGAAATGGAGAATGGGATGAACCTTACACCCCCACGACGATATTGGTTGACCGGTGCCGGCAGCGGCATTGGCGCCGCGCTGGCCGAGGAAATCCTGAAAACCGGTGCCCACCTGGCTGTCAGTTCTCGTTCGTTGGCGCCACTAAAAGTCTTGTCCCAACGCTATCCCGGGCAAGTGCTGGTGGTGGCCGGTGATTTGACCAACAGCCAGACCGTACGCGAAATCGGCGAGCAAATCGCTGAAGACTGGGGTTCGCTGGACACGGTGATTCTCAATGCCGGTACGTGCGAATACGTCGACGCCAGGCAGTTCGATTCGTCGCTCGTCGAGCACGTAGTGCGCACCAATCTGCTGGCCAGCAGTTATTGCATCGAAGCCGCTCAGCCCCTGTTACACAAAGGCATCGCGCCGCACTTGGTGGGTGTCGCCAGTTCAGTCACCTACTTGCCGTTGCCAAGGGCGGAGGCGTATGGCGCATCGAAGGCGGGGCTGCGTTATCTGTTCGAATCATTGCGCATTGACCTGGCGCCCGAAGGCATCGAAGTCACCGTGGTCAGCCCGGGCTCTGTCGAGACGACGCTGACCGCGAAAAACGATTTCCCGACGCCGCTCAGTTGGCCGGTGGGCAAAGCCGCGCAGCACATCTTCGCCAAACTGAAAAATCGTCCGTTGGAGATCGCATTTCCGGCGCTGTTCATGGCGGCCCTCTGGCCGCTGTCAAAAATGCCCAACGGGGCGAAACTCGCCATCGGCAAACGCATGGTGCGCAGCAGTCCGCCGATCAAGGATGTGCCGTGAACATCGCAATTATCCGCTTCTGCATCATGGCACAGCGTTTGGTCGGCGGTAGATGCTGCTAAACGTCCGTCAGACCTTTCACATTCCCGCAGCCCACTGCCTTACACTGCGCGCCATGAAGACCATTCCCCACACGCAAATCGCCGAACCGGCGATCACTTGCTCGACTTGCGCAGCCTGTTGCTGTCAGCTCGAAGTGATGCTGATCACCGACACTGGCGTGCCCGAACGTTTTATCGATACCGATGATTGGGGTGGGGAAGTCATGCTGCGCCTGGATGACGGCTGGTGCGCCGCGCTGGATCGCAACACGATGATGTGCACCATCTACGAAAAACGCCCGTTGATCTGTCGGGAGTTCGAGACGGGCGCGCCGGAATGTATCGACGAGCGCCAGGGGATTACCACTGCGTATCGCTGAGCTCGAAGCTAACCGAGTACAAGTGGGAACGAGCCGGCTCGCGAAAGCGGTGAACCAGTCGACATCAACATCGACTGACAGGCCGCTATCTTCGGAACGCCGCCCGGAGCCGGCTCGCTCCCACCTTTAAAAACACCCAGTCTTACAATGGCATCGTGTAGTGCAATGCGTAGCTTTCCAAGCCGTCGTTATGAATGCTCATACTTGCATCGGAATAGTGCGTCACACGAACCCCGACTTCATGTCCGCCCGCAAAGCGCAGACCAACGCCGAATCGGTCTTCGAACTGAAAAGCACTCCCGAGGTTTCTGCTTTCAAGTCTGGTATCGGAGAATAAGGCTACGCCAATCCCCAACTCGACGTACGGTTTGACGGTCTGACCGGAAAACTCGTAAACAAACACTGGCGAGAACGACAGACTGTTGTTGCTGTTGGTCTTTTTACCCTCCCAGTAGGTGTAGGCGCCACTCCAGTAACCGGTCAAGCGACCGACGTCACTCTGCAGCCAACTCTTGTCCCAATCGAACTGCATACCCAGTCGATAGGTCATGGTCGAATCGCCGGTCTGGCCGACCCCGAACTCCACGCCTGCCGCCTGTGCGGTAAAACTGTGCCCCGTTAGTGCGGCCGCAATCGCGGCCAAGCAGAATAGTCGCTTCACTAGAAACATCCTTTTCCGAACGATTTTGTATGATTTTTTGTTGCTCAGCAGAGCTAAACCGATAGAAGTCGACGCTTAATCAGAAAGTTACCCCGATAATGACTCGTGTTTCCCCAGTGTTTTATTTATCCCTCGAAGCTTCGCACAATCCCAGAGCTATTCCACAGTGTAGGCAGGATATTTCTGAAATGTTCTGGATCGGAACTCGTCCAGAACTGCGCGGCACGAACAGGCCCCTCGGCCAGTAACTCACGTTCGGCCAACAGGCGCTGAAGTTGCCGCGCAACAGCGGCACCCGTGTCAATCAAGCTGATGTCGTCGGGGATCATCTGCTTAAGCAATGGTTTTAGGAACGGATAATGCGTGCAGCCGAGAATTATCGTGTCGCACCCGACAGCCAGCAGCGGTTCAACATATCTGGCCAGCAACTGGCGCAGGGCGGGACTGTGCAGATCGCCGTTCTCAATCAGCTCCACCAACCCCGGACACGGCTGAGTGATGACCCGCACATCGGTGGCAAAGCGGTCGAGTAATGCGGCGAACTTGGCGCTCTGCAAGGTGCCGGTGGTGGCGAGCACCCCGACGACGCCGCTGCGAGTGGCGGCGGCGGCCGGCTTGACGGCCGGTTCCATGCCGACGATAGGCCACTGGGGATAATCGCGTCGCAGGTCCGCAACCCCGGCGACGGTCGCCGTATTGCAGGCCAGTACCAAAGCCTTGGCACCCTGGCGTTGGAAAAAACCAGCCATCACGCTGCAACGATGGCGGATGAACTCCGGGGTTTTCTCGCCGTAAGGAATGTTCCCGCAATCGGCGACGTACAGCAGCGATTCATTGGGCAGCAAACGCTGAATCTCGGCCAGCACCGAAAGGCCACCGACACCGGAGTCGAACACGCCGATCGGCGCTTCACGCATGCGCAGTACCACAGACACTGCAACCCGGATCACGCTTGACGCGCAATTCACGGAAGCGTGTGCCCAAGGCATCAATCAATAACAGGCGCCCCACCAGCGGCTCACCAAAACCCGCCAAAAGCTTCAGTGCTTCCAGCGCCTGGAGACTGCCAACCAATCCCACCAAAGGCCCCACGACGCCGGCTTCGCTACAGGTCAATTCGGCTTCAGTGCCATGCCCGTATAAACAGTGGTAGCACGGGCTCTCTGGACGGCGCGGGTCAAATACCGACAACTGGCCCTCCAGGCGAATCGCCGCGCCGCTGACCAAGGGTTTGCCGGCGGCCACACACGCGGCGTTGACCGCTTCGCGGGTAGAGAAATTGTCGGAGCAGTCCAGCACCAGATCCACTTCGGCCACGGCGGCGGCCATCGAATCTTCGTCCAGCGCCGTGCGATGGGCAATCAATTGAATCTCGGGATTGATCGCGCTCAAGCGGCGGATAGCCGAGTCAACCTTGCTCACACCCACGCTGTCGGTGTCGTGAATGATCTGGCGCTGCAGGTTGGTCAGGTCGACGGTATCGAAATCCGCCAGATGCAGTTCACCAACCCCCGCGGCCGCCAGGTAAAGCGCCACAGGCGAACCGAGACCGCCGAGACCGACGATCAGCACCCGGCTTTCTTTCAGTCGCAACTGGCCGTCGATATCGACGTGCTGCAACAGAATCTGCCGACTGTAACGCAATAATTCCTGATCATTCAGCACGGTAGGCGCCCCAGACTGATACGTTCGTGACCGCCCAGATCGGTGCGGCTGTGGACGGCTTCAAAGCCTTGGGTCAGCAGCAAATCACGCACTGCCGCGGCTTGATCGTAACCGTGCTCAAGCATCAACCAGCCACCGACTTCGAGATGAGCCGGCGCCTGGGCCGCGATCAATCGCAAATCGTCGAGCCCATCGATGCCGGCCACCAACGCACTGGCCGGTTCGAAGCGTACGTCGCCCTCCACCAGATGCGGATCGGCCGACGCAATGTAGGGCGGGTTGCTAATAATCAGTTGGAAACGCTGACCTTGCAGTGCGCTGAACCAGTGGCTGCTCAGCACGGTGGCGTTGTTCAAGTGCAGTCGCTGACGATTGCGCTCGGCCAGGGCCACGGCTTCCGGTACGCGATCCACCGCAGTGACGGTCCAGGCCGGACGTTCGCTGGCCAGGGCCAACGCAATGGCGCCACTGCCGGTGCCGAGGTCAAGGACCTTGGCCGGGGTCGCGGGCAGCAACTCCAGCGCGGCCTCCACCAACAGCTCGGTGTCGGGGCGCGGGATCAGCGTGTGCGGCGCGACTTCCAGATCGAGTTTCCAGAAACCTTGCTGACCCAGAATGTAGGCCACCGGTTCTCCGCCACGACGACGCTGCAAATACTCGGCAAATATCAGTGCCGCTTCGCTCGGCACGATACGTTCCGGCCACGTGTGCAAAAAGCTGCGGGACTTGCCCAAGGCGGCCGCCAGCAGCAATTCGGCATCCAGGCGCGCGCTGGGCGAATCGGGCAAGTCAGCGGCGCGCAGCAAACTGGCAATGATCGTCATTTACTCACCTATGGCCGCCAATTGGTCGGCCTGGTACTCGGCCAGCAACGGCTCGATCACCGCATCGACACCACCCGCGAGGATTTCGTCGAGGGAGTACAGCGTCAGGTTGACCCGATGGTCGGTGACCCGGCCCTGGGCAAAGTTGTACGTGCGGATCCGCTCGGAGCGATCCCCCGAACCCACCAGCAATTTACGCTCACTGGCGATGGCATTGGCAGCGGCGCTGGTCTGTTGGTCGTTCAGTTTGGCCGACAGCCAGGACATCGCCCGCGCACGGTTCTTGTGCTGGGAACGTTCTTCCTGGCACTCGACGACAATACCGGACGGCAAGTGGGTGATGCGGATCGCCGAATCGGTCTTGTTGACGTGCTGACCGCCGGCCCCCGAGGACTTGTAGGTATCGACCCGTATATCTGCCGGGTTGATCTCGATTGCTTCCTGCTCATCTGGCTCAGGCAACACCGCAACGGTGCAGGCCGAGGTGTGGATGCGGCCCTGGGATTCGGTGGCCGGCACACGCTGTACGCGGTGCGCACCGGATTCGAACTTCAGCTTGCCATAGACGCTGTCGCCTTCGACCCGGGCAATGACTTCTTTATAGCCGCCGTGTTCGCCGATGTTCTCCGAGAGAATTTCTACCCGCCAGCCACGCCGCTCGGCATAACGCGAATACATGCGAAACAGGTCGCCGGAAAAAATCGCCGCCTCGTCACCGCCGGTGCCAGCACGGATTTCGAGGAACACGTTGCGCCCGTCGTTCGGGTCCTTGGGCAGCAGCATGCGTTGCAGGCTGGCTTCAATGTCGATCAGTTGCTCTTTGGCTTCGCGGACTTCTTCCACGGCCATTTCGCGCATGTCCGGGTCGCTGTCTTTTAGCAGTGCCTGAGCACCTTCGAGGTCACCTTGCACTTTGAGCAACTGTTTATAGGTGTCGACAATCGGCTCGACTTCCGCGTACTCCTTGGAATAGGTGCGGAATTTGTTCTGATCGGAAATGACTTCGCCGTCGCCAAGCAAGGCAGTCAGTTCCTCGAAACGGTCCTGGAGGATGTCCAGCTTATTGAGCAGTGACGCTTTCATTGCGGTTTTTTATCCGAAAAGCTATCCGATGAGCCCTCACCGAGGGCAAAGAGTTCCTGGGCCATGGCCAGTGCGTCGAGGCGACCTTCGGCAGAAAGCTTTTTCAACTGCACGCTCGGTGCATGCAAGAGTTTGTTGGTCAGGCCCCGCGCCAGTTGCACCAGCACGTCTTCGGCGCTGCTACCGTTGGCCAGCATGCGCTGGGCTTTCTGCAATTCTTCGTCGCGCATGCGCTCGCTTTGTTGGCGATAGGCCTTGAGCACATCCACCGCCGCCAGTTCGCGCAAGCGGACCATGAAATCTTCGGCGCCGACCGAGACCATCTCTTCGGCCGCCTGGGCCGCACCCTGACGACTCTTGAGGTTCTCTGCGACGACTTCGTGGAGATCGTCGACGCTATAGAGGTAAACGTCGTCCAACTCGCCGACTTCAGGCTCGATATCGCGAGGGACGGCGATATCCACCATAAAGATCGGCTTGTGCTTGCGCAGCTTCAAGGCGCTTTCCACCGCGCCTTTGCCCAGAATCGGCAACTGACTGGCCGTGGAACTGATGACGATATCGCTGCGCACCAGCTCTGCCGGAATGTCCGAGAGCAATACGGCATGAGCGCCGAATTGTTCTGCCAGAATGCTTGCGCGCTCAAGGGTGCGGTTGGCCACGACGATGCGTTTCACCCCCAGTTCGTGCAGGTGACGGGCGACCAGGGTAATGGTTTCGCCGGCGCCGATCAGCAAGGCCTGGCTGCGTTGCAAGTCGCTGAAAATCTGTTTCGCCAGGCTAACCGCGGCAAACGCCACGGACACCGGGTTCTCGCCAATGGCGGTGTCGGTGCGCACTTGCTTGGCCGCATTGAACGTCGCCTGAAACAAACGCCCGAGCAATGGACCAATGGTGCCCGCCTCGCGGGCCACGGCATAGGCCGATTTCATCTGACCGAGAATCTGCGGTTCGCCCAACACCAGCGAATCGAGCCCGGAGGCGACCCGCATCATGTGACGAACTGCCGCATCGTCTTCATGCACATAAGCGCTCGCGCGCAGCTCTTCGAGGCTCAAATGGTGATAATCAGCCAGCCAGCGCAACACGACGTCAGCCGAAAGGTGATCCTGTTCTATATAGAGTTCACTGCGATTGCAGGTGGAGAGGATCGCAGCTTCGCGGCTGTCGGTGAGTCGGCAGAGCTGCTGCAAGGCCTCCACCAGCTGCTCAGGGGTAAAGGCCACGCGCTCGCGGACGTCTACTGAAGCAGTCTTGTGGTTAATACCGAGTGCAAGGAAGGCCATTCAAGGTCGCTGATGGTGACGTGAAGCCGGCAATTGTCCTACTTCGACAGAGCCAGAACAACTACCGCTGACTATTGTCCTGCCAGCTTGCGTTTATAAAGACCTTTTTACAGGAGCGAGCTCGCTCGCGAAGGTCGTTAACGATATCGCGGGCTCACTGGATAAAACGCGTTATCCTCAGGTTCTTCGCGAGCGAGCTCGCTCCTACATGGTTATGTTTGGCCGAAGGCTTGTGTCATGATGATCCGACCGCAGGTTAGTCGTCCTCTTCCTATATGAATAGATCTTCCGCGTTGCTCCTTGCTTTTGTCTTCCTCAGCGGCTGCCAGGCCTTGGCACCCGTTTCACCGGACGGTACGTCGCCGGTCGAAGACAGCACTCCGGCTCCTGAAAAGCCCAAGGTTTATAGCTCATTCAGCGAAGAAACCATCTTCAGTCTGTTGAGCGCTGAATTGGCTGGCCAGCGCAATCGTTTCGACATTGCCCTGGACAACTATGTGACCCAGGCCATCAATACTCAGGATCCGGGCATCTCCGAGCGCGCATTCCGCATCGCCGAATACCTGGGCGCCGATCAGGCCGCCCTGGATACCGCGCTGATCTGGGCAAAAAACGCCCCGAGCGATCTCGAAGCGCAACGAGCCGCAGCCGTGCAACTGGCCCGCGCCGGGCGCTATGACGACTCCATGGTCTATATGGAAAAAGTCCTGCAAGGCAAGGGTGATACGCATTTCGACTTCCTCGCCTTGTCCGCGGCCGATACCGACCAGGAGACGCGCAACGGCTTGATGAAAAGCTTTGATCGTTTATTGCAGCGCCATCCAAAAAACGGCCAGCTGATTTTCGGCAAGGCCTTGCTGATGCAACAGGACGGTGACAGCAAAGGCGCACTGGCTTTGCTGGAAGACAATCCGCCGGACGAAGGTGAAATAGCCCCCATTCTGCTGCGCGCGCGCCTGTTGCAAACGCTCAATCGTGGCTCTGAAGCCTTGCCTCTGTTGCGAAAGAGCATCAAGAAATACCCGGACGACAAGCGCCTGCGCCTGACCTATGCGCGCATGCTGGTTGAACAGGACCGTATGAACGACGCCAAAGCCGAGTTCTCGAGCCTCGTCCAGCAGTATCCGGAAGACGATGAATTGCGTTATTCCCTGGCCCTGGTGTGCCTGGAAGCCAAAGCTTGGGACGAGGCCAAAGGTTACCTGGAAGACTTGATCGCACGAGAAAGCCACGTTGATTCGGCGCACCTGAACCTTGGTCGTATCGCTGAGGAGCGCAACGACCCTCAAGGCGCGCTGATCGAGTACGCCCTGGTCGGCCCGGGCAACGACTACCTGCCGGCACAACTGCGTCAAGCCGATATCCTGATGAATAACGGCAGGACCGCCGAAGCGCAGAGCCGCCTGGCGGCGCAACGCGATGAACAACCCGATTACGCGATTCAGCTGTATCTGATCGAAGCCGAAACCCTGTCCGCCAACAAACAGGGCGACAAGGCCTGGAACGTATTGCAGAAAGCCTTGCAGCAATACCCGGACGATCTGAATCTGCTTTACACCCGCGCCATGCAAGCGGAAAAACGCAATGACCTGGCGCAGATGGAAAAAGACCTGCGGCTGATCATCAAGCGCGATCCCGACAACGCAATGGCACTCAACGCCCTCGGTTACACCCTGTCGGACCGTACGACACGTTACGCCGAAGCCAAGGCCCTGATCGAACACGCTCACCAGCTCAATCCGGAAGACCCGGCGGTACTCGACAGCCTCGGCTGGGTGAACTATCGCCTGGGCAATCTCGACGAGGCCGAACGCCTGCTGCGCAAGGCGCTGGACCGCTTCCCCGATCAGGAAGTCGCCGCTCACCTGGGTGAAGTCCTGTGGGCCAACGGCAAGCAACGGGAAGCCAAGCAAATCTGGGGCAAGTTCCTCAAGGAGCAACCCGACAGCCCAACCCTGCGCGGCACCATCAAGCGCCTGACCGGATCAGAGACTCTTTAAGATTATGTTTTTGCGCCACATTATCGTTTTCAGTTTCATCGCCCTGCTCGCCGGCTGTGCAGGCTTCGGCGCTCGCGAATCGGTCGAGGGCCACGGTAACCCCGCCCAATGGCGCGAGCACAAACAACAGCTCGCAGGCCTTGATGGCTGGCAAATCAACGGCAAAATCGGCATTCGGGCTCCGAAAGATTCGGGCAGCGGCACGTTGTTCTGGCTGCAACGCCAGGATTACTACGATATTCGCCTCTCCGGCCCCTTGGGTCGCGGCGCAGCACGCCTGACCGGTCGCCCGGGCAAGGTCTCGCTGGAAGTGGCCAATCAGGGTCGGTATGACGCACCGAACCCGGAAACCTTGCTCGAAGAACAGCTGGGCTGGAAATTGCCAGTCTCTAATCTGGCCTGGTGGGTTCGTGGACTTCCGGCTCCCGACAGCAAAAGCCACCTGACTCTGGATGCCGATAGCCGCCTGGCCAAACTGGAGCAGGATGGCTGGCAGGTCGAGTACTTGAGCTATGCCGAACAAAACGGCTATTGGCTGCCCGAGCGGATCAAACTGCATGGCACCGACCTTGATGTCACGCTGGTGATCAAGGAATGGCAACCTCGCAAATTGGGGCAGTGAACATGACAGCTCCACGCTTGACGCTGCCCTCGCCGGCCAAACTCAATTTGATGCTGCACATCCTCGGTCGCCGAGAAGACGGTTATCACGAACTGCAGACAATTTTTCAGTTTCTCGATTACGGCGATGAAATCACATTCGCCGTGCGCGACGACGGCGTGATTCGTTTGCACACCGAATTCGAAGGCGTTCCCCACGACAGCAACCTGATCGTCAAGGCCGCGAAAAAACTTCAGGCGCAATCCGGTTGTGCGCTCGGCATCGATATCTGGATCGACAAAATCCTGCCCATGGGCGGTGGAATTGGTGGCGGCAGCTCAAATGCCGCGACGACGCTGCTCGGCCTGAACCATCTCTGGCAACTGGGCTGGGACGAGGATCGACTGGCCGTACTGGGCCTGACACTGGGTGCCGACGTCCCGGTTTTCGTGCGAGGGCACGCGGCTTTTGCCGAGGGCGTGGGGGAGAAACTCACCCCTGTAGACCCCGAGGAACCGTGGTATCTCGTGCTCGTGCCGCAAGTATCTGTAAGTACAGCAGAAATTTTTTCAGATCCGTTGTTGACACGTAACTCTTCTCCCATTAAAGTGCGCCCCGTTCCCAAGGGAAACAGTCGAAATGACTGCTTACCGGTGGTAGCAAGGCGTTACCCAGATGTACGTAACGCATTGAATTTGTTAGGTAAATTTACCGAAGCAAAACTCACCGGAACTGGAAGTTGTGTGTTTGGGGGCTTCCCAAGCAAAGCTGAAGCTGATAAAGTCTCGGCCCTTCTTACAGAGACCCTTACAGGGTTTGTAGCAAAGGGAAGCAACGTTTCGATGTTGCATCGCAAGCTGCAGAGCCTGCTCTAAAAGGAATCGAGTACTGGGTACTCGTTGCAACAGATACAGGGGCGTCGCCAAGCGGTAAGGCAGCAGGTTTTGATCCTGCCATGCGTTGGTTCGAATCCAGCCGCCCCTGCCATTTTCCTATACTCATCCAGGTTACCCTCAGCCTTCAGGTACTGCGCGTGTCCAAGATGATGGTCTTTACGGGGAACGCTAACCCCGATCTGGCTCGGCGTGTTGTACGTCAGCTGCATATCCCTCTCGGTGACATCTCTGTCGGTAAATTTTCCGACGGCGAAATTACAGCCGAGATCAATGAAAACGTCCGCGGTAAAGATGTTTTCATTATTCAGCCGACTTGCGCTCCGACCAACGATAACCTGATGGAACTGGTAGTGATGGCTGATGCCTTCCGCCGCTCCTCGGCTACTCGTATCACTGCTGTTATTCCTTACTTTGGTTATGCCCGTCAGGATCGCCGTCCGCGTTCCGCACGTGTGGCTATCAGCGCGAAAGTCGTTGCTGACATGCTTACCGTAGTCGGCATCGACCGTGTTCTCACGGTTGATTTGCATGCTGACCAAATCCAGGGTTTCTTCGATATTCCGGTAGATAACATCTACGGCTCCCCGGTATTGGTGGATGACATTGAAGATCAGCGCTTCGAAAACCTGATGATCGTGTCCCCGGACATTGGCGGCGTCGTGCGTGCACGTGCTGTTGCCAAATCCCTGGGTGTGGATCTCGGGATCATCGACAAACGCCGTGAGAAAGCCAATCACTCTGAAGTGATGCATATCATCGGTGATGTCGAAGGGCGTACCTGTATTCTGGTCGATGACATGGTCGATACCGCCGGCACTCTGTGCCACGCGGCCAAGGCCCTGAAAGAGCATGGCGCTGCCAAGGTTTTCGCCTACTGCACACACCCTGTGCTGTCCGGTCGGGCGATCGAAAACATTGAAAATTCCATGCTGGATGAACTGGTGGTGACTAACACCATCCCGTTGTCCGCTGCTGCTCAAGCCTGCTCGCGTATCCGCCAACTGGATATCGCGCCGGTAGTTGCCGAAGCGGTCCGCCGCATCAGCAATGAAGAATCGATCAGCGCGATGTTCCGTTAAGGGCCCTGCCCTTCTCGAACATTTCGTTGACGAAAAGCGCCCCGCCCCGGCATTCCTGTCGGGGCGGGGCTTTTTTGCCCATATCGCCTTTAGCGCTGGTCGCAAACGCTGGGGCGAATGTGGTTATTTTGGAGATACAACATGAACGAATTTACTCTGAATGCTGAAGTGCGTTCCGACCTGGGGAAAGGTGCGAGCCGCCGCCTGCGTCGTCTCGCGAGCCTGGTTCCAGCTGTAGTTTACGGTGGCGAAAAAGCCCCTGAATCCATCAGCATGCTGGCCAAAGAAGTTGCCAAACTGCTCGAAAACGAAGCGGCTTACAGCCACATCATCGAGCTGAACGTTGGTGGCACCAAGCAAAACGTAATCATCAAAGCTCTGCAGCGTCACCCGGCTAAAGGCCACGTGATGCACGCTGACTTCGTACGCGTTGTAGCTGGCCAGAAACTGACCGCTACCGTGCCTGTACACTTCGTTGGCGAAGCGGCTCCGATCAAGAAAGGCGGCGAAATTTCGCACGTTATTGCTGAAGTCGAAGTGTCCTGCCTGCCGAAAGATCTGCCTGAATTCATCGAAGTTGACCTGGCTGATGCCGAAGTCGGCTCGATCATTCACTTGTCCGACCTCAAAGCCCCTAAAGGCGTTGAGTTTGTTGCTCTGGCTCACGGTAACGACCTGGCTGTTGCCAACGTTCACGCTCCACGTGTTGCTCCAGAAGCTACTGAAGGCGCAGCAGAGTAATTTCACTCTGTTCGCCGGAGTGACCGGAAACATCGCGGACTAGAGCGTAGCGAGAAAGCGGGCGAGAACGCGGAGTTTACATAATGGTAAATGAGCACTTGTCGTCCACTTTCGCCGCTCTCCCTGATTGCGGCGATGTTATCCACCACTCCAAAGAAGGGCCCCTATCGTGACTGCCATCAAACTGATCGTTGGCCTGGGAAATCCAGGCGCTGAATACGAACAGACCCGGCATAACGCAGGGGCCCTTTTTGTTGAGCGCATCGCGAACGCACAAGGCGTAAACCTTGTGGCCGATCGCAAATATTTTGGCCTGACCGGACGCTATTCGTATCAGGGTCAGGACGTTCGTCTGCTGATTCCCACCACGTACATGAACCGTAGCGGCCAGGCCGTGGCGGCACTCGCTGGCTTCTTCCGCATCAAGCCCGAAGAAATCCTCGTGGCGCATGACGAACTCGACTTGCCACCTGGCGTTGCCAAACTCAAACAGGGCGGCGGCCATGGCGGTCACAACGGGTTGCGCGACATCATCGCGCAACTGGGCAATCAGAATACCTTTCACCGCTTGCGGCTTGGCATTGGCCACCCGGGCGTTGCCAGTATGGTTTCAAATTTCGTCCTGGGTCGTGCGCCACGCGCCGAACAGGAAAAACTCGATGCCAGCATCGACTTTGCCCTCGGCGTGCTGCCGGATATCCTCGCCGGTGAATGGAACCGCGCGATGAAAAACCTGCACAGCCAGAAGGCCTGACTCTACTCCTCGGGGAAAACACCATGGGATTCAATTGCGGCATCGTCGGCCTGCCTAACGTCGGAAAGTCCACCCTGTTCAACGCCCTGACCAAATCCGGGATCGCGGCCGAGAACTTCCCCTTCTGCACTATCGAACCGAACACCGGTATCGTGCCGATGCCGGATCCGCGCCTGGAAGCCCTGGCAGTCATCGTCAATCCAAAGCGCATCCTGCCGACCACCATGGAGTTCGTCGACATCGCTGGCCTGGTTGCCGGTGCATCGAAAGGTGAAGGCCTGGGCAACAAATTCCTCGCCAACATCCGTGAAACCGATGCCATCGCTCACGTGGTCCGCTGCTTCGAAGACGAGAACGTGATTCATGTCTCCAACAGCGTCGACCCGAAACGCGACATCGAAATCATCGACCTGGAACTGATCTTCGCCGACCTCGACAGCTGCGAGAAACAACTGCAGAAAGTCGCCCGCAACGCCAAGGGTGGTGACAAGGACGCCGTGGTCCAGAAGGGTCTGCTGGAGCAACTGATTGCTCACTTCACCCTCGGCAAGCCAGCGCGCACCCTGATGAAGAACATGGGCGCCGACGATAAAGCGGTGATTCGTGGTTTCCATCTGCTGACCACCAAGCCGGTCATGTACATCGCCAACGTCGCTGAAGACGGTTTCGAGAACAACCCGCTGCTGGACATCGTCAAAGCCATCGCCGAAGAAGAAGGCGCCATGGTGGTTCCGGTCTGCAACAAGATCGAAGCCGAAATCGCCGAGCTGGAAGACGGCGAAGAAAAAGACATGTTCCTCGAAGCCCTGGGCCTCGAAGAGCCTGGCCTGAACCGCGTGATTCGCGCCGGCTACGAAATGCTGCACCTGCAGACCTACTTCACCGCCGGTGTCGAAGAAGTCCGCGCCTGGACCGTCCGTGTCGGTGCTACCGCACCGCAAGCTGCTGGCGTGATCCACACCGACTTCGAGAAAGGCTTCATCCGCGCCGAAGTGATCGCCTATGACGACTTCATCCAGTACAAGGGCGAAGCCGGCACCAAAGAAGCCGGTAAATGGCGTCTGGAAGGCAAGGACTACATCGTTAAAGACGGCGACGTGATGCACTTCCGTTTCAACGTCTAAGCTTATTCAGGACGAAGCACCCGCCCAAGAAAAAGCCGCGTACTAACGCGGCTTTTTTGTGCCTGAAATCCGGACAACACTCGGTCCCGTAGGAGCGAGGCTTGCCCGCGAAGAACGATGACGCGGTGAATCTGGACTATCGCGTAACGGCCTTCGCGGGCAAGCCTCGCTCCTACAGGATGGAGTGGGTTCAGGCCTTTTGGGTCCTTGGCAGGAAGATAGCCAGCACACCAAACAACGGCAGGAACGAACACAGGAAGTACACGTATTCGATGCCATGAATATCCGCAAGATGCCCCAGCAGTGCCGCGCCAATCCCGCCAAAACCGAACATCAACCCGAAGAATACTCCGGCGATCATCCCGACATTGCCCGGCACCAGCTCTTGCGCATATACCACAATGGCCGAGAACGCCGAGGCGAGGATGAAGCCGATCAGCACGCTCAGAATGCTGGTCCAGAACAGGTCGACGTGAGGCAGGATCAGGGTGAACGGCGCCACGCCGAGGATCGAAAACCAGATCACAGCCTTACGGCCAATCTTGTCGCCGATCGGTCCACCGAAGAAGGTCCCCGCCGCGACCGCGCCAAGAAAAAGGAACAAGTGCAGCTGCGAACTGGCGACCGACAGGTCGAACTTCTCAATCAGATAAAACGTGAAGTAGCTGGTGAAACTGGCCATGTAGAAATACTTGGAGAACACCAGCAATCCGAGCACCACCAACGCACTGATCACCCGGTTTTTCGACAGCCCGTGAGTCGCCGCCTGGCCGGCCTTGAGCTTGAACAGGTTCAAGTGGTTGGCGTACCAGCGGCTGATCCGATAGAGCACAAACAGGGCAAACACGGCGAATAACCCGAACCATGCAACATGGCCCTGCCCGTAGGGAATGATAATCGCCGCCGCCAACAATGGACCAAAAGCCGAACCCGCATTACCGCCGACCTGAAAGGTCGATTGCGCCAGGCCGAAACGCCCGCCCGAGGCGAGTCGTGCCACACGAGACGCTTCCGGGTGAAAAGTCGACGAGCCGATACCGATCAACCCCGCCGCCAGCAGTATCAACGGGAAGGTGCCCACCATCGACATCATCAGGATGCCGATCAAGGTGCAGACCGTCCCGGCTGGTAATAGCCAGGGTTTGGGGTGGCGATCGGTGTAGTAGCCAACCCAGGGTTGCAACAAAGAGGCCGTCAGCTGGAACGTCAGCGTGATCAATCCGACCTGAGTAAAGGTCAGGCCGTAATTGGCCTTGAGCATCGGGTAAATAGACGGCAGAACCGACTGAATCAGGTCGTTGATCAAATGCGCCAGCGCCACCGCGCCGATGATGCGCATGACCAAAGGACTGCTTTGTGATGTCGCGGACGCCGACGGTGCGCCGGTCTGGGCATTGCTGATAGCCATGGGAATTTCCATACAGCGGATGGGTGCGCACTGGCAGGTGCGTCAATGTGCCATTTTTCAGTGCAGCAGCGCCATCCCCTTAGCCTGCTAACGACCTCGACGTTTATCGCTGAGCAGGTGATAGCGCAAAGCCATGGTCTGAATCTTGCCTTGCTTCTCTGCTTCAACGCGGGCCCCTTACAAAGGGGACCGAGAATGGGAAGTTTCGCCACAGAGTCGGCCTACAGAGCTGGCGAAGGTGAACTTTCGAGGCCTTTTAAGAGGGCACAAGTCGTGGTCGCAATGGCCTCGGCGCACGCCAATGGTGCGTGGTGTCCAGGGGAGTCATGGGGCATGCAGGCTTTTTTATCACCGGGGATCGGGCTGCTGGGGCGTTTCGGTTTCGCACGCAAATTCCAGCTGTTGTTTCTGCTGTTTATTCTGCCCCTGGCAGGCAGTCTGTGGATGATTGGTCAGGACTATCGCGAGAAACTGACGCTGATCTCCGGCGAACGTGCCGGGGTTCATCAATTGCTCGCCCTCGATGCGCTCGATAACCTGCTCGCCGCCCAGCGCGACCGCGCGGCTCGCTGGCGCGCCACCGAAACCAATCGCCAGCCGACGCCTGCCACGCTCGCGGCGATGGCTGCGTTTGATGCGGCTCAGCCAGCCGTCGCGCAAGCCACCTCGGACCTCGGCAACGCGTTGAAAACCGAAGGCGCCGAGGGTGAAACCCTGGCCCGTTACCAAGCCCTGCAAGCCGCGCTCAGCGGCCTGGACTCGAAAAGCCTGAGCAGCGTCGGCTGGTGGCCGGACGGCTATGATCGTTTCACCAATGCCTTGAGCGCCCTGCAAGCCTTGCGCGAACAGATCGCCATGGACAATCGCCTGACGCTGGCACCGTGGCTGGAAACCTACCTGCTGACGCAGATCTCCACACAGCACGCGCCGGACCTGATCGAACGGGTCGGTCGCCTCGCCAGCGTTGGCCAGGCGTCGGTGGTGTCCGGACAGTTCACCCTGCAAAGCCGTCTGCAACTGCGAGACTTGCGCAGCCGCATCGGCGACGCCCGAGAGCAACTGGTGAAAACCGCCAGTCTGCTGGAAGCCCGCTTGCCCACCGCCTTGCAAGCCTGGGCCGGGCAATACCATGACAGCCTCAAGCACCTGGACGCCGAGCTGCAAGTGCTCGATGACGGTGTATTCGGCGGCAGCATCAAGCTCAAGCCCGAGGAGTTCGAACGCAGCCTGGACACCTTGCTCACCGACCTCGCCTCGTTACGCCAGCAGTCGTTGGTTTCGCTGGATCAGCGCCTGGATTACTACCACCGTTCGGCCATCCGCCAGTTCATCGTGGTAGCGACGATTCTGGGTTGCCTGTTACTGGCCGCGTTGTACCTGTTCATCTGCTTGCAGGCCTCGATCCGTCGCAGCGCCAGCGGCATCACCCTGCTGGCTGAAGCCTTGCGCGACGGCAATCTGAGCCTGCAAGTACCGGTGCAGGGCCGCGACGAACTGGCCGCCATCAGCACCGCCCTCAACGTCGCGGTGGTGCAACTGCGCAACAGCCTGCTAGGGGTCGATCATGAAACCTTGCAGCTGAGCAATGCAGTGCGCACCCTCAATCATCATTCCAGCGGTGCATTGGGTGAAGTCGAAGCTCAACAGTTGCAGATCAGTCAGATCGCCGCTGCGGCGACGCAATTGGCCGCGACCTCTCAAGGGGTCGCCCAGAGTTGCGAGCAGGCCTCCGGCAGCGCGCAGCACACCCAGCGTATCGCCGCCGACAGCAGCCGCGACAGCCAGCGCACGACCGCCAGTATCCAACAGCTCAATCAGCGCTTGAACGACACGGCTGCGGCACTGGGCCGAGTCAGTGAACAAGGGCAGCAAATTCAATTGGTGGTGGACACCATTCGCGGCGTCGCCGAACAAACCAACCTGCTCGCGCTCAACGCCGCCATCGAAGCGGCCCGAGCCGGCGAGCAAGGTCGGGGGTTTGCCGTGGTGGCCGATGAAGTGCGTAGCCTGTCCAAGCGCACCCAGTCCTCCACTGCGCAGATTGCCGGCACCGTCGACAGCCTGCGCAACACGGTCAATGAAGCGGTCAGCCTGATGGAGGCAGCCTGCGGCCAGGCACAATCTGACGCACAGGCGGTCACGGGCCTCGGCGAACGATTGGGGGAAATTGCCAGCGCCGTGCAGAGCGTCACCGATACCCTGGCGCAAATCGCCACCGCGGTCGACGAGCAAGCGACCACCGCCGATGAAGTCAGCGGCAATATCCAGCAAGTCGATCAGGCGGCGGTACGCTTGCTCGAAGGCGCACGGGCGGTGAACCTGGCGGCGGACACCTTGAGCCAGGGCAGCAAGGCCTTGAGTGCCAATACCGGGAGATTTCAGCTCGGTTAACGCCCTCCCCTGGCCCGTTTTTTCGGGTCAGGTGGATAAGCGGTTGAAAGCGTAGAGAAATATTTTATATTTACGCTTGACGCATCTGCATTACCGGTGAATAATGCGCGCCACTTGGCTACATAGCTCAGTTGGTTAGAGCATAGCATTCATAATGCTGGGGTCCGGGGTTCAAGTCCCTGTGTAGCCACCAAGTACTAAAAACGGCTTACCGAAAGGTAGGCCGTTTTTTTATGCCTGGAGAAAAGTACCCTGAGTCACAGGGCGGTACATTGACGCCTGCTTTGTTTTCACAGCGGCTTCATCCGCTTTGACGAATAAAACATGCTGCGGTTGCAAGAAGACTTGAACCGCATGCATTCGGGCAATAAGAGCCCGCGTCAGGAATGAAGCGTAGGCAAGGCCGACAGTGCCCGCTCCCATATCTGCCACGTACGCAGCCAGACCATCGCCTGCCAGTCGCTGTCGGCGGGATAGAACTGCTCAACCAGATTCAGTTTGATCTCGCGCCCCACTGCATCACTCGGATTGCCGTGCAGGTGCAGCCAGTGATCGTCGCGCAGATGACGATGGACGTCCGGCCCCGGATAAGTCCCACACTCGATCACGAACGGCATCAGGCGCACGTTCGGTAACGCATTGATCAATGCCTGTGAGGTATAGCCGGTGGCGGTAGCCGCGACGCCGGTTTCGCTCAGCGTGTCGGCGCCCGTGTGCAAGGTATAGAGCCAAGGACCATAGATGGCCTGCGCATCCACAAGCGCTGGATACGCCGACTCGGTAATGGTCAGCAACATCGGGTGACCGTACTCCCCGGCGCCGGTGTGCAAGTCGAAACACATGGCCACTTCGGCATGGGCAACATGCTTTTGAATGATCTGATGCAATGTGCGGTTCGACCAGCTCGGCGCCAGCCCGCCGTAAAATAGTCCATCGGGATGGCGGTGCTGGCCACCCTCGACAATCGACATCACCGCCGGCCAGCCGTGCTCGCGGATTTGCTCGTCGAGCAAGGCATCGGCATGCTCTCGCTCAGGCCCTTTCAACTCCGTGCAGGCATAGATTTCGTGCAGCGCGGCATAGGCCTGATTGTCCGGCAGCGGCCCCTCGAAGTTCAGGTGGTTGCGGTTCAGGTCGATGTTGTCTTCATTGACCCGTCGCAGCCACGCCGTCCCCCAGGGATTGATCAGGTGGATCATCACCACGGCGACATCCACCGGCAGCGAACGCTTGCCCAATTCCTGCAGCCACTTGATCTGGCAGCCCGAACCATAGAAGCCTTCGACCCCGTGGGTGCCGCTGAGCGCAATCAGCAGGCGCTTGGCGGCTGGATCGCCAAGTACTGCGACATCGGTGCTCAAGGGGTCACCGAATGGCCCTTTAAGTGGATGCGGGTACTCGGTGAGCGTTGCGCCGGCCGCCGTGGCGGCTGCCAGAAATTGTTCGCGCTGAGTGCGGTAGCTGGGCTGGGTGGGAAACTCGGTCTGCATGTCTGCCTCTTGTTGATCTTCTGGCCAATCTGTTGCCCTCGACCCTACAGAAAATCCGTCGACTGATGAAGGACCGGTGCCTCTTTACTTTAGGCCTTGGTTTGCGTCACTTCCTGTCGGCCGATAAAGTCCATGGATCTTTTCCCACGGACGGAGTACCCCGCGTGTTCTCAGCCTTCCATTTGAGCCGCTATCGCCTGTCAGCGCTTTCGCTGATCGCCACCGCATTGACCCTTGCAGCCTGCAATGTTGCGCCCTCTTCGACGTTGCCGGTCGCGCCGGAAATCGCCTCGGGTTACCGCACCGACCTGGTCACGCAGCACGCTACGAAACACATGGCGGCAGCGGCTAATCCTTTGGCAGCCGAGGCCGGGCGAGAAATGCTGCGTCTGGGCGGCTCAGCGATTGATGCCGCGATTGCGATGCAAGCGGTGTTGACCCTGGTCGAGCCGCAATCCTCCGGCATTGGGGGTGGTGCGTTGATCGTGCTGTGGGATGGCAAGCAGGTGCGTACTTACGATGGCCGTGAAACCGCACCGGCCGGTGCCACCGAGAAGCTGTTCCTGCAGGCCGACGGCAAACCGATGCCATTCACCCAGGCGCAGATTGGTGGCCGCTCGGTGGGGACACCGGGCGTGTTGCGAGCGCTTGAGCTGGCCCATCAGAAACACGGTCGGCTGCCATGGGCGAAGCTGTTCGAACCGGCCATCAAACTGGCGGAAGAAGGCTTCGCCATCTCGCCACGCCTTCACCAGTTGATCGCCTCGGACTCGTCCATGCGACGCTCGCCAGACATGATGGCGTATTTCCTTGAGGCGAATGGCAGCCCGAAAGCCGTCGGCACGCTACTGAAAAACCCGGCACTGGCCGCGGTCCTGAAACGCATCGCCATCGAAGGGCCTGATGCGTTTTACCAAGGCCCCATCGCCCAAGAGATCGTCACCAAGGTGACGAGCCACGCCAACGCCGGCAGCCTGTCGCTGAACGACCTCAAAGGTTACAGCGCCAAGGAGCGCGCGCCGTTGTGCACCGACTACAAACGCTGGCAGGTGTGCGGCATGCCGCCCCCGTCATCAGGCGGGATCGCCGTGGCGCAGATCCTCGGCACGCTGGAAGCGTTGGAGACTCGCGACAAACGCTTTGCCCTGGCACCGCTCAAACCGGTCAAGACTGACACGCCAGCAGGCATCGAACCGCCCCCTGAGGCCGTACACCTGATCTGCGAAGCCGAGCGCCTGGCCTACGCCGATCGCGCACAGTACGTGGCCGACACGGACTTCGTGCCCGTCCCCGTCAAAGGACTGGTGGACCCGACGTATCTGGCGAGCCGCTCAGGGCTGATCGGCGACCGCAGC
This sequence comes from Pseudomonas sp. IT-P253, assembly GCF_949768125.1. NCBI lineage: Bacteria > Pseudomonadati > Pseudomonadota > Gammaproteobacteria > Pseudomonadales > Pseudomonadaceae > Pseudomonas > Pseudomonas sp. IT-P253. Next base: position 24,853 of record NZ_CATKPT010000014.1, on the reverse strand, counting down.
ATGGGCATCGCCAAACCGGGCACCCCGCCGGGCATTCAGGTGGCTTACGCGCCGGATCGCTCCCCCCTGCGGATATCTACCTCACAAGTGGTGGCGGTCGATGACCAGGGCGGTGCCGTGTCCATGACCACCACCATCGAATCCGCGTTCGGCTCGCACTTGATGGTCCAGGGCTTTGTGCTCAACAACCAGATGACCGACTTTTCGTTCATTCCCGAAGAAAACGGGCAAAAGGTCGCCAACCGCGTAGAACCCGGCAAACGCCCACGCTCGTCCATGGCCCCCACCCTGATCTTCGACCGCCAGAGCGGCGAATTCCTCGCCACCCTCGGCTCGCCGGGTGGCTCGCAGATCATCGAATACGTCGCCAAATCCACCATTGGCCTGCTCGACTGGAACCTCGACCCGCAAACCGCTATCCGCCTGCCCAACTTCGGCAGTCGTAACGGCCCGACCGAGCTGGAGCAAGGGCAGTTCAGCCCGGCACTGATTCAGGCGCTGAAGGGCAAAGGGCACAGCGTGGACGAGATCGACATGACCAGCGGCACCCAGGCGATTGTTCGGGTCAAGGATGCCCAAGGGAAAGCGTCGTTGGCGGGCGGGGCTGACCCGCGGCGTGAGGGGGAAGCGTTGGGGGATTGAGTCTTACGCGCAGTGGAAAGGGCTTACCGGGAGGTAGGCCTTTTTTTATGAAAATAAATCCTGATCGGCCCGGTCGCGCAGCTTTTTCCTACCCGCAAATGACTGCTTCCCGGATAGAGTTCAGAGATCAGTTTCCCAATTCCGAGTCAGCCCCAGCTCATCAAATCAGCAATCGCAATTGGCAACACTTGATACGGACGTCGAACTCACGCCCCCGTACATCGGATACGCCTTCACAGACTTGCATCAGTCCCACCACGGGACTAGGATCGTTCAATGAGAATCATCGCTATCAGTCAGCTGAAAAGGTTTTGGGAGAAATACCCCGATTCGGAACAGTCCTTTCTGGTCTGGATGGACGAGGCTAGAAATGCTGAGTGGAAAATGCCAGCGGACATAAAGGCGCGCTTTGCTAGCGCCAGTATTCTCAAAAGCCGCAGAGTCGTGTTCAACATCAAAGGAAATGACTTTCGGTTGGTAGTCGCTGTGGCGTATCGCTTCGGCGCCGTATACATAAAATTTGTCGGCACTCACGAGCAGTACGACGCTATCGACGCTGATACCGTCGAGATGGAGTAACCCATGAACATTCGTCCGATTCACACCGACGACGACTACCGTGCAGCCCTCAAGAGTGTGTCAGCACTGTTCGACAACGAACCAGAGCCTGGCACCCCTGAAGGTGATCACTTCGACATCATGATCACGCTTATCGAAGCCTATGAATCGAAGCAGTTTCCAGTGGATCTGCCCAATCCGATTGACGCGATAAAGTTTCGTATGGAGCAGTCCGGCTTGTCTGCTGCTGACCTGGCCCCCGCTATTGGACGTACAAACCGGGTCTACGAAGTGCTCAATGGCAAGCGCGCACTGACACTCCCGATGATTTGGAAGCTTCATGATTTATTCGGGATACCCGCAGAAAGTCTGATCAAGCCCGTGAAGCAGGCTTGACCAGATGTAAGCCAACGCCTGAAATCAAGCCGGCACACCCAAAATGATATGCGACGCCTTGATCACCGCCGTCGCGCTCACGCCTGGCTGCCTTTCATACGTTATCGCCTCGAATAATTACTTTCGATAGAACCTACCGAGAGATCTTCAGCGCCTGCCGTGCCTTGTGCTTCTCCAGCGCCAGGTCGATCAAACGGCTGACCAGCTCGCTGTAACTCATGCCGGCGGCCTGCCACAGCTTGGGGTACATACTGATGCGGGTGAAGCCTGGCAACGAATTGATTTCGTTGATCAGCACTTCGCCGCTGTCGGTCAGGAACACATCGACCCGCGCCAGCCCGGAACAGCCCAGAATGTGAAACGCTTCGACGGCCATCGCGCGAATGCGTTCGCTCGCGTCGACGCTGATGTTAGCCGGCACCACAACTTCTGCCGCCTGATCGTCGATGTATTTACTGTCGTAGGAATAGAACCCGCTGTGCACCACGATCTCGCCACATCCGCTGGCGATCGCGTCTTCATTGCCCAGCACCGCGCATTCGATTTCGCGACCGCTGACGGCGGACTCCACCAGCACTTTCTCATCGAAACCCAGGGCCAGTTCGACAGCTGCCGCGTATCCGGCCTCGTCAGTCACCTTGCTCACGCCCACGGAAGAACCCTGGTTCGCCGGTTTGACGAACAGCGGCAGACCGAGCTTGCCTTGCACCTCAGTGAATGAGGTGCGCGCGGCCGTGGCGCGGGTCAACGTTACGAATGGCGTGACCGCCAACCCGGCGTCACGCAGCAAGCGTTTACTGATGTCCTTGTCCATGCAAACGGCCGAGCCCAGTACATCAGAGCCGACAAACGGCAGAGCGGCCATGCGCAGCAAACCTTGCAGGCAACCGTCCTCACCCAGGGTGCCGTGGACAATCGGAAAGATCACATCGACGTGCCCCAGCAGTTCCTGACTGGACGTTTCTACCAATTGCTGACTGGCCTTGCCCGGTACGACGGCCAGTTCACGGTTGGATTGATTCAGGGCGATCAGTGCGGGGTTTTCCTGATTGAGCAGGAAGTTCGACGGGTCGTTGAGGTGCCAGTGACCTTGTTTGTCGATACCGATCAACACCGGATCGAAGCGCGAGCGATCCAGTGCATCGACGATATTCTTCGCCGACTGCAAAGACACTTCGTGCTCAGCCGAACGGCCACCAAAAATAATCCCTACCCGCAGTTTGCTCACACCGGCGTCTCCATGGTTAAAAAGAATAGGCAGCACCTTGCAACATTAGCCCGTAATTTTCTACCAATCGGATGGTTGGATCGGCAGCAGACAGGTGGCGGAGCTCTGGGGTAACGTAACCTGCATCGAGCTCAAGACAGCGACGTCCATGACCCAGCAAACACGTCCCATCGACTGGTTCCACCGCGCGCCAGACGTTGGCGGGCTTCAGCGTTTCGAAGCGTTTTTTGCAGGTCACGGCTACAACCTTCACCGTCACGACACCTATGCCATCGGTCTTACCCTGGCCGGCGTGCAGAGTTTTCAGTATCGCGGCGGCTGGCGCCACAGCCTGCCGGGCGGGACGATGGTGCTGCACCCGGACGAAGTCCACGACGGTGAGGCCGGCACGGAGGCCGGTTTCAAATACCGAATGATGTACATCCAGCCGGCGCTGATCCAGCAGATGCTCGGCGGTCAGCCGCTGCCGTTTATCCAAAACGGCCTGTCGACCGACCCTCGACTGTTTGCCGCCACCGCCGTGCTGTTGCGAAGCCTCGATTGCCCCCTTGATCCACTGGAAGAGCAGGACGCGCTGTTCGATCTGGCACAAGCCTTGAGCAATGCTTGCGCAGTATCGGTCACCCGCCCGAGCTTCGACTATGTGGCAGCAGAGCGCGCGCGGGAGTTCATACACAGCGCTCTGGATCGCACCGTGACACTGGAAGAGCTGGCGCAGCACAGCGGTCGGGATCGCTGGAGTCTGTCGCGGGATTTTCGCCTGTTATTCGGCACCAGTCCGTATCGCTACTTGACGATGCGCCGCCTGGACCTGGTCCGCTCACTGCTGATTCAGGGCCAGACACTGGCCAGCGCCGCGCTGATCGCCGGCTTCACCGATCAGAGCCACATGACCCGGCAATTCAGCAAAACCTACGGACTGTCGCCGGCCCGCTGGATGAAAATGCTCCGTCGTTGAGCCACACACAATCGTACAAGAAGCGCACCGATGCTCGGGCTATCGTGGTTTCACGATCAACCACGAGCGCCGCATCATGCAAACTTACGACAGCCTGAACTTCGCTGAAAAAATCTCCAGGATCGCTACGTACTGGTCACCTCGGGTCATTGCTGAAATGAACGACTACCAGTTCAAGGTGGTGAAGCTGCTGGGGGATTTCATCTGGCACGACCATCTCGATACCGACGAAGCGTTCATCGTTCTGGAAGGCCAGTTGCGCATCGACTTTCGCGATGGCCATGTGTTGGTGAACGCGGGCGAAATGTATGTGGTGCCGAAGGGCGTCGAGCACAAACCGTTCGCCGGGCAGGAGGTAAAACTGCTGCTGATCGAACCCAAGGGGGTCTTGAACACTGGCAGCGAAGGTGGCGACCGCACCGCGCAGAATGACGTGTGGGTGTGAACAGCAGCCGGCTTACACCTGCAAGGTTTTGCCGTCCACAGGATCGCCGATCTTCAAGAAATGCCCGCCAGCCACGTGGTGCAAGGTACGCAATGCGTCTTGCCCTTCGAAGTGCCAGCGGCCTTCGCTGAATACGCGTTCGTCTGCCTGAGCGGCAATCACTTCGGCCAGGAACAGATCGTACTGCTGGTGATTGCCCGGCTCCGGCAGCAGCCGGCATTCCAGCCAGGCGACGCAGCCTTCGAGCATCGGTGCATCGATCAACTCGCCACTGAAGGTTTGCAAGCCATAGACCTGGAACTTGTCCCGACCTTGGCCCTGAGTCAATTCAAGGCCGGATGTCGAACCGACTGTTTGCACGATATCGGCCTGGGCCGCACAGGGTATGTTCAGCACGAACGTACCGGAGCCTTCCAGCAGCCGCCGGGTCCAGGTGGACTTATCCAGCACCACGGCAATTTTCGGTGGTTCGAAGTCCAGCGGCATGGCCCAGGCGGCGGCCATGATATTGCGCAGGCCATCGTGAGCTGCGCTGACCAGCACGGTCGGCCCGTGATTGAGCAGGCGATAAGCCTTGGACAACGGAACCGGACGACGATGGGAAACGCTCATGGATGGCTGCTCCTTGGAAAAGAGCCGATTGTAGCGATATCCGCCCGGATGGCATCAGCTCGCCAACTGATTGGCAAACTGCCCCACCGCGTTCACCACTTTCTGCGCACCGTCCTGAATTTCGACGATCACCGTGCCGGCCTCTGCCGCCAACGCCAGGCCCTGTTCAGCCTGAAGTTTGCCGTCGGTAATCAGGGCCACGGCGTTGCGGGCCATTTCCTGATTCTGGCGCACGACGCCGACAATTTCATCGGTGGCCTGGCTGGTGCGTGATGCCAGTTGCCGGACCTCGTCCGCCACTACGGCAAAACCGCGCCCCTGTTCGCCAGCCCGAGCCGCTTCGATGGCCGCATTGAGTGCCAGCAGGTTGGTTTGTTCGGCAATGCCGCTGATGGTTTTCACGATGGTGCCGATCACCAGCGATTGCTCGTTAAGGGCTTCGATGCCTTCGCCGGCGGTTTGCATATGTTTGGCAAGATCACGCAGCACATTCACCGCTTGTGTGACCACGGCGTTACCACGTTGAGCACTATTGTCGGTTTGTTGTGAGGTGCTGTAGGCGATGTTGGCCGCTTCGGCGACGGCCTGCTCCTGCTTGACCTGATCGCTAATCACCGTGGCGAATTTCACCACTTTGTAGAGCTTGTTGTTGGCATCGACCACCGGATTGTAGGACGCCTCCAGCCAGACCGTACGGCCATGGCTGTCGACGCGTTTGAAACGGCCGGCCACGAACTCACCGGCGTTCAAGCGCTGCCAGAAGTGTTGATACTCGGCGCTGTTGTACTCCTGCGGCTCGCAGAGCGTTCGGTGATGTTTACCCTTGATCTGCGCCAGGCTGTACCCCATGCCGCTGAGGAACCGGTCGTTGGCCGTCAACACCTGACCATCAAGATCGAACTCGATCACCGCGGTCGAGCGCACCAACGCGCCGATCAGGTTCTCGTGCTCACGGGACGCCTCAATGGTACGGGTCAGGTCGCTGGAGAAAATCGCGAATTGCCTGATCCGGCCGTCCGCCGACCGCACCGGCTGCACAATCGAGCGCAGCCAGGCTTCCTGGCCATTACCACGCAACAAACGCACCGCACCGGCGAAGTGCTCGCCACGGGTCAGCGAGGCCTTGAAGCGGTGATGGAACTCGTCCGATTTCACATGGGCCGGGACGATGTCTTCGATGTGTCGGCCGATCAGGTCATTGCTTTTGTAGAGCATCTCGCCGATGAAGTTTTGGTTGGCTGACTGAATCCGTCCATCGGGATCGAGGGTCAGGACCAGCATCTCGCTTTCCAGACTTTCCTTCACTTGCTGAAGGCTGGAGAGTTCTTCGCGAAGAGCCGACAACTCTTGCTTCAAGCGTTTGTTGAACATTGAGAGCACCGATGGACAGGGATAGAAAGCGGAATGCAGCCTAGCCATCGGCTTTGGAAATGTTTTCTGAAGAGCGTTTGCGGTTTGTCCTACAAAAATAAATGAGGGGCAGGCGCTTAATGCCAGTCAATTAAGCCCTAACGCGATCTGTAGCAGCTGGCGAAGCCTGCGTTCGGCTGCGCAGCAGTCGTAAAACCTGAGAGTGAGGTCTTCCTGAAACACCGCGCGGCCTGATTTCACGACTGCTGCGCAGCCGAACGCAGGCTTCGCCAGCTGCTACCAAGAGCGTGTTTCGCCTGAGGCACTTCGCTGCCTTAAATCAGATCGCGCCAGCCGCTGAGCACCTTCCGACGCTCGGCATCCGTGCGCCAAAATACGCGGCACTGCCCACGCCTACCGCCCCCATCACTGCACAGAAAATCACGCAGATCCATGGACTCCACGGCATCAGGCCGATCAGCAACAGCGGCGTGACACTCGCCCATGCGGCGTAGGCAATGTTGTAAGTAAAGGAAATGCCAGAGACGCGAATTCGCGCAGGAAACAGGCTGACCATCACCGACGGCACCGCGCCAACCACCCCGCAACTGAGGCCGGCAATCGAGTACGCTAGGCCGATCCAGTGACCGCCCATAATCAGACAGGTATAAAGCACGCCGATACCCAACGGCAGCAGCAAGCTATAAAGCATTACCGTGCGCCACGCCCCGATGCGGTCGACCAACAACCCGGCGAGCACACAGCCAATATTCAGAAAAACGATGCCCAAGGCACTGAGTGCGAAGGTGTGGCCTGCGGTCATGCCGAAGGTTTTCTGCATCATGGTCGGGGTAATCACCACGAATACCACCACTGCCGATGTCAGCACGCAAGTGAGGATCATCGCTGGCAGCATTGCCAGGCGATGTTCACGCAAGACCGTGCGCAATGGCAGTTCGACAGCGGCGTCGCGTTGCGCCTGCATGGCCATGAACACCGGGGTTTCGCTGAGCCAACGACGCAGCCAGACGCCGATCACGCCAAACACGCCGCCCAACAGGAACGGATAACGCCAGGCGTAATCAAGTATTTCGGCAGGCGTAAACACCAGTGTCAGCAACGTCGCCGTCAATGCACCGATCAAATACCCAAAGGTCAGCCCCGCTTGCAAAAAGCCCAACGCATAACCGCGATGGCCGACCGGTGCATGCTCGGCGACAAACACCCAGGCGCTAGGCACTTCACCACCGACCGCCGCACCCTGGAGGATTCGCAGGGCTAACAGCAGCAGCGGCGCGAAATAACCTATTTGCGCGTAGGTCGGCATGATGCCGATCAGCAGGCACGGCAGCGCCATCATCAGGATGCTCAGGCTGAAGACCTTCTTGCGCCCCAGTCTGTCGGCGAAATGCGCCATCAGAATTCCGCCCAGTGGCCGCGCCAGGTAGCCAGTGGCAAAAATCCCGAAGCTTTGCAGTAGCCGCAGCCACTCGGGCATTTGCGGTGGGAAGAACAACTGACTGAGGGTCAGGGCGAAAAATACGAAAATGATGAAGTCGTAGATTTCCAGCGCCCCGCCTAAGGCGGCGAGCCCCAGGGTTTTGTAGTCCGAGCGGTTGAATGGCGCCGGGGGCGAATCGGTGTTGGCAGTCATGAAAAAGAACTCTGGCATCGGCAAAAAAACCAAGGCGCCCATGGTCTACGCAAACGCGCCCACGGACAACCCGTTAGACCATAGTCCTGGACGCCCAAAACAACGCCGCAAAAAGCGTCCTATTGTTTTACTGTGGGTAACTGTCCAAATGGGCGTTTGCTGCCCTGAAGATCACAATAAACATAAGAACTCGAGGTACTCCCGTGGCCGCTGATATCGAAGATAGCCGCTATGCCCGCTTTGCCCTGCGCTGCTCAAGTTTTGCCGAACGCTGGTTCCCCGACTCCTGGGTATTTGCCGCTCTGGCGGTGATTTTCGTTGCGTTGGCAACCATGGCCATGGGCGCCAAACCCACCGACGCTGCCATGGCGTTCGGCGACGGGTTCTGGAGCCTGATCCCGTTCACCATGCAGATGGCGTTCGTAGTGATTGGTGGCTATGTGGTCGCCAGTTCGCCACCGGCGGTGAAGTTGATTGACCGCTTGGCGCGCATTCCGAAAAACGGCCGCTCCGCCGTGGCTTGGGTGGCGCTGATTTCCATGGTCGCGTCGCTGCTGAACTGGGGCTTATCGCTGGTATTCGGCGGTTTGCTGGTGCGCGCCCTCGCCCGCCGCACCGATCTTAAAATGGATTACCGCGCTGCCGGCGCTGCCGCGTATCTCGGCCTTGGCGCCGTGTGGGCCTTGGGCCTGTCGTCGTCCGCCGCGCAACTGCAGGCCAACCCGGCCAGTCTGCCACCGTCGATTCTGTCGATCACCGGCTTCATTCCCTTCACCCAAACGATTTTTCTCTGGCAGTCCGGCGTGATGTTGCTGGCGCTGATCATCATCTCGTTGATCATTGCGTACGCTACCGCCCCCGGCCCGAATACGGCACGTGATGCCAAAGCATGTGGCATCGACCCGAGTTTCAATCTGCCGCCGCTGCAACCGCGCACCCGCCCCGGCGAATGGCTGGAACACAGCCCGCTGTTGACGATTCTGCTGGTGTTGCTGGCCGCGGGCTGGCTGTTTCATGAGTTCGCGACCAAACCGGCAATCAGTGCCATTTCGGGCTTGAACACCTACAACTTTCTGTTCCTGATGCTCGGCGCGTTGCTGCACTGGCGCCCACGCAGCTTCCTCGACGCCGTCGCCCGTGCGGTGCCGACCACCACTGGCGTGTTGATCCAGTTTCCGTTGTACGGCTCGATCGCTGCGCTGATGACCACCGTCAAAGGCGCTGACGCTCAAACTCTGGCGCACCACATCTCGAGCTTCTTCGTCAGCATCGCGTCCCACGACACCTATGCGCTGCTGATGGGTGTGTACTCGGCCATCCTGGGTTTCTTCATCCCGTCCGGCGGCGGTAAATGGATCATTGAAGCGCCGTATGTGATGCAAGTGGCCACCGACCTCAAGTACCACTTGGGTTGGGCCGTACAGATCTACAACGCCGCCGAAGCCCTGCCGAACCTGATCAACCCGTTTTACATGTTGCCGCTGCTCGGTGTGCTGGGGTTGAAGGCGCGGGACTTGATCGGTTTTTCGTTCGTGCAACTGTTGGTGCACACGCCGCTCGTGCTGTTCCTGCTGTGGGCGCTGGGGACGACGCTGACATATACGGCGCCGGTGATGCCATAACTGAAGTTGATTGCACCTGCTGTGGAGCAGGTGCAATCAGGTTTGAACGGAGGGTAACACCTTCAGAAGTTCAGGCAACGCCGCCTGAACCGTATCCCACACCACCTCCAGATTGATATCGAAGTAGCCGTGAGCAATGCGATTACGCATGCCCCGCATACTTCGCCATGGGACCTGAGTGTTCTGCGTGGTGTACTCGGCGTAGCGATCCATGATTTTGGTCGCAGCCTCTCCAATAATGATGAGGCTCATGATGACGGCTTGCTGAGTGCGCTTGTCGTCGAGGAACTCTTCTTTACACATACCCTCGACAAACACCAACGCATCACTAGCAGCCTGACGCATATGGTCAAGATAGTCGCCGAGACGGTGATCGGTCATACGGGACAAGCCTGCTCAAGCACTTGCTGGCGAAACTTCAATGGAAGATCTCCCGGCGTCAGCAGATCAACACTGACCCCCAGCAAATCTTCGAGCGCGACCTGAAGCCCACCCAGGTCGAAAAGCGTGGCACCAGGGAGAGCATCCACCAACAAATCCAGGTCACTCCCCTCTTTATCCGTGCCGAATAATGCGGAACCGAATACACGTGGATTGGAGGTGGGAAATCGGCCGACAACCTCGCGGACAGCTGCTCGTTTTAGATTCAGTGCGATAGAGGGTCTCATGGTTGACCTTTGCCAATACCAGTATTGCCCCAGTCTAGCAGTGCTTGGGACAGGTAAACACTGCACCGCCTGTAACCCTTCTGTCACATTCCACTGCTAGCGTCCCGCCGAAACATACTGCAACATCCTTGAAAAAAAGGGATTCGGCATGAACGACGAAAAAGACGGCAGCGACGCTCCTTCCCCTGAATCCGATAACCCCACCGACACCAGTCGCCGACGCTTCCTCGGCGGTGTTGCAGTCCTTGGCGCAGGTGCGACGCTCGGCGCATGCGGTCAACATGGCGATGAATCAGGCAAGCCGGTAGAACGTCCCTTGTCGCCGGCGGAAATGGACAAAGCGCTGCACGATCAGGTGAAAACCGTAGTGGTGATCTACGCCGAGAACCGCAGTTTCAACAACCTGTTCGGCGACTTCCCCGGCGTCGAGAAACCGTTGTCAGCCCTCAAGCCTGCCGAATATCAACAACGTGATCGCGATGACAGTCTGTTGCAGACTTTGCCGCCGGTGTGGGGTGGCGTGCTGCAGATTGGCCCGCAAACCCTCGATGGCGTCACTTACCCAAGCGCAACCCAGTTTCAGGAACATCTGCCCAACGCGCCGTTCGCCCTCAAAGGCCTGAACGGTGAAGACTTGCCGTTCGGTCTGGTGACGCGTGACCTGTGGCATGTGTTCTATCAAAACCAGATGCAGATCAACGGCGGCAAGAATGACGGTTTTGTCGCCTGGGCCGACTCCGGCGGACTGACCATGGGCCATTACGCGCAGAGTCGATACTCCCTGCGCTTGTGGGACGTTGCCAGGGAGTTTGTGCTCTGCGATAACTTTTTCCAGGGTGCTTTCGGTGGCTCGTTTCTCAATCACCAGTATCTGATCAGCGCCACCGCACCCTTCTATCCCGACGCCGCCAACTCGGTGGCCAAGTCGCAGATCGCTACGCTGCAAAGCGACGATCCGGCGGACCCGCGCCTCAAGCCGCTGGAGCAATCCCCGGCCAGCGCCATGACCGGTCCACCACAATTCGGTCCCAGCGCGCTGACGCCAGATGGCTACGGCGTCAACACGCTCGCCCCGCCGTACTGGCCGACCTGGATTCGCGACCCACAACGCCCAGCCTACGCCAAGCCAGATTTGCCGAACGTGCTGGTCCCGCAAACCCACGAGCACATCGGCGACAAACTGTCGAAAAAGAACATCGACTGGGCCTGGTACGCCGGCGGCTGGCAGGCGACCCTGGATCAATACAAGGATTCCGGCGGCATTCCGAAAATCCCGAACTTCCAGTACCACCATCAGCCGTTCAATTATTTCAAACAGCAAGGCCCCGAGAACCCGACCGAGCGCAGCAAACGTCTGCGTGACGCTGGCCTGGGCGATGAGTCGAGCAGCAACAAATTCTTCGCCGATGCCGAGGCCGGCAAACTGCCGGCAGTGAGTTTCTACAAACCCCAAGGCAACCTGAACATGCACGCTGGTTACGCTGATGTAGCGTCTGGCGACCGGCACATCGTCCGCGCCCTGAAAGTGCTGCGCGAAAGTCCGCAGTGGAAAAACATGGTGGTCGTGGTCACGATCGATGAGAACGGTGGGTGGTGGGATCATGTCGCACCGCCCAAGGGCGATCGCTGGGGGCCGGGTTCGCGGGTGCCGACGCTCGTGGTATCGCCCTTTGCGCGCAAAGGCACGGTGGATCACACAGTCTATGACACGGCGTCGATTCTGCGACTGATCACCCGGGTGTTCGGGCTGGAGAAGCTCGACGGGCTTAAGCAACGCGATGAAGCGATGATTGCTCGTGGGCAGCAACCGATGGGTGATTTGACCAAAGCCTTGCACTTTACGAGCTGACTGAAAATGGCATCGCCCCTTACCAAGGGACGAATGCCTGTACATGGATTGGTCTTACAAACAGGTTCGGAGTTGCCCAAGTGGAGTACTTGCGCGTGGGAAGTGATTTAGCCCTGCATCAGTTGTAACACCGCAACCAAAAGTAGGCCCGCCGCGAGCGAGCGGCGGGCTATCTGTCTGCGTTCCCGGCTCATCACAATAATTCTGTTTCATACCACTTCTCTGTCTACCCTTGCTGATCCAGTATGACGCTCGTCCCTGTCCTGGGGCCCATCGCTGAAAAGGATCTGAGCATGTTCAAAATTGCGAAACTCACCCTTGCCGCTCTCACCCTGAGCACCGCCGCCCACGCCGATGTCGACCTGAAGCTGGGCAGCACCGAACGCGTCACCCGCCTGTTTGCCTTCCCCAACAACTGCAACGTGATCTGTTTTCGCAACTGGACACTGGAACAGACTGTCGAGCATTACCTGACCCAAAGCGTGCAACGCGATGGCTACAGCGCGGCGAAGGTCCTGGTGAAAACCGATAACGATCAGCTCTACGCCGAAATCACGGGCGTGCCCAAGGGTTATGAAAAACCGTTGGCAGCGCTACTCGATGCCGGCGATCTGGCCTACACCGGCGCCAGCAAACTGAATGCCGATGGCAAGTGGGCCTACAGCTGGTATCTGTTTCTGCCACTGGGCATGGCGCTGGACAACCGCAAAAGCGTTGAACTGCTGCACTTTCCCCCGGATTACTCGTTGACCCAGGCACAGGACTACCTGAGGTCTGCCACCACGGATCGCTGGGCCACGTTGCTCACCGACAACGGCATCCCCGCAGACCAGACGCCGGGCTACCAGACGATCATCGACATCGCACCGATTGCCGCGCCTTCCAACGCAGGCAAGGATCTGGAAGGCGTCTATGACTACTTCAAGGACTACCAGACCACCATGGTCAAGGACATCAGCCAGAACGCCAGCGGTGCTACGTTACCGATGGTCGCCTTCGGCGCACCGGTGCGTAACTGGATCAAACAGCAATACGGGCCGACAGTGAGCGTGCTGGGATTGGCAACGATCAGTCCGAGTACAGGGGTGAGCGTGCCGGTGCTGGGTTCCAACCACCCAAGCTACATCTGGTACGCCGCTGACCCCGCAACCTACACCGGTGATGATGCACAGGCCAAGGCCGACGCTGCAGGCTTGAAGGTCATGGGGCAAGATTTGAGCGCCGCTTGCTGGCAGGCCGGCATGGGTAGCAAACCGGGCACTGACCCTCAAGTTCAGCTGAAAAGCTGCACCCAGACCTGGCAAGTGACCCAGAAAGAAAAAACCTGCGAACTGTTCTACACCTCGATCCGCAATCTCACGCCTGAACAGGCGATGACCAAGTGCGCAACACCACCGATCAAATCCCAACTCAAACAGCTCAAGGCCCCGGCGCCCAAGACCGCGATACCCGCTCCTCACTTGTAAACGATGCATGACTTTCCCGCGCGATGGCTGACGCGGGAAAGCGTCTGTGCTGAAAGGCTTTACAACGCTTCGACCGGACGCAAGCGGTATTGCGGCGGCAGTTGCTCGAACCCGCTGATGGTCGTGTTCAGGCTCTTCCAGCGGCCGTCCTTGATGCCGTAGATGCAACCGTGGATCGACAGTTTCTGCCCACGATGCCAGGCGTTTTGCACAATGCTGGTGTGGCCGACGTTGGCCACCTGCTGGATCACATTGAGTTCGCAGAGGCGGTCGACCCGCTCTTCTTCGGTTGGCAACTTGGCCAGTTCTTCGCGATTTTCGTAATAGAGATCACGAATCGAGCGCAGCCAGCCGTCGATCAGGCCCAGTTGGCGATCCTGCATCGAAGCGCGCACGCCGCCGCAGCCGTAATGCCCGGTGACGAGGATATGTTTGACCTTGAGCACATCCACCGCGTACTGGATCACCGACAGGCAGTTGAGGTCAGTGTGTAGCACCACGTTGGCCACGTTGCGGTGTACGAACAAGTCGCCCGGCAGCATGCCGACAATCTCGTTCGCCGGCACACGCGCATCAGAGCAGCCGATCCACAGGTATTCCGGCGTCTGCTGACGGGCCAGCTTGGCGAAGAAATCAGGATCTTCTTTGGTGATCGCGTCGGCCCAGCGCTCATTGTTATCAATCAGATCTTGTAATTCGTTCATACAATAAAGCCTCGAGAATGATGCGTTGCTTTGACTTACAACCGTCCGTCGGGGTCACGCGCGAGATGTAGATCCCCCTGATGCCCTGACGCACCAACGGCTGGCTGGCGCTCCATGTCGGTGGAATTCTCGACAGCCCAGCGGGTCTACCGTAGTAAGGCCCACAGTATGAGGAATTGCCATGACTGATTCACGACGTCCTTTCGATGCGGTGCAACCCGAACCCATTGATGACAATGAAGACCGCATGGGATCGATGCACGAGCTGGATTTCGACGAGGAAGAACCGAGCGCCAAAATTGGCGACGAACTGCCGGCAACAGCGCGCGAGCGACTGATGATCCGCCATCGACTGCGTGAAGCCGGCGCCTCGACCGATGACCATGAATCCACCGACGACGACCTGAGCCCGGAAAACCTGATCCGCGAGGATGGCGCCCGGGATGCCCACGAAGCCGGGGAAGGTGGCCAGGCCGATTGGGATTTAAGCATTGTCGATGAAGACGACATTGGGGGTGGCAATGGGTTGGATGAGGCAGAGATGGCAGAGCGCGATCCGATAGACGGTAATCGCTGAACGTTATCAATGTAGTCGTATCGGGTATTCAGTCGACGAGGGTGCAGGCCATGACCACTGCATCTTCCCGCCCACCAACAGCCGGATAATAGTCACGTCGACGCCCAATCTCGTTAAATCCAAACCGCTCGTACAACCGAAACGCCGACCGATTACTGTCGCGCACTTCGAGAAAACACTCCCGCGCCTGGGCCTTGTAGGCAATCGACATCAGATGCTCAAGTAGCGTCAAACCCAGCCCGCGGCCTTGGTTTTCCGGTTTGACCGTGATGTTAAGCAAATGGGCTTCATCAAGAATGATCTGCACCACGCCATGGCCGACCTGCTGCTCGCCTTCGAACATGAGCCAGATCTGGTACTTGCCCAGCCCATCGAGAAAAATCCCGCGGGTCCAGGGATGGCTGTAGGCCGCGTATTCAATTTTCAGGACAGCGTCCAGATCCGCTTCGGTCATCGGGCGGAACGATACAGCCTCACTCATTCGATTCTTTCCAGCGCGTCATCAGCCGACGCATGGCTTGCCAGACATCAGCTTTACGCTGTGGCTCTTCCATTAATAATTCCAGGCCCGGCAGGGCCCAGACCGAGCCCAGGCCTTCGACCTGGAGTTCACGGTTGAACGATTCGGCGTTCGCCTCGCCGGCAAAACGCACCGCTGGCAGGCCGATCAGCCACACGCAGACGCAGGGAGCATCTTCCAGCCGGGCCGAGAGAAAACCTTGCACAAAGTCTCGAGCGGCTTCCGGGCCCTGATCCATGGTGCCCCGAGCCAGCAGCGGCCAGCGCACCGGCTCGCCGATGATCTGCGGGCTGTCCGGCAGACCGGCTGCCCGTAGCATGTCCTTGAGCAGCAGATACGCGGGATCACGCGTCTGGAACGTTTCGCCTGTGGGTAACTCCACCAGCAGCAAGCAACGGCCGGCGCGCAGCAATTGCAGGGCGAAACGAGGTGGCGGCACGACCGGCGCCTTGACCGCGACCGGCGCCTCCTCTTCCTCGACCTTGGCGTTCGTGCGTGTGCTGGCCAACGATGGCCGCGGGGCCTCGATCTTCACCCGCTCCGCCGGCTTGATCACAGGTTCCACTGACGCTTCAGCCACCGGAGCCGGCGCCACCGGGACGATGACCAACGGCTCGGGCATCTCCAGCAGCTCGGGGCGCGAGGGCGCGGCGAAGGGCAATTCGGTGCGCGGCAGCCAGTTGACCACCTGCATGGCGGTCAAATAAGCGCGGCGACGGGACTCGATAAGCAAAGGTCGGCCACTTGTGGATAACTAAAGTGCGGTGATTCTACCGCCCTTCGCTCAAGATCGCCCGCGCTTGATCGATAGAAAACCTACAGTCCGTCCCGAGAGTGAAGCGCCGCGCCTTCGATGAAGTACAATCGCGGCTTTTAATCGCCAACCAGCCGGCCATTCCGATGATCGAACCCAAGCGCGTCTTGCGCGCCCTCGCTGAACACTGGGCACTTCTGGAGCCACTGTGCGAGCACTTCGACCAAGGCACCTTGAGCCTCAACGAACTGCGTTCACAGTTGGCCGCCCAGCAACTCGACAGTACGCCGCAGGACATCACCAGCCTGCTGGACGTGTGGATCCGCCTCGACATTCTGGTTCCCGTGGCGAAAAGCCCGAACCGTTTCGAGCTCAACGCGCAGATCCATGACTTCCTCGCTTACCTGCGCCGTGAGCACCGTCTGGGCCTTTGCCTGGAAATCGAAGCCTACTTACGCCACCTCGAGCGCCTGGCCGGTTACATTCAGGACGCGTTCGACATCCGCGACGGCGACGACCTGGCGCGCCAGTTGCGCCTGCTCGACATGCGTGTGCGAGACGTGCTGAAGAAGCTCGCCAACGATGAACAGGCCCTGGTGGCTGTCGCCGAACGCGCCAAGACCAGCGACCGGCAGATTCCGTTGCGTCAGCGTTACGCTGAAGTGCTGGCGACCTGGGATGAATACGTCGAGCCGATGATTCAGCTGGTGAACGCCGACGGTGCCTTCGAACAAGGCGTGCGCAAGGTCGAAAACGTCCTGCTGAAAATGCTCACCGAGCAACAGCGTCTTGGCCATCTGGTCGATGACGACATGCTGCTGCGTACCCACGCGCGCATCCTCGAAATGCAGACCAGCGCCCAGTTGACCCTGCGCCACGCCCGTGAACTGTTGCTGCCGCTACGTGAAGAAGCCCGTCGCCACAACGCCGTGACCCGTGGTGCTGCGCTGGCGCTGGCGGCCATCCGCCGCAAAGGCATCGACGCGGTGCCGCAAGCCGCCATGCCAATGTTCACCCGCCCGCAAAGCACGTTCCTCGGCAGCGCCAGTCAGGTCGAGGCCTACGTGTATGCACTGGCCCGATTCGAGCCGAAACCGGCGCGTTTCCCCAAGGCCCACAAGACTCAGAAAGGCGAAGCACCGCGCGCGCCACGCACGGTTCGGGAAATGCTCGAACGCTGCGAGGACGCCCTGCCGATGCCGGACCTGATGATCTGGCTGCTGGAGCAGGAGCCGGACGGCGCCACCGACGAGTTGCTTTATTGGTTCTCGCGCCTGTCGCGGGAAAAACGCTTTAAACGCGAGCGTCTGGAACGTCGCGACTACCACACTCACGAGCACCAGGTCAGCCTGCGCTCCTTCGCCCTGCTCTCGGCCGGCGACGACGCCGCCGCCGAGAATTCTGCGAGCACCCTCTATGCAAGTACTTCCCATGCAACTTGATCTATCCGAACTGTCCCAGCTGGCACCGATCTTTCGCGAGCTGTTCAAGGGCTACCACGTAAGCCGCCGCGACCCGGAACTGTACGCACAACTGTCGAACTTCCAGGACCAGTACCGCACGCTATTCAAGGCATTGGGTTTTGAACTGGTCTGCGACACCCGCGGTTTCTACTACTTCGTCCCGGACCTCGCCGCTGCGGCGGTCAATAAAACGGCGCAACGTCTGGCGCTGTTCACCTTCATCCTCGTCGAGCATCTGGCAGATCAGGGCCGTGACCCGGTCGCCGTACTCGACGGCGGCAGCCTTGGCCGCGATGAATTGCCGTCGTTGCTGGAAAAGTACCGCGACCTGTTCATCCAGGCGGAGGTGCAGACTGTCGAAGAGCTCGAAGAAAAAATCATGCGCCGCATGACCCAACTCGGTTTTGCCGGCGAAGAAAACGGCGTCTACCGTTTCCTGCCGCCGATGCACCGATTCCTCGATGTCTGCCTGTCGGTTCAGCAGGATCGCGATCTGGCGGCCAGCCTGCACAGCGTGCTACCGCTGCCGGTTCCGGTGTTGATCGATGACGACAGCGACGAAAAGCTGCTGCAAACCGATGATCCGCTGGACCTTAGCGACTTCGAAGAAGAAAGCGAAGAAGACGCGATGGCCCGCGCCATTGCCGAAGAACAGGAGACCGACGCATGAGCAAGGAACGCTACGGCATTCGCCGCTTCGCCCTTTTGAACACCGCCGGATACAGCCTCGGCCTGTTCCCGCTGGAAGAACCGCTGTCGGTCTACGGCGCGAACAACCTCGGTAAATCCGCGTCGATCAACGCCTTGCAGTTTCCGATTCTGGCGCGCATGTCGGACATGAGTTTCGGCAAGTACAGCCTGGAACAATCCCGGCGCTTCTACTTCGCCTCAGACACCAGCTACATCCTCGTTGAAGTCTCGCTGCCCCACGGCCCACACGTGATCGGCGTGGTCGGTCGCGGTCCGGGCGGTGGTTTCGGTCACCAGTTCTTTGCCTACGCCGGCAAACTGGACCTGGCCCACTACCAGAAGAACGACACCTGCCTGCGCCAGAAAGAGCTGTTCACCAACCTTGAGCGCGAAGGCCTGAAAGCCTACGAACTCAAGCCGGATGAACTGCGTCGTTTGCTGGTCGGCGGTCACACCTCGATCCCGCTGGACTTGACGCTGATCCCGCTGCGCTCCACCAGTGAACAAAGCCTTAAGACTTTCCGCGCGTTGTTCATCAACCTGCTGCACATGCGCGAAATCACAGCGGCCAAGCTCAAGCAGCTGTTTCTCGATGCGTTCGAACACAGCCTGCGTTCCGGCAGTGTCGACTACATCGCCGCGTGCGAAGAAGCATTCCGCGATGTACGACGCATGGAGCAAGACTACAACTCGCTGGTCACCGCTGGCCCGTTGGTCGAAGCCCTTGCGGCAGGCGTGACTCAGCGCAACATCCTGCGCGGCAAATTGCACCGGATCTCGCCTCTCCTCGACTCCCTGCTCGGCACCTGGTCGGACTACGCCAGTGCGCGCAAGGAAGAGCTGACGATTCAGGCCGAGCACTACCGCAACGAGCAGGACGCGTTGCAAAACGATCAACGCGGCGGTACTCAGGAACTGATGCGTCTGGAGCGGGAAATCACCGGCATCCAGCGCTGGCTTGGCGAGCTGTCGGTGCTCAAGCATCGCTTTGCTTTAGTCGATGACGTCAAAGTCCTGGAGCAGCAACTGCTCGCCGCCAAGGACGCGCACGATGAGTTGGCCGGTGCGCTGGCGCAGTCGCGCCAATTCACCGCCGAGGATTTGGAAGAACGTCTGCGGGATCTGGAAAAACGCCTGAAGTCGGTCAAGCAACAACTCGATCATGCCGATAACAACAGCTACGCCCGCCTGCGCGAAGAATTCTCGCAACAGGATGTAGAGCGCCTGATGCGCCTGTTCAACAGTGCGTTGTTCAGCCTGCCGCTGGGCGAGCACGGGATTGCGCTGGACGAGGACGGCCAGTGGGTCAAATCAATGGAGCTGATCCTCGATGGCTTCAAGGGTGAGCGCTTCGAAGTGCCGGGTCTGTCCATCGACCTGTCGCACATCGAGCCTCCAGCGCTGCAAGCCTTGGCTGACCGCGCGGCATTGCGCGATCAGAAAGAGCGCCTGGACAAAGAGCTCAAGCAACTGAAAACACAGCAAGCCGTTGCAGCGGACCGCGCGGCCAGCAAAACCCAGACTGAAGCGCTGTACCAGCAAGTGCTGGACGCGCAGAAAGCCCTGGAAGATTTCCGTCGGGCGCAAACCCTGAGCGCCGAGGAAGGCGACAAACTGGAACAGCTGGCGCAAATGGAGGCCGCGCAGGATGAATTGAAGCGCTCCAGCGACGCCTTTACCGAGCGTGTCCAGCAACTGTCGGCCAAGCTGCAACTGGTCGGCCGGCAGATCGGCGATATGGAGGCCAAGCAACGCACGCTCGACGACGCGCTGCGCCGCCGTCAGTTGTTGCCGGCAGACCTGCCGTTCGGTACCCCGTTCATGGACCCGATCGACGACTCCATGGACAACCTGCTGCCGCTGCTCAATGACTATCAGGACAGCTGGCAGGGGTTGCAGCGCAGCGATGGTCAGATCGAAGCGCTGTACGCTCAGGTCCGCCTCAAAGGCGTGGCCAAGTTCGACAGCGAAGACGATATGGAGCGTCGTCTGCAATTGTTGATCAACGCGTACGCGCACCGCACCGACGAAGCCCTGACTCTGGGCAAGGCGCGCCGAGCGGCGGTCACCGACATCGCTCGAACCCTGCGTAACATTCGTAGCGACTACGACAGCCTTGAGCACCAACTAGCGCTGTTCAACCGCGAGATCAACAAGCGTCAGGTCTCCAACCTGCAGAGTTTCCGTATCGTGCTCGCGCCGAACAAGGAGGCGCTCAAGCATATCGACCAGATCATCCACAGTGCCGGCCAGTACGAAGAAGGCGAAACCCTCTCCGTCTTCGACCTGAGCCAAAGCGCCGATCAGGACAATAAGAACGAAGAGGCCAAGGAGTATCTGGCACGGCTGGTGGCGGCAAACCACAACCAGCTTGGCCTCAAGGACTTGTTCGAGCTCGCGTTCGAAATCACCAAGGTCAACGGTCCGCCGGTGATTCACACTGACATCGATGGCGCCGCTTCCAACGGCACCACGATGACCATCAAGGCGCTCACCAACATGTACTTGTTGCTGCACTTGATGGACCGCGACCAGGCCGGCCGGGTACGTCTGCCGTACTACCTCGACGAGGCGGCGGACATCGACGAAAAGAACCAGGCAGCCTTGCTGGAAACCAGTCTGCAACTGGGCTTCGTGCCGATCCTGGCGAGTGTGAAGCCGCAGGTTTGCGCCAGTGTCGCCATCGACCTGGAAGGCGGCAGCGGGCCGAACGGAATCTACATCGACGAAGCGGACTGGAAGTACATCCGTCGTCACGATGAAGTGAAGGCGACCGTTGTTTTGCAGGCCGACGAACCGGAACTGGACGCGGTCTGATCCGCATTATTCGAAGGCCATGAAAAAGGCCGCGATCCAATGGATCGCGGCCTTTTTTGTGTGCTGGCTTGAGACTTTCAGGGAACTTCAGGGCCTCTTCGCGAGCAGGCTCGCACACATTGGATCGGTGTCGTACACAAATGCCATGATCGACATAGATTCAATGTGGGAGCGAGCTTGCTCGCGAAGGCGTCATCTCAGACGCCCTATGAACTGCCTGCTACTTACCGATGGCGATTTTTGGCGCCCAGGTCAGCCACTCATCCTCAAACTTGTCGAACAGTGGGAATGTTTGCTCAGGCCGTGCAGGGTTCCCCATGCGATCACCGTCCGGCGTGGCGAAAGCGATGCCGCCCTGAATCAGCGTCTCCAGCGATTCAGTACGGACCGTCGCGCCTTTGAACAAACCGTAGTCAAAACCGAAACCGCTGGTATTCCAGAATCGCGTGCCGCTGCGCACCAATGGCGCGTACTTCGGTTCAATCAGGATGCGCACCAACACACGATCAGCGGTCTCGCCCAATTCATAGCCTGTCACCTTGCCCACGGTGACCTCGCGATAGGTCACCGGTACGCCGATTTTCAGCGACCCACGGCGAGCGGCACTCAGGACCAGACTCAAACCAGGTTCTTGTTTGGCGGTTTCCGGTGGATTGGCCAGGGCCACAAAGTCCTTCTGCGGACCGAGGTTTTTCGCTGCAGGCTGCACTTCGATGTATTGGCCGGTGACCAGTGTCTCCAGATTAGAAGTCTTGATCAGCCCCAATTCTGGTTTGACTACCCAAAACTGACTGCCAACCCGGGCGATACGCTCCGGCACTTCGGTGATTCGCGCAGTGAGCATCACCGATTGCAAGTCATCCGTGAAGTCGACATCTTCAATCTTGCCGACATCCAGACCTTTGAACCGCACAGGTGTGCCGCTGCGCAAACCATCGGCGCGATCAACCTTGATCGTGACCACGGTGCCTTTCTGGTTGGCCTCGTCATGGTTGGCGAACAGACGGAAACGTGGAATACGTTTCTGTAGCGGCGCTTTTGCTTCCGGTGTTTCGAAGGCAATGCCGCCGGCCATCAGACTCTGTAGCGACTCACTTTTGACCTGGATTCCCCCGGTGAGTCCCCCCGTCAGCGTGATGCCACTGGCATTCCAGAACCGCGTCGAGGCGTTGACCAGACCTTCGTATTCCTTCTCGATGTGTACACCGATC
The DNA here is from genome assembly GCF_949768125.1 of Pseudomonas sp. IT-P253. Taxonomy (NCBI): domain Bacteria; kingdom Pseudomonadati; phylum Pseudomonadota; class Gammaproteobacteria; order Pseudomonadales; family Pseudomonadaceae; genus Pseudomonas; species Pseudomonas sp. IT-P253. The sequence goes on along the minus strand of NZ_CATKPT010000014.1, from coordinate 2,669 downwards.
ACCAACTGCTTTTTGGTGCGTGAGAACTGATAGCTCTGCACCGAACCCACCTTGACCTGCTTGTAGAGTATCGGGCTGCCGACTTCCAGCGAACCGAGATTCTCGGTGAACAACACCAGGTGCAAGCCCGGTGAACGCAAATCAAGCGGTGGTGCCTTGGGCCGTGCCACGAACTCGCGTTGGGGCGCTGCGCCTTTGTCGCCGGGGCGCACGGCGATGTAATTACCTTTGACCAGGGCTTCCAGACCGGTGATGCCCGCCAGGGATATCGACGGTTTGACCACCCAGAACTGAGTGCCTTGGACCAGATAATCTTCGGCCAGCGGGTCAAGGGTCAATTCAGCGGTAGCAGCAGACAAATCAGGATCGATCTTCAGTGCTTTCAGCGTGCCGACCTGGATGCCCTTGTACATCACCGGCGTGCGACCGGCCTGCAAACCTTCGAAATCGCTGAGTTTGACCTTGACCCGAATACCGGCCGCGGCAGCGTCGAAATCCTCGTAGAGACGGAATGGCAGACTCGAATCGGTGGGCGGGCTGTCCTTGCGGTTTTCCGGTGTGGCAAACGCGATGCCACCCGCAACGATACTGGCCAGCGACTCGCTGCGCACTTTCACACCGGACAGGTTAGCGTCGATGCTGATCCCGCTGGCATTCCAGAAACGCGTGTGTTTGCGCACGAGCTTGGCGTAAGTTGGCTCGATGAAAACTTTGAGTTCAACCGTGCTTTGGTCTTCGGACAGCAAGTAGCTTTTGATCTGGCCAACTTTGATCTGTTTGTAGAACACCGGGCTCCCGCGGTTCAGTGAGCCGAGGCGATCCGCCTTGATCGTCAGGTGCAATCCGGGTTTGGCGTCCGACAACGGTGGCTCTTCGGCCAAGGCCTTGAATTTGCGAGTCGGCTCGCCTTCACCAGGGCTGATGGCTACGTAGTTGCCCGACACCAGGGTTTCCAGGCCAGTGATGCCGGCCAGGGTCACGCTTGGTTTGACCAGCCAGAAGCGCGTGCTGGTTCTGAGGTATTGCTCCACGTCCTTGTTCATCTCGATGGTGGCGATCACACCTTTGGAGGCGCCTTCGTCGTCGAGCTTGAGGGTTTTCACCTTACCGACCGACATGCCTTTGTAGACGACTTCGGTCTTATTGGCCTGAATGCCCTCGCCACTTTCAAAACGCACCTGAACCTCGATGCCGGTTTCGGTGTAGGCACGCCAGCCGAGCCAGGCGCCGATGATCAAGGCGATCAGAGGCAACACCCAAATGGCAGACCAGTTCGAGGCCGGTCGGGTTTTAGCAGTAGGCAAATCAGTCATGGTCGTCGTCCGACTCCGTGTTATCCCAAATCAGTCGGGGATCGAAAGTAACTGCGGCAAGCATCGTCAGAATCACCACACTGGCGAAAGCGATGGCGCCAAAATTGGCTTCGATGCTGGCAAGCCGTCCGAAATTCACGAGCGACACCAAGATGGCGATCACAAAGATGTCCAGCATCGACCAGCGGCCAATGAACTCGATAAAGCGATACATCCAGATACGTTGACGAGCAGAGAGCGGCTGGCGACGCTGCACCGAAAACAGCAGCAGCGCGATGCCTACCAATTTGAATGTCGGGACCAGGATACTGGCAATGAAAACCACGGCGGCGATTGGAATCATGCCGTGCTGAACCAACTGGATCACGCCGGACATGATGGTGCTGGGATCACCTTGACCGAGGGTACTGACCGTCATGATCGGCAGCACATTCGCAGGGATGTAGAGGATCGCTGCGGTGACGAGCAACGCCCAGGTACGCATTAGACTGTTGGGACGACGAGCGTGAACCAAGGCACCACAACGGGTGCAAACTTGCTCGTCAGTGTCGGCTTCCTGCTTATTCAATTCATGGCATTCCGCGCAAATCAGAATGCCTGCATCAATCGCCCGCATGGGCATCCTCTCCTGATAATGCCTGCCAGATCTGATGAGGTGACATCACAACCTCCAACCAGACCTGAACCAACAACAAACTGATAAAGCAGCCCAAGCCAAGACCTACGGTAATGGTCGCCATATCTGCCAGTTTTACGATCGCGACCAACACGCCCATGAGGTAGACCTCAAGCATCCCCCAATCGCGTAGATGGTGATAAATGCGGTAGAGCAGGAGGCCATAGCTGCGTCCAACATCAAAACGAATACTCAACAGCACGACCAGTTGGCAGAGCAACTTCAGCAACGGGATCCCCATGCTGCAGAGAAACACGACGACTGCCACGCCTTGCATACCCGTATCGAACAGACCGACAACACCTTTCCAGACAGTGTCATGCGACGAGTGCCCGAGTAGATGGAGCTGCATGATGGGTAAAAAGTTCGCCGGGACATACAACAATAGAGCGGCGATGACCAAGGCAAGACTACGCTGCACAACGTTGTGCCGATGCGCGTAAAGCTCGTAACCGCAGCGTGGACACAGGGCTTTCTCGCCATGGGCAAGCTCAGGCTTGCGCATCAGCAAATCGCACTCATGACACGCCACCAAGTCGTCCAGCGGTAATTCTGACAGCCCTGGGGCGTCAACCGGATCTGGCATAAAGGCTCTGGCTCCGAAAAAGGTGGGCCTATTCTAGTGTTCTAAATCGAAAATAACTGTGCAAATTTATGCCGCCTGGGATGATGCTTTTTTC